>JBKJIA010000147.1:0-22952 GCA_046598735.1 Polyangiales bacterium
TGTTGAATCCCTCGCTGCCTCGTGATCCCCCGTCTTGTTTCTGTCTCTGTTGAAGCTCGTTGGATCGCTTGAGATGTGCTCGCAGAGCGGGTTGAGCAGGCGTTGGGTGAGCGCGAGCGGGATCGAGGTCACACTTGGCGACGGAAAGGTTGGGCCTGCCACGACTGGTACTCGTGCAGGCCCTTGGCTGGTCGCTACCTCTGCAGCTGATCTGGACAGAAGCACCTCCCAGCGATGCGTACGTTAGCCAGCGTGCCTGGGAGAGCGCAAGCCTCGAGGAGTGCCCGCTACATCCGGGCTGCTCGTGCCGGCCGGCGGGGCACGGGACCTACGAGCGAGTGCGGCCAGCCGGGATGCGCGTTCCGCGTTTTCTGTGCGCCCCGAGCGGTACGACGATAAGCCTTCTGCCGGCGTTTCTAGCCAGCGGGATGAGCGGGACGCTCCAGGAAGTGGAGCAAGCCGTCGCGACCGTGGAGGACGCCGCGAGCCTCGCGCAAGCGGCCGAGCTGCTGCGCCCAGCCGACGCCGATGTGGCGGTCGACCTGCCAAGCGCAGTGCGCTGGACTCGCCGCCGCGCCGCCCCCATCGGCCGGGTACTTGTCGCGCTGGTGACGCTGCTGCCTGCGCTGGCCGGTTGTGCGCCCCTCCTGTCGGCGATTCGTGTTCGGCTCGGCCGGCCGTTCGTGCTCGAGCCACTTCGGGAGCTTGCGAAGCGGTACCTCGCCGAGCTGCCACGTCCGTTCGGTTTTCGCCGACGTGGGCGCCGCGCGAGAGGGGTCGAAGGCGACGACCCACACAAAGTGGGGAGCGCGCCCGCGGCGCAAAGCCGGTAGTTCGCCTGCACGAGCTCGAAGTCACTCGAGCCATAAGACAGGAGAACGAATCGATGCCATCCGATACTCAGACAGAGCGCGCAGCCGAGGATGCCGAGCGCCGTAAGCAGGTTGCGCTGTTTCGCCACAGCGTGATCGGGGACCTGGTACACCTGGAGTCCGGCCACCGCGGCATGTACTCCCTCTTGCACGCCAAAGCAGAGCGCGAGTGGGATATCCCGGGCTCGCTTCGACGACACGTCGCAGCCGAGACCATCCGCGGCTGGCTGCGCGACTACAGGAGCGGGGGCTTCGACGCCTTGGTGCCCAAGGTTCGCGCAGACCTTGGGTGTGCGCGCGCGATTCCACCCTGTGTCGTAGACCTTTTGTGCGAGACCAAAGACAACGAGCCGGACTTGTCCGTTCCGCTCGTGATCGCTCGGGTGTGTTCCGAGCACCCAGAGCAAATCCCTGAGGGGCTCGCTCTGCCCATGTCTACCGTGCATCGCCTGCTGGCACAGCGCGGACTCATGAAGAAGCGCACCGGCGAGCCCACCTCCAAGGACCGCCGTCACTTCGAATTCGAAAAGGCCGGCGAGATGTGGATGAGCGATGTCATGTACGGCCCGAAGATCCGCGTCGGCGAGCGGCTACGACAGACCTACCTCATTGCCATGATCGACGATGCCACGCGCCTTATACCCCATGCCGCCTTTGCGCTCTCCGAGGGCACCATCGCGTTCCTTCCCGTCCTGGAGCAGGCGATGCGCCGACGTGGTGTGCCCAAACGCTTGTACGTCGACAACGGCTCCGCGTTTCGTTCCAACCACCTGCAGCTCGTCTGCGCCAAGCTCGGCATCGCGCTCATCCACGCGCGTCCGTATTCTCCGCAAGGAAAAGGTAAGATGGAGCGCTGGTTTCGAACAGTAAGGATGCAGCTCTTGCCCGTCCTCACCCCCGCCGACAAGCTCAGCATCGACACGCTCAACCGTCGACTTTGGGCTTGGGTCGAGGGCGAGTACCACCATGCGCCCCATCGTGGGGTAGGAGGCGAGACGCCCACCGACCGTTGGGCTCGGCTCAGCGATGACGTGCGCACTGCCGATGCCTCGCTCGGCGAGCACTTCCTCTACGAACAACGGCGCCGCGTGCAGAAGGACCGCACGGTGACTCTGGACGGCGTCGGCTTCGAGGTCGATGCCGCCCTCGTCGGCGAGCGCGTCACGCTGCGTTACGAGCCTGCCAAGCCGCCGAACAAGCGCACCGTCGAGGTGTTTCACAACAACAAGCGCATCGAGACCGCGCGTCAGGTCAACGCCTACGCCAACTGCTTCGTCAAGCGCAACCGGCCCAGTGCCGTGCTGCATGCAGACGCGCCTCCCGAACAGACTCCCGAGGGACTACGCATGCGCGACCTGCGCGACATCCCCGACGAGGAGATCTTCTGATGTACCGAAAACACTTCGGCTTCACGCGCCATCCCTTCGCCAAAGAGACCGAACACGACGACCTCTTTGCGTCGGCGTCCATGCACGAAGTGCAGGTACGACTGCGCCACTTGCTAGACATGCGTGGCATCGGCCTCGTCACCGGCGACAGCGGCTCCGGAAAGTCCACCGGCTGCAGAAAGCTCGTCGCAGACCTGCACGCAGGGCTCTACCGACCCGTCTATACCGCGATGACGACAGGAAACGTGATGGACCTGTACAAGACCATCGCTTGGGAGCTCGGACTACCTGCAGAGCGAAATCGAGCCGGCCTCTACCGGCAGATTCGCTCCGAGGTCACCCGACTCTGTACCGAGTCCAAGCAAAGGCCAGTCCTCATCGTCGATGAAGCCCACCATCTGCGCGCCGATGTCCTCGAAGACCTAAGGCTACTGACCAATTACGCCATGGATGCTGAGAACCGATTGTGCCTCGTGCTCGTCGGCCACCCGGAGCTGCGGCGAAGACTCAACATGGCCGCCCACGAGGCCCTCGCTCAGCGAATCGTCGTGCGAGCTCACGTCACCGGCTTCACGCGCGACGAGATCGCTCCATACCTCGCACATCGCCTCAAGCTCGCCGGCACCGAGCTACCTCTCTTCGAGACCCCCGCTCAGGAAGCCATCTTTCAGGCCTCAAGCGGACTGCCCAGGAAGGTCAACTCCTTGGCTCACCATGCTCTCTTCGCCGCCGCCATCGCGCGCGCCAAAACCGTCAACACCGAGCACGTCCAGGCCGCTCTCAAAGAAGTCGCGTAGCGACACCAGCACTCACACCCCCGAGGCCGAGGTCGGAGCATGCGCTCCCCTCGGCCTCGCGCTTTCCGTCACCGCTCGCGACCCGCTACGCATGGCTCGCAAAACGAGAAATCAACCCGGTGCCGTCACGATGGAGCGTGGTGCAATAGCGGGGAAAAAGCGTGGGATTCAACACCCACTATGGGGGCATCCAACTATCGCCCGACAATCACCCCGAACCGCACTTCCCGCCGCCTTAGGCGGGGGGTATCCCTGGTCCACCCCCCAATCCCCCCAGAGGTCCCGTGCTTAATAAATCGAGCTTGTGGTGGCGCTGCCTTGGGCAGTTGCTGGCGCTCTTCCTATGCGGCAACAGCGCTGTGGCTCAGGTATCCCTCGGTCAACAGGCGGTGCGGGACGCGTTCCTGCGTGAAGGGAAGGCCACGTCGCTCTACCCGCACATCCTTACTGTGATGCTGTGCGATGCCGAGAATGCAGGCTCCAAGGATCCCCTCGAGCTCATAGTCCACACGGCCGCGGGGGAGAAGCGCTCTTCGCTCGGCTCCTTCGCGACCACACCGGGCGAAGTTTACCATCGTCCCCTGTTTGTCGGTGCCATCCCGGTCAACCCCGAGGACATGCGGGCTGTCACCATCTCGAAGCAAGGCACCGATGCAGTCTGCCTTCAGTACGTCCAGATCAGCGACGCCGACAAGATTATCTGGTACTGGGGAGGCTGGAACGGCGGCCCCGACGCGCGCAACTACGTGGGCGCCACCGACCTGTGGCCCGTCTGGATCGATGACGGGGCTGCTCCGAAGACCAAGTCGATCCGCTTTTCGGACATCTCGCTCCCTTACACTAATATTTCCGATCAACGCCCGGCAAGCCTCGTGACCACCACCTGTACGGCCGCCGTCGATGCCAACGCTGGCACCAACGACGCAGTCGAGGCGGTCCTCAAACACGAGGGATTGGAAGAGCACATCGTCCTGGATACGCCCAGTAAGAACGACCGTGAACCCGGGCAGACGGATACTTATACGCTCGACGAGCACGGCCTACGTCGCATCGACTCGCTCAAGCTCACCAAGCGCGGCAGCGACCGCTGGTGCATTGCCACGGCAGAGCTTTTCGTGGGTGGTAAGTCGATCAAGAAGTGGACGGGACCCTTCAAGATCGATGACGACACGGCGGACGCGCCGAGCCCCACGCTCTCGTTAGGCGCCCTTACGGTTGGCCCCAGCACCACCACCAAGACAGGATATGTTGGTCTGCCTTTCAAGCGCGGCCGTTGGTATCAGGGCGTAAGTTACAAGCCCTGCCGCCCCTGCGAGGGCACGACAATCATTGATATCGCGACCTGTGATCGCTGCAATACGGGTTTAGTCTGCAACCCCGATAAAATCTGCGAGATGGCCGGTGCCGAGGGCCAGCGCTGCGCAGAAACGGAGCTTCTGTTCGGCGGCGGTAGCA
Source organism: Polyangiales bacterium (assembly GCA_046598735.1). Lineage (GTDB taxonomy): Bacteria > Myxococcota_A > Polyangia > Polyangiales > DASUME01 > DASUME01. The sequence goes on from JBKJIA010000147.1 coordinate 4,513, forward strand.
CCCCCGACTGCAATGCGGGTCTCATCTGCAATGGTGACCGCTGCTATCCGCCCTCGGTCGAACATGCGGCGTGCACAGCGAAAGCTGACTGTTCAGGCACCATGCTGTGTGGCCCACAGAAGACCTGCGAGCGCATCGAAACCCTCTACGGAAACTTTGGCGGTGAGGTGCTGTGTCAAGGGGATGATTGCAACTACTGCGTCAACGATGTCGTCAAGCAGTTCCGCAGCCTGAGCAACGCCACTCGCGTGAAGGGCAACTACACCAACTACGGTTTGATCGATGAGCTCCCGGAGCTCGAGAAGCTCCCTGATCAACACGTGCAGAGCTTCACTGCCATCAATAACGGCGGCAGTCTTTGGTACTTCGGCACCGTGAACGACGAAAAGCAGGCGGAGGTGTACGCCATCTCGTCCGGCGGAGCCAAGTACCGCGTTTACCACGCCAAGGGCGATCATCCGGGAGGCACCTCCGCCATCGGCAACTACCTGGCCGTCGCGCGAGAGAACCCCGCTTCCGTCGACGTCTACGACATGAGCGATCCCATGAACGCTCCGGAACCTACCCAATTCACCTTTCGCCACAGCACCTTTGATCAGGCCGGCCAGGATGCCTGCGATGCCTATGGTGGTAGCCCCTACAGCGGTGGCTGCACCGGCGCGACCAGCGAACGCGTAGACCTCGATCGCATCGCATCCGTCGGCACCGCGCGATTAGCCAATGGGAAGATCCTGTTCCTTGCCAATCGCTCCTCGACCTGTCGCGCCGAGTACCAGTACTACGCCTTTACAGTCGACGACCTCGAGGGAGGAGGTTACACGCCCGTGGGTAAAGATGAGGATGTACCCGTCGGCGCTGAGAACCTCACTCTTCTGACCGAATGCGGTACAGGCCGCATCTACGCGGTGGCCGCGACCGCAGAGGAACACTTCGCATCCTGCTCAGAAGGCAGCGGCACCTACTCGGATGATGTGAACAACGAGCTGCACCTGTTCCGCCTCGATCCCTCGGGCAGCTCCTTCAACATGACCCATATCGACTTCAGCTCCGCACCTCCGTTTAGCGAGGGCTGCAACGCCCGGGCGGCCGGCTCCTTTCAAGTGCTTTACAACAACAAACTGCGCTTCCACTGCCACGAGAAGCTGGTGACCTCTCGTGACCCGGAGGACGACCACAAGATGGATTTCGAGGCCTGGACGGTTCCCTGAAAGCTAAGGCTCAGGGCTCGAGTGAACCGCCCAGGGGCGACACACGCTTCTACGGCGGAGGCGTAGGGCGAACGGGTAGGTGGCCGTGCGGTGCCCGCTGCGAGCAAGGTGCGAGACAAACGAATTGGGGTGAACACCGGGGGGTCGCGTCGTGGGATTCTCATGCTAGTCCTAGTCCTAGTCCTAAGTGCTAGTAGATGGCGGGACTCGGGTAGATCGGCGCATGGGCTACGCATTTCGGATCGTCAACGTGTTCACTGTCGATGGAGATCCCTTCTCGGGCAATCCCCTGTGCGTGTTCGAGGACGCGCAAGGCCTTGACACTGCGTGCATGCAGCAGCTCGCGCGGCAGATGAACCTATCGGAAACCACGTTCGTGCTGCCTGCGACGACTGACCAAGCCGATGCGCGCGTGCGCATCTTCACACCGGGCTTCGAGATGCCGTTTGCAGGCCACCCAACCCTCGGCACAGCGAGTGTCGTCGCGCGGGGCAGGCCGCGCGTCACGCTCGAGATGGGCGCAGGTTTGGTGCCCGTCACGGTCGGCGGCGCCGAATATACCTTACGCGCAGCCAAGGCTCCCGCGACCCGGCCGGTCGACGCGAGTCGGAGCGAGCTGTGCGCGATGCTCGGCCTGCCTGACGGTTCGATCTGCGATGAGCCACTCTGGGTCAACACTGGGGTCGAGCAACTCATCGTTCCGATCGCGACACCCGCACTGGTACGCGCAGCAAAGCCAGTACTTGCGTTGCTTGAACGTCACGGCTTCAGTGCAGCCCGCAACGAGGCCATGGCTTACCTGTGGGCGAAGGACGAGCCTGCCTGGAGCGTCCGCTTCTTCTTCACCTCCAACGGCGCGCTGCTGGAAGACCCGGCCACTGGATCGGCGTGTGCGAACCTCGGTGCCTTTCTTATCACCTGCGGCGCGCACCTTCCCCTGGCCGCGACGCTCTTGCAGGGCGGTGGGATCGGCCGGCCCTCACGACTCGGCCTGCGTGTCGACGAGCACGGTGGGATCTTTGTGAGCGGCGCCGTGATCGAGATCGGTCGCGGTACGATCGACATCTAGGACACGAGTGTGGGAGGGAGCGGGATAACGTGATGTTCAAGGGCTGCCACCGCCCCCGCCGCCGTTATCCTGATGGGTCTCCGTTGGCACTGGCGCTGCAAGTTGAGCTACCGCGACGTTGAGGAGCTCATGGCCGAGCGCGGCGTCGAGGTCGACCACGCCACGCTGAACCGGTGGGTCGTGAAGTTCGCACCGCTGCTGCTCAAGGCGGTCCTCCGGCCCAAGGCCCCCGTGGGCACGAGTTCGCGGATGGACGAGGAACCCTCCTTACTCGCACGCTCGCGCAGCTTGCGAAGCCGCTAGATGCCTGCTGGCTCCAACTACCACTGACCCCGCCTTGGCGAGTGAACACGTAGACCGCGCCGGCATTCACGGCTCCTTCATCAGGAGTGCTGTTGACTGTCGTCGAGGCAGACGACTCCCCAGGAGCTCCGACGGCGAAGGTGGATCCGTCGCTCGACAACCTGCACTGCGATCATGCACGCAGGCTTTTGCTCTCGCCCAGTCGCCGTCGGCTGCTCTCTCGTTTCCTTTGTGACCGTCTGCCTAGCGCTGCCATGCAGCTGGACACACCTTACCTTCACCGGCACGAAGATCGAGGTCGACCTGGTAGCGCCTGGGTTCGCAGTCAGTACCGTCACAATCACGGACTGCGATACCAAGCGTGAAGGGGAGCGTTTCGTCTACGTCGGCAAGTTTCAACGTCCAGTCGTAAACGCAGTTCCCGCAAGCGTTCGGGTACTCGAAGTCCCAGAATATCTCGACGGTTCCCAAGCCTTCGTCCACGGATCCCTTAGCCTTCCACAAGTCCTGCACGTCGGGAGGGAATCCGCATGAGGCAACAAAATTCTCTAGCTCGAGCGTCAGATCGCCGGCCTCATCTAGCGTGAAGCTTACGCACTGCTTCTGGCCATCCGGCTGCCCCTTGCAGCCTGAGGAACTGAAGGCGCTGAGGGCACTTTCCAGATCCACCTGAGGCTGTCGTGGAGTCGCAGAGCTACTAGCATCGCAACCCGCCAAGCCGGTGAATAGAATCGACAGTTGAAGGGCCCTTGTCTGAGTGTTCATAGCGCGTGGCTAACGCAAAGATCGTACCGCACGCATGTTGGTCACGATCTGCCGAGTTTTCGCACGGTTCGAGGCGCGTCGTTCAAGATCAATGTCCGTGGCGTTGCGGGGCCCGGCACAAGGTGACACAGGGCGTCACCCCTTACGAGCGCAGAATCGACGTGGATTTCAGCACGGCGTCTGGTCAACGCGGATGGTGGTGACGCTGTACGGGATGCACGACGAGACGTTTACAGGCATGCACGTCGAGGGCTTCGCGAGCCAACTTACCAAGTTAGACAAGCGGTTTGGTGGGTAGAAGGGACGCCGCAGGGCGGCACTCTGTGAGACGCCACATGGGAGGTTCCTCGCAAGGAACTATCATCGGGGCCATTATGAAAAATCCCCCCCCCGTGTACGCGACCGCGTCGGTCGTCGCGTGCTCAATACTCCTATTAAGCGCGACGGCTACGGCCGACGATTTCTGCCCCGAGGTCTACGACCAGGGCGTGATCAACACCGCGTTCAACCCGGCGTTCATCGACATGGACGCGCCCGAGCATCACACCGGTGAGCTCGGCCTGACGGTTTCCAGCTTCGTCAACTTTGGACGCTTCGGTCGCGAGCCGGACCTAGCCGCGCGTATCGAGGGCCTCCAGTGCTTGCAGCTCGATTCGAGCACCCAGCCGCCTTCCTTCCTCGGGCCCTTCCTGCAGCCGCCTGAGTTCATTGCGCCCACGCCGGGCGTTGAGATCATCACGGACCAAGCCCCGAAGACGACCTGGCCCAACGAAGCAACCCTGGCGCCCGAGGGGATGTTCAGCTTTCCGGCCGTAGTGGTGCCCCAGGGCTTCCACGTGCCCTTGGCCAATCCAGGACGGCTCACCATCATCAACCTGAACGACCACTCCGAGTACCTGGTGCACCAGAGCACCCAGGGCGCCTTCGGTCCCACGTTTCCGGGCGACCCCAACAACTCCCCGCGCTTCTACCACCGCGTGCTGTTCCAGGACATGGACGGCGACGGCAAACTCGACCTCCTGACTGTGCGTGGCGGTTTCCGCCTGCGCCAGGGCCAACCTTACCCGCCCTTTTCTGAGCTCGTCTACTTCAAGAACCCCGGCGCAGCTCTGAACCCTCAGACCCCTTGGCAAGAGGTCGTGCTGTACCGCGGTGAACGCCAGGTGAACCCTGACCCCCAACAGCCTGCTGTTGACTTCTTAGGTCCAGACATCCACCTCACGGCCTATCGCTATCACCCGCAGCATGCGCCGCTGATTGTGGCGACCCATTTCTTCTCCTCGCCGCTAGGAGGCCACATCGCGATCTACGGTCCGCCCGAAGGGCAAACGTGGGCGAATGTCAACGCGGACTTGTCCAATCCAGCGCGCATGACCGTCATCAGCACCGGCCAGGGTCTTCCCTTCGACGTGCAGGCTGTCGACCTGAACATGGACGGACGCCTAGACATCTTGGCCACGAATCACCAAGCGGACAACTGTGCCTTCGCGACGGACAAGCCTGGCAAAATCTACGCCCTCGAGGGCCCTGCCCTGGGCAAGGACAATGACGCCGACCCCGCAGCGCCGCTGTTCGCGGGCGAGTGGACGACGCACGTACTCAAGGACGAGATCTACCCGCAGCCCAGCATGCGCGGCGCGCGGAACAGCCGCCTGGCTCCTGGTCGCGCGCAGGCGTTCCATCCCAAGAAGTCCGACATCGGCAAGAAGAAGCCGTGGATCGTGGCCGGCGGCGACCAGGCAGCCAAAGTCTGGGTGCTTAAACCGCAGAAGAAGAACGACAAGACGAACTGGAACTACGACTCCGCCGTGGTCTTCGACATCAACACCCACCCCGCGTACGCGGCCGTATGGGGCTTGAGCCAGGGCATGTCCGCCCCCACGCAAACGGACGTCGAGCCCAGCCCCAACGCCGAGCTGGCCATCTCCACGATTGGTTCAGTCGGCGTGGGTTACCAGTCGCCGCATGGGAATGCAGCGTCGCGCGCCGTGCTGTACATCCCCGTGTTCGAGGGTCGCAAGATCCACGTGCTCTCCTTCCGCGGAGAAGGTGAGCCGGTCATGTGCTCAGAGGATGTGCGCGAGGCTTGCTTCTAAGGCACCGTTCACCGTTCTTGTGAGGAGCGCGCACCCGTCTTTGGGATTGGCAGGTCTCGAGCCGGCCGCGCATGCAGAGCCCGGAGTACGGATGGCGACTGGAAATCGGAGGGCAACGGTCGCAGGGCTGTGGCTCGCAAGTCTGGTCTGCGTCGCGTGCGACTGGGGTCCCGCCGAGCCGGGGACCTTTGCCGTCGCGTTCAGCTGGCGTGAGACGGCACCGACCTTCGAGACGTGGGTGCACGCTCGCGTAGAGAGAGCAAACGGCGACACCAGGATTCAAGTCGCCGAGGCTCCCCTCACGGCCCTATCGTCGGGTGCCCAGCTTCAGTTCGCGACCGTGCCGTACGGCGGACCTTACTGGGTAGTGATCGAAGTGAAGGAGGCCGCGAGTAAGCAGGCTCACACGCTCTACTTCGGAGAATCTGCACCTTTCGAGCTAAGACGCGGCCGGCATACGGAGGTCGGGGTGGCGCTTGGCTTGACCTCCGCACCGTCGCCCGCAGCGGACGATCCCTCCGGGGCATTGGTCATCGTGGGCAAGAACGAGGTCGGCTACATACGCGAGCGCGTTGTGACGCTGGGGCTCGCCTCGCGTGGCGCCACGCGCGTGGTCGTCGCCAACGACTTCGCGCTGAGTCAGGGCCGCAGCGAAGTGGCGCTTGAGGGCTTACCGCAAGATGGTGCACGTCACCTGCTCGAATGGGACCTCGACCGGGAGCGCTGTGCGCGGCCGCCGTGCGCGGATGGAACCCGCACGGTCTTCGCGCAGTGGCTGAACGAGCGCGGTTACGCGTCGGAGGTCGTGAGTGCGAGCGTCGAACTGGACCGGGAAGCCCCACGTCTCGCCGTGGCAGCACTCGGCCCTTCACCGGTCCGCGTCGGCACCACGGTCACCATCCTCGTAAACGCGACCGAGCCACTGGCCGAGCCTCCCCTGCTGAGTGTTGCTCCACGGGATCCCGGATTTGGCCCGTTCGTACAAGTTCCTGAGGGTGGTTACGTCGCCGAGTACACCGCCACCAGCATCGAGACATCGCGCGAGGAGTTTCAGTTCTCGGTAGAGCTCGTCGATCGCGCTGGCAATCGGTGGGTGAGCGAGCTGACTCGAGCCCTCGTCGTCGACTCCGTGGCACCGACCCTCAGCTGGGGTGCGGACGTGTTGCCATCGGTCGTGCAGGATGGAGAAACGTTCAGCCTGCGCTTCGAGCTCGACGAAGTGGCCGCCGAGCTGCCTGCGGTGCGCGTGGGTAGTGTGGAGGCCGACTGCATGTTTGAGGGGCCCAACCAGCGTCAGGTGCAGTGCTCGCACATCGCCTCGCGAGACGAGGGTAGCGGAGAGCGCCCCATCTCCATCGAGGCTCGCGACCTCGCAGGCAATGCCACCATCTTGTTTGCGGGTAGCGTGCTCTACGACACCTTACCGCGCTGCGGAAACGGCGTTGTGGAAGAAGCGCGCTTCGAGGTGTGCGATGAGGGCTTGGCCAACTCGGACGCACCTGATGCTGCTTGCCGAACGAACTGTCGCCCGTCTCGCTGCGGCGACGGCATCAGGGCCCCAGAGCGCGGAGAAGCCTGTGACGATGGCAACAACACGGCGAGTGATGGTTGTGCCAAGGACTGCAGCTCCGATGAGAGTTGCGGCAACGGCACGCTAGATACCATCCACGGAGAGCAGTGCGACGACGGTAACTTGCTGAGCCATGACGGCTGTTCGAGCGCCTGCCAACAGGAGATACTCAGGGTTCTCGACGCGCCGCGGTTTTCGGGCAGCGGGCAACTCGGTACGTACGATTCACGGCGAGGCCGGCTATTACTGTCCAGCCTGAATGTGTTGTGGGAGCTGACAGTAGGCGGCTTTCGCAGAGCCTCCACCCCAACGGACCCGAGCTTCGTGGTGAAGGGCGCATCGGGGATGGTGTACGACGCCGTGCGCGATCGGGTGGTGTTGATCGTCGAGGGCGCAATCTGGGAGTGGGACGGCGTGAGTTGGAAAGAGGGCAAAGCCCTCGATGTGCGTGCGCCCAGGCCCTCGTACGCGTCCTCGATAGCCTACGCGGGTGGCAAGAAGGCCCGCACGCTGCTCTTCGGCGGCTCGCGCTTTGACGACAACGCGGACGACGAGCCCTACGACGGCGTCCAAAACAACGAACTGTGGGCATGGGACGGAGAGTTCTGGGACGAGCTCACCCCCTCCGATGGCGTGACACCACCACCGCGAAAGTCCTCTGTGCTCGCCTACGATCCCAAGCGAGACCGGGTGGTGCTCTTCGGAGGTGAGGCGGTGCCTCTCGGAGAAGATTACGCTGAGGGCCTGGACGACACGTGGGAGTGGGATGGCACCCGCTGGCATGCGTTCGACCTGACTGGGCAGCCACAACCTGGTGCACCGGGTCGAGCGCTGGCGTTCGATGCGGACAGAAATCGGATGGTCCTGCTCGACGCAAATGGCGAACTCTGGGACTGGGACGGGAGCCTGTGGGAGCGGCGCCCCGACGCGCCCGAGGTGCTCGCTGACGCGGGTGCGCTCATCTATGACTACGACCGTCAGCGTATGGTCGCACTCGGTAAGGGCGACCGCGAGGCGTGGGCCGAGCAGGGTAAGGTTTGGGTGGCCTTACACGGCGCGGATGAAGCCGCCGAACTGTTGAAAGCGCCGTCGATCACGTACGACGTGGCGAACGCCCGCGGGCTGTTGTTTGGCGGTCATGTGCCGCCCAATCCGGGAGTCTACAAACGCGACACGGAGACTTACTACGACCACACCTGGATGTGGACGGGGGCCACCTGGACCCCTATCGAGATCGAAGGAGAGACCCCGCCGGCGCGCGCGTTTGCCGCCATGGCACACGATCCGCTGCGTGGTGTGAGCGTGCTATTCGGAGGCGAGGTCGGTGTCGGGCAGCCCTGTAAAGGCAAGTGCGCCGAGGTTACCCCACTCAAGGACACGTGGGAGCTCGACGGAGATAGCTGGCGTCAGATCGCCATCGAGGGCGAATCACCGCCCGCCGGAGGGGGCGGTGAGATGTTCTTCGACCTTGCACGCAAACGCGTCACGTTGTTTGCGCCGAGCAGCGACGGCACCCTCGGCGTGTGGCTGTGGGACGGATCAAGCTGGACGCGGACGACGCCGGTGGGAGAGGTCCCGCGTGCACGCACGCACTTCGCAGTGGCTTACGATGCCGTACGCGAGCGCGCTGTGCTCTTCGGAGGCGAGCGCGTGGATTCTGGCGAGAGCCTGAGGCTCGATGACACGTGGGAATGGGATGGCACGAGCTTTCACGCGCTGCCATCGGCGACCTCGCCAGGCGCGCGCAGTCACCACGCCATGGTCTTTCATGCGACACGGGGCAGCGTGCTGCTCTACGGCGGCTCGGTCGGCGCGGCCATGGAAGACGTGTGGGAATGGACCGGAGCCACGTGGCTCAGGCACCCGATCTGGGCGAACGAGCTTCGCCTGCAGGCCGACCAAGATCACAAACTCGTCTTCGATGTGAGGAGTCACGACGTGGTGTGGGTTGGCATCGACGTATCGCGCACCAAGCGGGACCTGCGGCACAACCTTCGCTTCGAGGCAGTCACTGCAAAGCTCTACTGCCCCTTCGCGACCGCCTCCCTCGAGTGTCCCTCCGAAGAGGCATGCCTGGAGGGTCAGGATAGCGATGGCGATGGTCTGGCAGGATGCGCGGATCCGGACTGCTACGGCTTTTGCTCTCCTGTCTGCAACCCGACGTGGATGAGTTGCGACCCCGCGCTGCCCCACTGCGGCGACGGCACGTGCAGCCCGACCGAAAATGGTAAGCGATGCGCCAGCGACTGCGGCCGCAGTGCCTCGGTGTGCGGGGACTTTCGTTGTGATGGGGACGAGGATGGCGTGTCCTGTCCGGGAGATTGTGGACCATGAGCTGGCGCAGCGGACGAGAGGCGCTCCTCGTGGGCATCGGTTTGGTCTGTCTCGGATGTGGCGGTGACGAACGTGCGACAGCGCTGGGCGTGGGGGGCGAGGTCCCTGCGCCCTGGACGGGCGATGCAGGCAATGGGCGGCCGCCCGCTCCACCTTACCTTCCTGCCGACGCGGGCGGCACGGACGACGCGGGGAGGCCAGACGCCGCGCCCCCACCTGCCACCCCCGAGCCCTGCACCACCACGGAGGGCCAGCAAGTGGAAGCGTGCGGTACCGAGCCCCACGCCACCCATTCGCGTAGCTGCGACGGCACATTCTGGTCAGCTTGGAGTCCATGCCGCGATCCCGAACCGTGTGCGCCTTTGGAGGAGCAAGCGCGCAGCTGCGGACGCAACGCTCGGGGCTCCTCGGTGCGCACCTGCGTCGGTGCGACGTTCGGCCCGTGGCTGGCTTGCGAAGATCCAGACCTGTGTCGCGACGGAGAACGAGTCGCGCGGACGTGCGGCCTCAACCAACGCGGAGGTCTCGCGCTCTATTGCGAAGCGGGCCAGTGGGTGACGCTTCGGAGCTGCACAGAACCTGACGAGTGCGTGGACGAGCAGGCCGAGAACGAAGCATGCGGCCCAAACGGACATGGCGCGCGGACTCGCGCGTGTCAGGCCGGCAGCTGGTCTGCATGGTCGGCGTGCGAGGATACAGACGTCTGCCGGGAGGGCGCGCGCATGGCTGAACCCTGCGGCTTCAATCTGCGCGGCGCCGCGAGACGCACGTGCGAAGCGGGCCAGTGGTCCGCACTGGGCGAATGCTGGAACCCCGACGAGTGTGACGATGGCACCACCCGCGCGGTGCCGTCCGCGTGTGGATTGAACGAGCGCGGCACGAGCGCCCAGGTCTGCGTGCAGGGCGCATGGCGAGACGGGTCGTGCGACGATCCTGACACTTGCGAAGACGGTGCCACGAGCGTGGATACATGCCCCGCCGATGCCACTCTCGTGCAGGACTTCATGTGCGAGGAAGGCAGCCCGGTTGCGGTGGCCGAGTGCTGGCTATCGGAATGCGAGGACTCGGAGGTCGACACCCGGCTGTGTGGAATCAACGGCAACGGTAAGCAGACCCGAAAGTGCTGGGCGCAACGCTGGCAAGCGTTCGGCCGCTGCGTCGACCGGGATAAGTGCTTGTTGGGCAGCACGAGGGAGGTCGCGTGTGGGTTCAACCAGCGCGGAAAGCGGGCAGAAACCTGTCGCGCCCGCGGTGGCGCCGCAGCTTACTATGCCGACCCCGAAGGCTGCCAGGACCCCGACGCATGCCAGGACGGAACCACGTGGTCGCTGCCCTGCGGAGATGCCGGCGAGAACGAGGTCCCGGTTGTGTGTGTGGAAGGTCAGTGGGCTAAGACCGGCGAATGCGGAGCGACGGAGTAGTCATGGTCTGGATGTACAGAGCGATGATGGTATGGGTAGGGCTCGGCTGCCTGCTTGGCTTCGGTTGTGATCTCGGTAAGGTCGAACCTGGCACGTTCTCCGTCACCTTCCGTTGGAGCGACGCGCCACCTACGGTCGAGGCCTGGGCCCACGCCCGCGTGCAGCAGACAGCCCCCGACGACCCCATCGACGTCGCCGAGACCCCCGTCGAACGTCTGTCGCCGGAGCTCGCACTCACGTTTGAGAACGTGCCGCATGGCGGTCCGTACCGGGTCGTGGTGGAGATCAAAGACGGGCCCGACAAGAGTGCGCGCAATCTCTATTTCGGGCAATCGGCGCCCTTCACGCTGCGACCGGGCAAGCACCGCAACGTGCTGGTGTCTCTGGCTTTGACTGCCACACCCTCAGCCACGGCAAACGGCCCCCTGCGCGTCGTGGAGGCCAACGAACGAGGGTATGTTCGACAGGAGCGCGTGACACTCAGCTTCGCACCCGAGGGCGCAACACGCGTGATCGTCGCCAACGACTTCGCGCTGGCCAAGGGGCGGCTGGAGCGCGAGCTCAAGGGCCTCATCCGCGAGGGCTCGCAGCACCTCCTGGAATGGAAGCTGGACACGGAGCTGTGTTCGAGTCCGCCGTGCCCAGACGGCACGCGAAACGTCTTCGTCCAGTTTCTGAATGAGCGTGGCTACTCCTCGCAGATTGCGAGCACGGGCGTGGTGCTCGACCGGACGATTCCGGACGTAGCCGCCGCATCACTCGCGCCTTCGCCCGCCGGGGTCGGTGCCGAGGTCGCGCTCGTCGTCAACCCTTCCGAGGAACTCGCGGAGCCGCCTTTGCTGCTCGTCACCCCGCACGACCCCGGGTTCGGTCCCTTCGTGCGAGTGGCCGGCGGTGCGTACGTCGCGACCTATCGCGCGACCAGTTCCGAAATCCCTCGGGCCGAGTTTGGCCTGTCGGTAGAACTCATCGATCCCGCGGGCAACCGCCGCGTGCGCGAGCTGGACGAGCGACTCGTGGTCGACGCCAAGGCACCGAGCCTGCTGTGGGGTGCGGACGTCACGCCGCCGGTCGTGCGCACTGGCGACTCCTACGGGCTGAGATTCGAGCTCGACGAAGTCTCTGACGCACTGCCGGTCGTGCGCGTGGGCAGTACGTCCATCGATTGCTCGTTCGAAGATGAGACCCGCCGACTCATCGCGTGCACCCATATCGTCGAGAGTGGCGAGGGCGGTGGCGACAAGACCGTTGCTGTTGAGGTTCGCGACCTGGCAGGCAATGCAGCGAGCCTGTCTGCGGGCACCGTCCTGTACGACACGCTCCCGCGTTGCGGTGACGGGGTAGTGGATACACGAGACGGCCTCGAGCAGTGTGATCAGGGCCGTGCGAACGCCGACGAGCCCGACGCCCCATGCCGTGTCGACTGCCTTCCACGCCGCTGCGGCGACGGCATTGTGGACCCCGCCCACGGCGAGCTCTGCGACGACGGCAACACGGACGATCACGATGGCTGCTCGCGCGACTGCCGGTCCGATGAAAACTGCGGCAATGGTCGCTGGGATCGGACCGTCGGCGAGGGGTGCGACGATGGCAACTCCCTAAGTCACGATGGCTGCTCGAGCACCTGTTCTGAAGAGAGTCTCGAGGCGAACGGGCTCCCCATACCGCCGGCCGTCGCCAACGCATCTTGTGCCTACGATCTGACACGCGGGCGCGTCCGCTGCATAACCTATGGGACACTGCTGGAACTCGGTGGTCAAGGCTGGGCTGCCGACTTTGCCAGTGAGCTGACGGATCCGTTGGGCACGCTCGGTGCTCAAGCGGTCACGTACGATGCGGCTCACGAGCTGCTCGCGGTGCACCACGATGGGCACCTGTGGGAGTACGACGGAACGACCTTCAACCAGAGATCCTCGTTCGAGCCCCAGACCACGCGCCAAGCCTTCGCAGTCACGTATGTGGGCTCTCGCGCCAGCTCCTACCTGTTTGGCGGCATGGCCACGGACCGCACTCACCACAACGACCTCTGGGCGTGGGACGGTGCCTCCTGGATGCAGCTGACGAGTATCGACGGCGTAAGGCCCGAGGCGCGCAGGTCTGCCGCCATGGCGTACGACCCGAAACGTGATCGCGTGGTGTTGTTTGGCGGGCTGTTAGACACCGGCATAAACTCGGACTCGAGAGAGGTGTATCGCTGGCCTGACGGAACCTGGGAATGGGATGGGGCACGCTGGCAAAAGATGCAGCCCGAGGGAGAGTCCCCCTTACCACGGGTGGGACATGGCATGACCTACGATCCCATTCGGGAGCGCGTGGTGCTGGTCGGGGGATCCGAACCAGGAGGCCCACTTTCCTACTACCTGCCGCAGAAGACACAGGCCGTATGGGACTGGGACGGTACGCGTTGGGAGAAGCATGCGTCAGGTCTCGGCACCGATCCCAGCAACGGCGACGGCGCGGCCGGCTGTCTGACCTACGACATCAGGCGTCACGAGCTACTTTACGTTTACGGCGGCAAGGAACAGCGCCTAAGCGAGAGTGGCGCCTGGGTGCCGGTCCATGAGGCAGAATTTCGGACCGAAGCTCACTTCGGAGAGGCTGTCACCTACGAGAGCGCCCGAGCACGCGGTGTGCTCTTCGGTGGACGCGGACAAGACAGCGCACGGGTCAGAGCCGAAACCTACTACGACCAAACCTGGTTCTGGTCGGCCGGCGGCTGGCTCCCGCTCGAGGTGGAAGGTGAAGTACCTCCGCCGCGCGCGTTCGCGACCCTAGCGCACGACCCCTTACGCGGCGTCAGCGTGCTCTTCGGCGGCGAGGTCGGTATCGGGCAGCCCTGTCCTGGCGGCTGCGGCGAGATCACGCCACTCGCGGACACGTGGGAGCTCGAAGGTCAGCTCTGGCGTCGGGTCGCGACGACTGGCTCGTCACCACCGGGGGGGAGTGGGGGGCAGATGTTCTTCGACCTGGCACGTAGGCGGATGACACTCTTTGCGTCCGCGCAGGACGGCACGTTAGGGGTTTGGTTATGGGACGGGAAGCGCTGGACCCGGGTCGACTTGGACGGTGAGGTGCCCCGTGCCCGTAAGTACTTCGACCTCGCCTATGACCCCGTTCGCGAGCGCGCGGTGCTATTTGGCGGCGAGACCGAGGAGTCGGGAGTTCGTGTGCCGCTCGGCGATACCTGGGAGTGGAACGGTGTGCAGTTTCACGAAGTGCTACCGAGCGCATCGCCAGCGGCGCGCAGCCGCCACGCGATGGTGTACCACGCGACGCGTGGCCGCGTGCTGCTGCAGGGCGGCGGACTCGCGGACGTAACCATGGGGGATGTGTGGGAGTATGACGGCTCGACTTGGCAAGAGCTGCCGAGCACCAGCATCGAGCTTGAGGGCCATGACATGTTCTTCGACACGGTAAGCCACGCCGCCGTGGCGGTCGGCGGCTGGGCAGGCGAACTCTACGACCGACAGAACTACAGCGGGCGCCGTACCTACACCTTTCGCTTCGGCTCACACGAGCTGGACGATACTTGCCGCACGAGCCACGACGGGGACGGAGACGGCCTTTTGGGCTGCGCCGACCCTGACTGCTACGGGCGTTGCTCCCCGTTGTGCAATCCCACATGGAGCAGCTGCGACGCGGACCTTCCACACTGTGGCGATGGAGTCTGTAGCGCAGCGGAAGACTGTGACGTGTGTCCGGCCGACTGTGGTGCGTGCCCTGCCTTGTGCGGCGATGCCACATGCAGCGCGGCAGAAGACCCTCTGTCCTGCCCCGGAGATTGCTCGCGATGAAACGAGACAGCAAAAGGACATGGCTATGTGCGAGCAGCCTGATGCTCATGCTGGCTTGCGGCGGAGAGAATCTCACGTTGCCTGCGGAGCTGACGCCTCCCCCAGAGCAGGTCTTAGACGCGGGTCTGGACGCGGCTCCTCTGCCCGTCGTCGATGCGGGCAGAGATGGCGCGATCGGCGAGGACGGACCGCAGCAAGCGACTCCGCAACGGTGCACCGCGAAAGGTAAGGAGGTCGAGGCGTGCGGGCTCGACCCCCGTGCGCTGCACTCGCGCACCTGCGACGGTAGCGTCTGGTCGACCTGGACTGAATGCGCCGTTCCCGTGCAGTGTGTACCCGGTGCACGAGAAGAGCGCTCCTGCGGCCTCAACGGTCGCGGCATCGCTCACCGTGAGTGTGTCGGGCCGAGCCTTGGTGCCTGGACACCGTGCGAAGATCCGGATGCGTGCCGCGAAAGCGAATGGAAGGTGGGCGCCTGCGGAATCAATCAGCGCGGGACCGTGGAAATGCAGTGCGAGGCCGGCCAGTGGATTGCGGTACGCGCTTGCGATGATCCCGACGCGTGCGTGAACGGACACGAGCTCGCCGAGGCCTGCGGGCCCAACGGTCATGGCGTGCGCTCGCGGCGCTGCGTGGAAGGGGCGCTATCGCCTTGGTCAGCGTGCGCGGATGAAGATGTTTGCGTGAATGGTAACCATAAGATCGAGCCGTGCGGCTACAACCTGCGCGGGTTGGCCAAGCGAACCTGCGAAGCAGGTCAGTGGTCTCTACCCCTCGGTTGTCGAGATTTAGATAGCTGCGAGGACGGTGACGATCGTAAGGTATCCTGTGGATTCAACGGGCGGGGCAGCGGCGCTGAGACCTGCGTGGCGGGGCGCTGGGAACTATCCTGTAATGATCCCGACAGCTGCGTGGACGACAGCTTCACCACGGACACCTGCGGCACAGACGACTCTCTGGTGCAGGACTACGCCTGCGAGCAAGGCCGCTTGGTGAGCCAGACTGAATGTTGGCTGCCGCAATGCGTGGACGGAGACGTCGGGCAGCAGGCTTGTGGGCTGAACGGCAACGGCGTGCGATCGCGTCGCTGTGAGCGCCGAGCATGGCAGGACGACCCCTGCGTGGACGAAGACAAGTGCGTGGCGGGTAGCACTCAGCAAGCGCCTTGCGGGCTCAATGGACGTGGTACCTACACCCAGTACTGCATCAGTGCGTGGTGGAATACGGGTTTGGACTACGGCAACGACAGCTACTACTACCTGGCCGTCTGCGTCGACTCCGACGTGTGTACCGACGACGCAGTCTCGACACAGCGGTGCGAGGAAAGCCAGGACCGCGAGATGCCGGTGCTGTGCGTTGAAGGCCAGTGGACCAAGACCGGAGAGTGCCCGGGCTAACCGCTCCTGCCACGCCGCTGGGCACTTGCTTTGCCCGCGGATGTTCATATCGTGGAATCTTTCCTAAAAGGAGCCTAACGATGAACGTCCTCTTATGGGTCTTCCAGCTCGCGCTCGCGTTGCTATCTCTCGCGGGAGGGGCGTACAAGGTATTCGGCTTCGACGCAGTCGCGAACGAGCCGTTCTTCGGTGCACTCCCTCGCGGCGGATGGAGCGCGCTCGGCGTGTTCGAGATGCTGTGCCCAGTCCTGCTTATCGTCCCGGGCGTGGCGAAGAGGATGCCCCTACTGACTCCGGTTGCGGCGGCCGCGCTCGCGCTGGAAAGCCTGGCCCTCGCCGGACTCTACGCGCAATATTCGCTCGCGCTGACCGCCGCCAACCCGCTGGTCTGGGTCGTCGCGATGGGACTGATGGCGGCGTTCGTAGCCTACGGACGGTACGCTCTCAGACCGACCGCCTGACGAGGCGACCGAGGCGACCGCAATGGACCACGTGCGCCACGAGATTGTCCAGGGTCTTGTCGGTGTTCACGGCGACCCCGAGCTTCATGAAGTTGTGGGCGCAACCGCCTTCCCAAGCCTCGCCATCGCCTCGAGCAGCTGCCTGGGTTGAACCGGCTTGACCAGAACCCGGAATGTCCCGCTTTGGGTCACTCTCATGCCGGCTTCATCGATGGCTCCTCCGGTCATCACGATCACCCGAGAGCAAAGTGCTGGACGGGTCTCTGCGATCCAATCGAGAAGCTCGGCACCGGAACCATCGGGAAGAGTCAGATCGCAAAGCACCGCCCCTGGCTCGGGTCCCAGCTCTAGTGCACGCCTTCCGCTTTCGATCGTAGCAACTGCCTGAACGACGTAGCTTTCGCGCTCCAGCATGCGCACCATTAACCTGCGGACTTCCTCATCGTCCTCCACCACCAACACGGTGCCCCTAGGTTCGGCCTTGCTCGCCGGGCGCGCCTCGAGTGCTTCGCCAACCGCCCGCAGCAGGTCTTGCGGTGCCACGGGTTTCCAAAGGATGGGCGCGTGGTGGCGATGATCTTTTCTGTCGGCCTCTTCGATGAATCCCGAGGTCAAGACCACCGCTGCATTTGGGGCGGTGAGCTTGGCGTGTGCAGCCAAGTCATAGCCGCTACAGCCCGGCATCACGATGTCGCTGACCAGAACGTCGAGGCGCGGCCCAAGTGCATCAAGCTGCTTCTTGGCATCGTTGCCGTCCGTCGCGACGTGCAGCGTGTAGCCCGCGCTGGTGAGCACGCGCGCCGCCACGCGCCGCAGCGCCGCATCATCCTCGGCCAAGAGCACCGTCTCGCGTCGGGCGCTGCGCACAAGCCCAGTGTGGTCGCCATTTACGGAATGCGGTTGATCGGCACAGAGCGGTAGTTCGACAGTGAACGTGGCGCCCTGGCCGGGGGCGCTTTTCACATCAATCTTACCTCCGGCGTCGGTGACGATGCCGAAACAGGTCGCAAGGCCCAATCCCGTGCCCCGACCTCTTTCCTTAGTGGTGAAGAACGGCTCGAACACGCGCTCCTGTGTAGATGGGTCCATCCCGATGCCGTTGTCCGTGACCCGGAGATATACCGAACCCAGGTCCGTCGGCTGCCTGTTCGCTCCAGGGCCGCTGGGGCCGTGCTCAAGCACGATGAGCAACTGTCCCCCCTGGGGCATCGCGTCCCGCGCGTTCACCGCCAGGTTCAGCACGATCTGGTCGAACTGCACCGGGTCGATTCGAACCACGGCGGGGCGGGACGAGGGGACAACGTTGAGCGTGACGTGTTCACCAAGGGCCCTGACCAAGAGCTTGTGCAATTGGGCAAGGCTGTGGTTGAGGTCGGTAGGTCGTTTGTGGGTGTGCTGTTGCCGAGTGAAGGTCAGCAGCTGCCGCGTCAGCTCGGCGGCTCGATCTGCCGCCTTGATTACCTCGATGATATCGCCGCGTCGTTCATCCCCTGGTGGAAGAGCGTCTCGAATGAAGCAGCCGTAGGATAAGATCACGCCCAGGATGTTGTTGAAGTCGTGGGCAATACCCCCTGCGAGCTGGCCCATCGCCTCCACCTTCTGACTCTGGAGAAGCTGCTCCTGGAGTTTTCGGCGATCGTCGATGTCCTGAAACGCACCGCGAATCGCCGTGATGATTCCTGCGCTATTTCGCTCGGCGCTCGCGATCGATCTTACCCACACGCGTCGATTGGACGTCGTTACGATCTGGAGCTCGATGTCGAACGGCGTACCGTCGTGCATACAGAGCTCGACCGCGTTCTGGACCTCTTCTCGAAATTCCGGCGCGCAGTAGGAGAGGGTCTGATCGAGCGTGAGTGGCGTCCCCATGGGCACTTCATGGATGGCGCAGACCTCGTCCGACCAAGTCACCTGGAGGCTCGGCAGCGACAGGTTCCATGCCCCGAGTCGGGCCACATGCCCCGCGATCCGAAGCAGACCTTCTCGCTCAAGCAGAGCGAAGCTATCCTGCGTGAGCGAGAA
>JBKJIA010000291.1:0-31856 GCA_046598735.1 Polyangiales bacterium
ACGAACTCCGTGACACCCTCATGCTCGCCCTGTCTTTGTACCTGAAAAACACCCTTGAGCGAGAACTGGGCCACCATGCCCACCTTCGATCGCACGCGAGTCTCTAGATTTAGATCATAGGCATGAACGCCCGGACCTAATGCCAGCAACCCGCGCGGACTTGCCGGTCGGTAATAGCCGTACATCGCGATTGCCATGGCCAACGCAGCAGCGATGCCGACGACGAACATGACCTTGGGGTTTTTTCGGATACTCATAGCTAGCTCTTTCCTCTGAATGAGAGACAGGATGACGGGGACTAAGACGTCACTGGATCACAGCGCAGTTTTCGTCACCTAGGTTGTAGTCGCAGACCGGTTTGTTACATTCCCACTTGGCTTTCGCGAGCAGGGCCGCGTGAGCATCGGATGAAACGGGGGTCCACGTGAATGTCGCTGGAATCGTAAACTGGGGAATGGCCGGCAGAGGAAGTGCCTGATTTACGTCAGCAAGCCCTTGCGGAGCCTTGAGCGTAACGGGCAACGTGAAGCTTCCGGTCCACGACTTTTGGAAGCTCGCCACGGGCGGGAAGCTCGCCATCTTCTTCTTCCAAGTCTTGCTGGCCCAAAGGAAGCGGACCCGCAATCGTACGTCTACGTCGCCGTAGAGCACGGTGAGCTCCGCAGCGGCCTGCATCGTACCGGCGAGCTTCCATTCCTGCTTGTTGACGATCGCCTTCGGACGAAGCGTCGAGCTCAAGCGTCCCAGCGCCCCAAACTCACTACCCAGGTTTCGCACGTCGTCGGACACGACATTCTGCGCAGAAAGAGTCGCGCCTGCGGACAGAGGAATCTCTAGATTGATCAAGGTAATGTCCGCACCGATGCCAGCGTGCGCGCCGCCGATTCCAAAGTCGAAGCCAGCGCCGACGAAGACATCGACCTTAAGTCCAGCGAATGGCCCGAGCGTGGCTCCGACCTTGAAGTTGGGGGCGCCTCCGTTGAGCGTCATCCCATAGTCCATGGTGCCCCTAATGCCCCAATATCCCATGCCCTGAATCGCGAGGAGCAAGTCCACGGGGCCAATGGGAAAGTGCGCCTCGGCAGCTGCAATCAGGAAGTCCTGCCGGGTATTCAGGAAGTTTAGCGAAGAGCCGATTCCCGCACCGTTCACGGCCTTGAATCCGTCGGCCAGCGCAGACTGCTGCATCGAAGTCGCGTACCCGTCGACCTGACGAGCGTACTTTGCTGGCGTCTCCTTCATCGTATCGTAGTACTTCTTCGCATAGGCGTTGGCTACCTTGGTAGCGGTCGCAGCGGTTCGCTGGGTGCAGTCGATCAGGGCATCAACGAGCTTTGCTTGCACGCACATCGCGTCGGTGATGATTGGCTTACCGTTCGTGGCCGATTTCAAATGGTCGTACATGCGCGTGGCGTGGAACATGGCCTCCTTGACGGCGCCAGTAACCTTCTCGGCCTCTTTGACGAGTTGCTCGCATTTAGCTTTAGCGCCGCCAGCAACACTAAAGCTCGGCGCCTTATCCTCTTGGATGGCGTCGACCGTTTGCCCGAAAAGCTCGAACGAGGTACCCGCCACAATGTCGCACTCATTTAGATTCGCGTAGGCGTCGAGCAAGAGCACCGGGATGTCTCTGCCTGCGGCCCGACCTTTTAGCTCCAGCTTCGCCTTTCCGTTCGCCTTCGGTACGAACAGGCCACCAGGCTTAGCGGTGAGACCATACGAGGTCTTGACCTTCGCAGTGGTAACCACGCCCCACTTCTTGGGATTCGACGGCTTCTTGTGACCCTGCTTGGAAGTCTCCCCGCTCTCTGGGATCTCCTTGGTGGCCTTCTCAGGCTGCGTGATCTTACAAAGATTCGCTTCCGTGGTGGTCCACAGTCCGATTGGCGGGAACGTCCCCGCAAGCGGCGCTGTCTGCTTCGGCTCGTCACCGGGGGTCACTACCACATCACAAACGCCCCCGTTCTCTTCGCAGTATGGCTGCTGATCGGAGACTTCTAGCTTGTCCTCTTTGCTGGCACATTCGCGCATTTCCATGCAGGCAGAGATGCTGGGTCGCATGTCATCAGGATAGCCAGGTCCCATCAGCGGAAGACCTTCGCAGTTCTTCGTGATCTTTGGCACGCAATGCCTGGTTTCCTCCGCCGGATCGCACTTGAGCTTAGGCTGGTTCTTATCCGCACCGCTGCCACCCTTGGGTGGGCACACGCGAGCGCAGATGGCGCCGGATCCGCAGGCGATCGAGTTACCATTACTGTCCACACCGGCTTGACACTGGTTGAGCGAAGGATTGGTCGCCGTCCAAACCACCTGCGCCGTATTCATGCCGCAATAGTCGCGCCCAGGGACAGATTCGCACTCCACGGATCGCAGCTGTGCCGGCAAGCTCAAGTAAGTGGGGTCCCACGTGTTCGCGACCGTAGGGTCTTTGAATAACGCCGACTCCTGCGCTGGTGAGACGCGCACTTCGTCGTCCGTGCAAAGATGCGCTCCGCAGTTCGGGTCGAACGTAGGATCGTTGACGGGGTCCGGGACCGCAGAGAACAGGGAAATATACTCCAATCCATTGCCCAGCGATCCCTTGGTATAGGCGACTCCCTCGCGCTTGTTGGGCCCGCTAGTGGCTGATCCAAAAACGGGGGTGAGCTTAGTCCTGCAGAAAGGCATGACCGGAACCACGGGGTCGCTCATAGGAGCACGTGGCTGGGGCGGTGGGGGAATGGAAACGCTCGAGCGCCCGTCGTGAACCGAGTACAGCTGCTTGTCCGCGCAACCAAACACGACTGCGCCCGTTCTCGTAATAGCAGGCGTAGATATGATTTGGTCGTTCGTAGTACGGCGCCAGCGCTCCACACCTTGGGGCGTGAAGGAGCGAAAGGTATGGTCCATCAGGCCGAGGTAGATACTACCTGCCGAATCGACGACGGGGGAACCGCCGACGAAGGCGCCGAGATCCTTCTTCCACAGCCAGGTCTTGGTCGCCGTCAGCGCTGGGTCGATCGCGTAGAGACTGCCCGTAATGAGGCCGTTGCCTGCGCTCGCGACATAGAGAATACCGTCGGGACCGATGGCGGGAGAGCCCAGCACCGGGCTTCCAAGGTCGACCTCCCAGAGCTTAGAGCCATCCAGATGATTAATGGCGTAGAAGCGGCCATTGGTGCCACCAACGTACAGTATCCCGTCGCTGCCCACGGCTCCGGTTCCCGTGGCACCGAAGGACACCGAGCTATTCCAGATGGTCGTGCCATCCGTCGCACGCAGGGCTCTCAAACCGCCCAACTGAGTACCAGCATAGATGACACTGCCGCCCGCGGAGGTCATCAACGACGCCGAAACCGGACCATACCCTGCCTGCCACTTCTTTGCGAGCGTGGGGGTTAGTGCGTACACCGATCCGGTCGTACCTAAGTAATTGTCAGCGAAGTAGATGGTTCCGTCCGGACCAATAAGCGGCGCACTAATAATCGATGCGCCAAATCCAGCGTTGAACGGCGTGCCCTTAAATTGTCCGTTGGCGCTTACGGCGACCAGACGAGATCCCGCACCAAGATATACGGTCCCGTCGGCACCGATGGCTAGGCCGCTGAGCGTGTCGCCGCCGACGTCCTTGTCCCACTTCTTCTGGCCAAGCGCATTGAAAGCCGAAAGTATTTTGCCTCCGGCAACATAAATGGTGCCGTCGGCCGCTACCACCGGAGAGCCACCCTTCCCCGTAAGGGTGGTCAGCCACGTTTGAGATGACGCAACGTTGAACAGCGCGGCCCCCGTCGTGCGCGATTGACTCAACCGTGTTGCGCAACCCTTGAACGCGGGCCAAGGCGAATCTCGCTGATAGCCGCTCATGTCACCGCAGTCGATTGCGGCATTTTCTGCGTGTGCCACGGGGTGGCCCGTAGCAGCCGACGCCAAAGCCGTCGCCGCCAGCAACCAGGCGGCGCGTTTTCTTCTATATGTCATAATGAGTCTCCCAAGGTGGTCGAGCGCGGCTGCCCCTGCGGGGGTGCAATCCAGTGGAGGTAGCCGCGCTCGCCTTGGGACCATTAGCACCGAAGTGTAAGGGTTGGGGCGCGAGTCACCCCGTACGAGGGTTGACGATCAGGGTGAAGGGCCATAGTTCCCGCCCCTGGCGTAGAGGAGACCTGCGCTTGAGGGTGATATGATTGGCTATCGCTGACGGCGCGGCGTACAGAGACATGATGTCCCCTCGATTCGCAATGGTTGCCACCTTGGTAAGTTTGCTGGGATGCGAAAACTCGCATGCCGTTGCAGATACCGCGCCTCCTACGCCTCCGGGGGACATTGCAGGGAAGGTAACTCAGGCCGGCTTACCGTCCAATCCCTGCTCGGCGATGTGCGAAAGAACGTCGACCCTTCCCTGTTCCTTGCCGGTCGAAGACTGCGTAGAGCAATGCCGGGAGATGTGGAGCGGCAGTGCCTGCAGCCAGCCGCTTCAGGCATTTATCCGCTGCGCGATGCAGCATCCGCTCAGTGACTTTGAGTGCGACGACGGCCCCCCTTCAATCAAAGAAGGGAATTGCGATACGGAGCAATCCGTCGTCGCGGCGTGTGCCGGAACGATGTGACCTTAGGCTTGCTTCGATTGCAGCTTATGCGGAGCATCAAGCCGCGCCGCCAGCCCGAACGTACGCGTACGGCTGCCGATGGCACAGGACTCACCAAGCCGGTTGTTAGAAACTCTTGCCCCACGCGACGTCGTAGCCAGTCCCGTTGTAATGGACCGTCGACGCCCCGCCTGCCGCGGAAATCCAACGGATGTTTTTTCGCACCGGCGAGGTGTAGACCAACTTCGAGCTGTCCGGTGAGAATGCGACGCTTTCTGCGTCGCCGGACCCAGAGACAAAGCCAGGGATGAAATTACCCGAAGAGGAATTGCGAGTTGCCACCACGAGCTTGTTCCCCCCCGAGGCAATCTTGGCCACCCATACCACCTTCTCGCCGCTAGGGGCCCACATCGCGCTCGCACTGATGCTCGGCATAGTCGCGGTGGTGCTGATTGTGGTTTTGATCCAGCTCCATCCGAAGCCGGTGAAACGGTAGTCAAGCAGGTTGATCTGGGCGACCGTACCCGTTTGGTTTAGCAGCGTATAGACGAGGCGATTCGTGTCATCGACTGCAACCAAGCCCTTCTTACCCCAGTACTGAACGCGACCCACTAGACCGGACGGCTCACTCGCGATGACTTCCTCGCTCGGCACTCCCGTGATCACGTCTTTCAAAGCGTAGAGGCGGACCTCGGCCGAGTACTTGCCAGCCGCATCGACAAGCTGTCGTGTGTACACCACCTTGGCCCCGTCATGACTCCAACTGGCCTGCGCGACCAAGTTGCCACTTTGAGTGGTGATGATGACTTCGGGCCGAGGCGCCGCAAGGTTGGTTACGTCTCGATACGCGATGGTAGAGACGTTGCCGACACGATATGCGTAAAGGAGTTTTTTACCGTCGGGCGACCAGTGCACATCGTAAAACGACGCATTGGTGGTCTTACTGATCGGGTAATACTTGGTCGTGGCCACGTCGAGCACGCCCACAGTGCTCTTGTAAGTACCTGTATTGGCGCCATCGACACCAAAAGCAACCTTCTTACCATCCGGAGATGGCTCCTGATGGCGGCCCGGCGTGAGCGTATTCACGGGCTGACCCGGCGGTTGATAGAACCCTGCCATGGCGCCAAAGTAGTCGATGGTGGCTGAAATCCGGCCATTCGCACCAGGGAACGCACGACCAGCCTCAGCATGCGCCGCGGAGCTTGAACCTGCGAGCAGCCCGAGCGCGGTGGCGCCGACGACAAACGACCTCTTGAAGGGGGATAGGGACAGGGACATGAGAGACTCCTTTAGTGACTGTGGCCCTTAGCAGCGTGTCACCGCTACGCCGTCCACCGTCACCCACAACAAGGTGTGATACGAGGAGCAGCTAGGAGCAGCCGGCTCGATTCGCACCTTAGTGACTCAGGGCGTGGATCGGCGAGTGAAGAGCGGCACATGCTCGACCTCGGGCACGTTGGCTGGATCGCGGGGGCCACAACTGGCGGGTCGCTCCGCGCGGTGCTGCCTGAATCTATGCGCTCGAGGCCGACTTCGAAAAACGCGGCCTCGATATCGAGGCGCGGGGCGTCACTAGAGCCGAACAATCCATGCCCATCTTCGAGCGACTCGCTCGCGGGGTCGCCGACCTTCACTTTAAGCTTAGACCCACTGACCCGCTTGCTAAGGCGACTACTTACTTCACCAATCAGGATCCTTCCTGCGCAGGCTCTTCAGAGTGAACTCTTCGAGTTCCACACCTCGCGCGTCGGACGCGCCATCCGAGAGTTTGTCGTCGCACGAAAATCCATCGGACTCACCGGCTCCGCGGACGCCGGCGCTCGTCTCGCTGTCGTCTTTATCATCGTTGAAAGCGCCAGACGCATCCTGACACCCACTCAGGTTCGCGCTTACCTCCAATACGTGATCGCCAGACTCGGCAACGGGCCCGAGCTCATCTACCTCCACGACCTCGTCGCGGACGCCTGGGCCGCTCAGCATCTCGCTAACCGCTACACTGGGTCCCAGTAGGCCCAATTGCGGCGGAGAGCGCCCAGGAAAAAGGTCGAGGAGAAGTGGCTTAGCTAGGCTAAGGGATGTATACACTCCGCTCACGCGAGTTACGCCCGGAAGACTCTGGCGAGAGGCCGGCGCGAGAGCTCCCTCGTGCTCAAGCCACCAGAGCCACGATTTCATGCGTCACGGAATATAGTACTTGATCGTGAACGAGCACTGCTGGTCCGCGCAAGAGTAAGGTGAGTATCCTGGCTTATGCAGCATGCGACCTGCCTGCCCCCACTTCGATCGATACTTGGTGGTGGATACTTTGATCGCGGAATGATCATTGTTGCTATACGAAACCTTGGCCAGATTGGGCACGTTGGCAGGTATGGCGACCTGTCCGTTGACGGTGGAGTGGAGCCTGTAGCTCTTGTCAATCCAGTATGCGTCGTCGCCGGGTGTGTTCAGCCAAATGGTGTTCGCTGTGCTTTGGGTATGCCAAGCATACGAGTGGCAATTGTATTTTCGCGACGCGTTCGTCTCGCGAGTGGCCAGCGGAAACGACGTTGCGACGTAATTGTTGAGGGATGTGATCTCCGCTGCCGACAGCTCAATGGTTATGTTCGTAGCAGCAACCGAGGTCCCTTTAGGAGTTTTAATCGTCGTTGGCGAGTCTGCTTGCGCGGTGGAAAGCACGGCGAAGGTGGCGAGGGCAAGCGAAATGGAGCGAAATGGTCGGTTCTTCATGGTGCTTCCTCGCGTTTTTCAAGAGTCAAAGAGACAGGGATAGAACTGGCGAGATCGCCCTGCTTAAGGATGAGCTCCACCAAGTGAGGCGAAACGGCTAGGTCGCCTGCTACGAAATGAGAAAGATCTTCTCGGTCGCGAAGCGCGCTGCTGAACTCCGTCGTTGGCACTTGAGCCAGCACACGTGCAGCAACAAGACTCGTCGCCTCCAGCGACAATCCACCGTAGGACTCCGCGTTGCCCTCTTCCAGCTTCTGATGGAGTTTGCGAGTGGTCTCCGCGATTAGAATCTGCTTTTGTGCCGGCGTTAGTGAGTCAATCACCCGCGGCTGCGCCAGAATGTGCTCGAACGCGGCGAGCGTCGTTACGAAGTTCGGCAGGGCGGCATTTTCGGGATCAGCGGAAACCGCCATGGCATCGACCGAGCGGTACTTATCAAGCGCCACGGTTCCAACATCTGCACGCGCAAGCAGCTCTTTGAACCCATTGAATTGACCCACCACGGCCTGAAAGCCCTGCCTAGGCGAGTTGTACGCCATCATGTCGCCCAACAGGGGATAAGACAGGCACGCGTCCAGCAGCTCTTGGGTGCTCATGCCCTTGATCGTCGCGTCGGGGAGCTGAGCGGAAGCAACCATCTCGCCGTGGTTCTGAAACTTGCGCCATGCTTCCGTACCGGGCTTCACAGCAAATAGACCTTCCACTTTCTGGGCATCGACCAGTGCGTAGGAAGGCTCCTCTTGGCATGCGCCGAACGGGGCGGCCAGCGCTGCTAGAAGCAGATAATACTTCATTCGATTTACCACTTTCATGCTGTGCTTCCTTTGCATTTGAATACCCATGGGCGACGGCACGTGCCCGCGACTGCCTGACGGTAAGCCGGAGAGATGTCTTGGTAGGAAGTCGGGGTAGTGAGAGTAATCCGTACCCCTACTAAGTCGTCGGCACAACTACCATTCGGGGTGACCGTAAACTGCACCCGGTACAGTCGCATGAAGTTCGCCCTGGTCCGGTTCTACGCGCGTGACCAGGCGGGCGAGACAAGCTAGCCTCGTTCAATGCGCGAAAGAATCGGAGACGCGTCGCGATTTGCGACGCTTGCCTTAGTAGGTTGCCTCAGCGCCGAGCAGGCTCCATCGGTTCCAACGGCCGATCCAAGCCCACAACCCTCACATCCCGCCCAGCACAAGAATATCGAAGCTTACTGTGTCGCGTTTGGCCAGATCTGCTCGCAGGAATCACAGGACCAAGGACTCTGCCAGATTTGCGGAGTCAGCGTGACCTCGGCCTACGCAAGCTGCCACAGCGTGGACTTTTGTAAGAGCACGCGGCCAAGGTAAGGTTACGCATCAACATTGCCCGGGGCACACCAATATGATCAATATGATTGACCTGACACAGCCGAGCGCGCGGCCGCCGAACACCGCTCACTCCCTCCTATACATCATACCCACCCGCATATGGGCCCGCCCGACCAGCGCTTCATACTCCCTCTCTAGTTTGGGCTCCTCGACCAGCGGGCCTGGTCGCGCTGTCGCCCTTAGACTCCCCCTTGCGTGGGGGTAGCAAAACGGCGAAACCTGAGTCAGATGCGGTTCGCGTTGATCCAGTTCACGATGTCCGGCGTGATGCGTCGAAACCAGTTCGGCGTGCCCAGCCCCACGACCGCGCTGTCGTGGCTCACGTTGACGCCGACGATCATGGGACGAGCACTGGTGCGGAAGTAGAACATTGCGGAACCGGAATGCCCAGGGCTGGTGTCGCAGCCATGCTGCGTGGCCACCTGGTAGGTCAGTCACCCGGCGAAGTCAGATCTGCTCGCGTAAGGCGCCCACTTTGATGGGGTAGCGCACCGCGTTCGGTGCGCCTGTGAGCGCCCCTGTTTGTGAGCTCCCCTTTGATTGCTGAGAGGAAAGTGCGCTACGACTTCGGTCATCCTGCGCCGGGTGGCGATCAGCAGCGGCACGGGCGCGCCTGCAGTCCCGTTCATATAGGCACCGCTCGCTTTGTTGGAAGTACCATTCCGAGGGCCGCTGGTGCCGCCACCCTGCGAACCAGCACCGCCAGTCGCATTGTTCCCTTCACCTTCGCCGCCGGCCGAAAGCCGCTGGGACTAGTGGGGTCCCGTTGCTATGCCGCGAGGACGTAGAGCCGTTCAGCTGCGGAACTTGCTGAAATATTACTACAGGCAGGCCACGTAACGCTGCGGCATAACCTCCGGCCGGGTATTGGGACACCACGAGGAGCGGTCGACGAATCCCCCCTTGTCCCTGCCCCCCTTGGGACGGTGGCCGCGTGCGCGATCGTCGATCAGGTCGTGCTCCTGTCTCCCATCGCCTCACTTCTCAACAGGGGCTTCGCACGCTGGGTCGATCTCCGCGTCGCACAACACGCCGCCACCACAGACCACCTGCCCTGGCTTGTGGGGAAGCAAGTTGCCTTGCCTGGGCTTGATCTTGCCGGGCTCCACAAGGTCAGGCTCGTTGCTGAGCTCGTCGGAGGCGACCTCGGAACCTTCCTCTTCCGGTGTTGTCACGGGCTCGACAGGATCGGAAAAGACGGCACTCGGGGTGGATTTAATGACCTCCGACTGTGGCTCTGACGCGGGCAAAGCAGGTGCGGGAGCCACCGCTGCGACTCCTGCGCACGCGCCGAAGAGGAGCCCTAACCCACAGACAACAACAAGATGGTGCATGTGCACTCCGACGCAGGCGAATCCAAATCGTTCTACCACACGCCTTCTTCCGCATCGCTGCGCATGGGACGAGGCCGGTAGTGGGCAAGTGCGAGACCGACCTCAGTAGACCGTCGCGATGGAGGCCCGGTCGTCGGTCTGCAAGGTGGAGGCTCCAGCCGCACCGCAGTCGGGCCAAGGTTTGACGTCAATGAAGGCGTGCATGATGGTCTCGTAGTTCGGTTTCGCGGCGCAGGTCTTGGCCGTCCCGCTGCAGGACATGGTGCCGGAGATGTGCGTAGTACCAGTGTCTTTGGGATGGCCCAAGCCAATCGTGTGACCTAGCTCGTGGAGAGCGATCGCCTTGAGCAACGTTGGCGTGTAGTCGCACACTCCCGAGCCGCCTATGGCACTGCGAATCCAGATGACGGCACCGGGCCTGCCATTCGCAGGAATGTCAGCGCACGCCCAAGCGTCTTTCGATCCGCAGCCGCTCACGCCCGGCCACTTGTTGACGTCGAGCATCTTGACCGTGATCGCGGGCCCCGTGTTCGCGGTCTTGATGCGAAGGTTGTGATTGCCTGAAGTCGACCAGTCGAGGGCGGCCTTTTCAAAGGCCTGTTTAATTCGATCTGAGGGGGCGTACTTCGTGTCAAAAACCAACTTGATCTTACCTTGATTCGCGACGGAGACCAGCGACCCGTACTTGTAGCCTTTCTCGATCTCTTCGCCGTCCTCGCCGTTATCGAGGTAGTCACCCGCAAGCAGCTTGTCGCGATCCAGTCGAATGTCTTCTTCGACGCGTACGACCTCGCCATCGACCTCTGCTCCATTTGGATCAAAGCCAAGGGCTGAAACCTGCGTCAGCAGGGTGGCCTCCGTGTCAGCGTCCAGCGTCTCCACGTCGGAGGCGTTGCCCATGCAGCCGCTCAAGGCGAGCATGAGGCCCACAGTAAGATGACCCTTGATGTTGGCGGACAATAGTGAGACTGGGCGTTGCACGGATAACCACCTTTGTTGAAGCAGCTAATATGATCTCCGTAATACCTACGACTAGCTCTGTTCACCCTCAACGGAGGTAACTTCACCCCGATCCCGCATCGCAGCCAGCCACCCCGGTGAGCGGGTCGCGAGCGCACACAGCTCCGCATGCACCGCAATCCAAACTCTGCGGCGCGCCTTGCACGCACCTCGCGAGGACGCTGCCGTCGCACGTGCCGCCCCGTGCGATCCCCTCGCAAACATCCTCGCCCACGAAGCCGCAGCGCGCCGCATGGCTCAGCGCATCGAACACGCACGTTTTATCGTCACTGCACTCCAACACATCCACCACGCCTCGTTCACAACGAAACACGACACCTCCTTGGCAGGTCCCCTCGGCAGGGAGCCCTTCGCATGGGAATGTGGCCGGAGCGGCAGGGGGATGCTCAAAGGCCGCCCGCGCCCAATCGCCAATCTGGTCGACTCGCACGTACGTATCCTTTCCCAGACAACTGGCGGCGCCGCGCGACAAGACGCCCGCAACGCGCGCGCGATGGTCGCGCCCGAAGAGGAGCAAAGGCCCCCCTGAGTCCCCAACGCAGGCTCCCGAGCGACCCCTACCGTCCACCCGAATATCATGGTCGGATACCTGCGTGATCTCTTCCGCAAGGTATTCGAGGTGGCCCGCTTCGAAGTCCTCCTGCTGGCCGAAACCGACCAGCTGAGTAACTTCTCCAACTATCCGCGCATCCACGCGGAGGTCGATCATCGGGACTGGCTCTTGATCGAGATTCACGGTCAACCCCGGCACATGCAAGAGCACTAAATCAAGATCCGGATGGCGCATCACCGTGGCCACGGAGTGCAGCTCGATAGGCTCAGTCAGCTCGTCGCCAACGACCACCGAAATCGCCGAACCGAAGTCACAGTGTCGAGCCGACAGCACCCACTCCGATGTGACCAACGTGCCCGTACAGAAGAATCCCGGCGGGCCCCCTTCGGGCACGACTCCGACGAAAGCCCGTCGCTGTGCCGCGGAAAGTGGCATCACAAAGGGAGCAGAAGCGGCGAAAAACAGTGCGGACTCGCTCTTACCGGGGCTTTCACAAGAGAGACTAGATTGCTCGCAACCATCCGCCATCGCGGCTACCAGGAACCACGCCACCGTCCTCGACGCGCATGGCTTAGAAAACCGTCGCAACATCACCACATCCTTACGCGAGGTGACCAAGTTGGGAAGGCGCAATCACCCTCAACGTCCAAGCCCGTTGGGTGCACGTCTCATCCTGAGGCGATAGGTGTCATGCGGCACGGTCCAGCTGAGTGATCACGCGAAGACTTCCTCGGTTCCTGATGGAAGAGTTCGCAACAGCGATCACCCCGAGCACCCGTTGCCCAACACCAGACCGACTACTACCGTTGCGCGAACCCCCACCCCCCAAAAAAGAGTTGTTATAATGCATTTGAACTTTGCTTCCCGCGCGGCTTTGGCCGTGCTTCCGTTTGCCGCGATGCTCGCGATTGGCTGTGCCAGCGACGCTGCCGGCGAAGACGAGGCCATCAAACAGCAGGTTCGGGCCCTGGGATTCACCACAGAAGCGATCGAAGTCGATGGCGACATCATTCGAGTCGATGATGACATCATTCTGTCGGTGAGCGACTTACTCGACGGCAACTACGGGCCTGCCCTCGATGACGAGGACGAGACCGAGAAGGGTTACAAGAACGCCGGGCTCATCACCGCCAACTGGGGCAACATCAAGCTTGTCTTCGACACCACTCCGGCCAGTCTGCAATTCATCAAGGACGCTTACATCAATGCTGCGGGTGACATCAACTCCACCACTGGAAGCAAGATTCGCATCAGTCAGAACAACACCGGTCCCACCATCGCCGTCCACTACCGAACGTCGTTGTGGCCCACGTCAACAACATGCGATGCATCCTCCGCGTCCTGCGCGACATGGCCTACCAGCGGAAAGCCTGGCGCCCATATCTACGTGAAGACTTACGCTCCCGGCGGCACGGTATGTCCGAACTGGACTTCAGCGGCGCTCGCCAACCGCGCACGCCACGAACTCTTACACACGTTGGGGATGCGGCACCCTGTCGACGGCGTTGGCACCTGGATTTCAGGCACCGCGAAGTGCACAAACTCAGATCAGACCACGTGTCAGACGAAGCCCAGCTACTCCACTGTCATGACGGCGGGCACCTCCGCTTGTAGTCCGGCCGTGCAGCTGCTGCAGACGGACGATAAGGCCTCCATCAAAGCCCTGTATCCCGCGCCCTGACGAGTGGGCGCTGGCCGCTCGGCCTCTATCTAGAAGTCGGGTTCTCGCAGCCAACTGGAGTGCTTTCCACGACCCTGCGTGAAAGCACCTCAGCGGCTCCGCTCGACATGACGCGATACACGAACTCGGTCTTTTCCTGCGGATCGCACCGCTTGGTGTAGCGACGCTCGCGTAGCTCGTACCCCCCCTCAATCGCGCGCTGGGCAGCGAAATCCTCGCTGTTGCATAGGTAGGGGGACGCTCCAAGCTTCACTTGCGCGAGCAGCCAGGCGGCCTCGACACTCTTGATGGGTGCGAGTAACTGCTGAAAGTCCTCGCCCGCGCGCAGCATCCGAACGTCATCTTTCGTGGTCACGACCGCGTAAACCAGTTCTTCGCAGATCTGCTGCTCGGTGCACTTTTTCTTCCCGAGCTCGGTGCTCTTGATTGCCTCCGCCAACTTTTGCTGGCACGCGGGCCTATCCTTTGCGCC
Organism: Polyangiales bacterium; assembly: GCA_046598735.1. Classification (GTDB taxonomy): domain Bacteria; phylum Myxococcota_A; class Polyangia; order Polyangiales; family DASUME01; genus DASUME01. The sequence goes on from JBKJIA010000291.1 coordinate 13,714, forward strand.
TGCACAAGGCTCGCCGACTTCGCCCAGCGATTCTGCTGTGTCGGCGGCCATCCAGCGCACGGACGCATAGTCCACAGCTTGAGCGATATGCAACGCCGCGCCGCGCTGCTTTGCATCAAGTTGTGCGCCGCCTGCCGGGCAGGGAAAGGCCGCAAAAGGACTCGGTGTGGGCTTAGCAGCCTGGGCGGCGGGGTTGGTGCTGTTCGAAGGCGCTTCCTTGATTGAAGCGCTAGGAGCCTGGTCGCATCCGCTTGGGATCATGGCCATCGCGATCAATAGGCGCTTCGCAGGACCTGTTGCTGTGAGCAACTTCGATCGTTCTATAAGTGAGGAAAGGGCCATTTGGGGGGATTCCTGGCTTCAGAGTTTACGAGGGCTGCCTCAGCGTAGGGCTGTGTTCGCTGGGAAGCTCATTTGCTTCTAGTGGCGACGATTATGGCAGCTAGCGCAAAAGTGGAAAGCGGCTCGCTGCACGCAATCACGAACCTACTACTTCGCGCCTTCCGTGACGGCGGCTGAGGGCCCTTCGGACGAGGCAAGCTCGTTGCGCAGCGCTTGCATACGCTCTTGCACCACCTGGAACCGATGCCAATCGACAATGAAGTCACCAGTGTAGGGATCGTCGAGGTCGACCACGATCGAAGACGCCGCCACCACCACCCAGGTCATGCCTGCGACAAAGAACGCCTGCAGAAACAAGGAGTCGCTCCACGTGAACCAGAGCGTGCCCACGCACCCTGCCCCTCCTAAGAACACGAACCAACGCAGCGCATCGGGCAAGCGCAGGGCGGCCACGGTCCTGCGATGCTCGCGCGTCTCGATCACCTGTCGAAATAGGCTGAGCGCCGCGTCGTACATTCGTTGCTCTTGGGGCTCGCTTGGCACGTGGGCAAGGAACGCATTGAAAGCCTGTTCGAGATGCACGCGCTGGTCCGGCGCCGTGGTGCTCATGCCCCGCAGGGACGGGTCGTTGGCCAAGGGAACCGCACGCGCATACTCCTGCAGGCATGACTGGGCCTGCTCGCGTGCAGGCCACTGCTTGAACAGGTTGAGCAAGCGAAACAGCTCGCACAGGGAAACGGCTTCCCGTTCGATCGCGACCTGAGTTTCGTTGTGTTGTTGCCAGACCACGAAGATCACGAACGCGACGATCACGCCGTACATGCCTCCGAAGGTCTGCAAGAAGTTACCCGCCAAGTCCGTGCTGCTCTGCAGGGCGGCGCGAGGCATGACGCTACGACATAAGCTCTGCCCTAAGATGGACAATAGCATCCAAGTCCCGTGTCGACGGAGCCGTCTAAGGTGGCGCGAAAGGACGCTGCGAGGCACGGTCAGATTCTCAGAGTGTAGGAAAGCGCGCGCGCACTTCGCGACGAACCGCTAGGAATTCCGGGGTTTCAGCGATGCCTTTACGCCAGGCCAAATCACGCTCGATCAGGTTGTACGTGGCCTGCACCTTCGCGCCTGGGATGATATTGCCTTGGGCGTCGCGATCGCGCCCCAGCAGCCAGAGCGTGTCGGCGACTTCGAGCGCGGCACTAATATCGTGGGTTACCACGATGATCGTGTTGTGCTCGTGAAGCGATGCGGCTTCATGAATCAGCTCGACGACGTTTTGGATTTGTACGAGATCGAGACCTGAAAACGGCTCATCCATCAACAGGAAGCGCTCGCTGCACATGAACTGCTGCGCTATCGCCACGCGCTGACGCTGACCGCCCGAAAGCTGCATGGGATACTTAGTCGCCGCATCCTCGAGCTTGAAACGTGCCAACAGGTCGCGTGCTTTCTGAGTCGCCTGATCGCCCGTCAAGCCAGAGCTTTCGCCCGCGATCACGAGGTTACCCAGCACGCGGCGATGATTGAACAGAGGGTAATGCTGCGCGACCACACCCACCATACCGCGCTCTACGGGCAGGGCCCCTTCGCCCACGAGCACACTTCCGCGGTCAGGAGCATTGAGCCCAGCTAAGATGCGAAAGAGCTGCGTTTTACCAATGCCGGACGGACCCAATAGGGCCACGACTTGCCCTGTGGTGGTACCTGGGCGACGCACGTCGCGAATCTCCATGTTCACGTCGCGCAGGATCGGACGGCCCGCGAGCGCGAGCGAGACATCGCTGACCTTGAGCAGCGTGGATCCGAACTCATGCTCTGCAGGCATCAGCGCTTCTCTTTCTCAAGGTCGGCATAAGGCAAAAGCGTGCTGCGCGCCGCACCGAGCAAGTAGTCCTGCAGAAGCCCCACCGCCAGGATGAGTAGCTGGATCGCGAACACTTCCGCCAGGTGGAAATGTTTGTTCTGGTTGAGCAGCATGGCACCGATCCCACCTTCCGAGCGCGAGATGCCTTCGACCATGGTCAACATCATCCAGCCGATGGCCGCGTTCTGTCGTAGTTGCTCGAGGGCCTTGTCTGCCGTGCCGAGCACCACCACTTCCCACACCACCTTCCACTCTGAAAAGCGCAGCGTGCGCGCGTGATCAAAGCGATCCTTCGGAATGTGGGCAATCTCCGCCGCCATGGAAGTGAGATAGAAGACCGTCATGCCAAACACGAGCAACGCCGTCTTGAGCGGCCGACCACCCCCCACGGTCAACATGAACACGAAGGTAAGGCCGGTCAGACTCAGGAAGCGACCTTTGGTCAACGCAATCACGAGCGGACGGGTCACGCCTACCACCGTCAGGTAAGCAAGGCCCACAGACAGTAAGGTAGACAGCGCCAGCGCCACGACGTTGAGCCGAAAGCTTGCGATAAGCTCCTGGCCGAGCCCCTGCTCGAGCCATAAGGTACGCAAGGCCGAAAACACCTCCGGCGGCGTGGGCAGCACCTTGAGCGGCGAGCTCCACCAAAAGAGTAGGAACACGCCCACTTGGATCGCGATGATCGTGCGCATCACGGTGGGTGACACGACTCGATTGGGCAGGAATGCCGCCGCCCATGGGTTACCTTTGGTAGTCACGTCAGCTTTCGGTGGTGGTGCCGATCACGATTTCAACGCGTCGATTCTGGGCACGGCCTTCGTCGGTTCCGTTCGGCGCAACGGGATTCGTTTGGCCATGGGCAAACACGCGCACGCGACCCTGAGGGAAGTTCACAGGCGCCTTTTGTTCGAGCCAAGTCTTGACGGCGAATGCACGCTCTTCGGACAAGCGCATGTTCGCATCAGGAGCACCTGCGGCGTCAGTATGACCATGCACTTCCACCGCGGTGGCACTCGCCACGAGCAGGTCGCGCAGCAGTTGATCGAGATCGCGCTGCGAGCCCGGCGTGATCGTGGCCTTGCCAGTGTCGAACTGTATCTGCCACGACTTGCGACTCACCACGTTCGTCAACTTCTGCTCGGCCTCGAAGGTGGGTACCACGGCCGCTGTCTTCGGCGCTTCGCGTGAGGCCAGACCTTGTACGTACGAAGTATCGAGGATCTGCTCAACCGGGTAATACTTAGGCACGAGCTCCGGATATTGCTGCACCACGATATCGCCGAACACGCGATAGGTCGCGGCAAACAGATTCTGCGAGCCAGGGGTAAGGCCGAACAAGAGTAAGTTGTCGGCCAGGTTGTTAACTGACGAGCCGCCGAGCTCGACCATCAAGCCTTGCTTGTCGCGCTCGGTAACTACTTTGAAATACTTGCGCCAATAGGCCGCATCATCTTCGTGGTACACGGCTGCGCTGATTTCCGCGCCACGCTGCGCGGCTTGCTCGTTGCCGCGTACGGCATCGCCACCGGCGTAAAAGCCCGAGAGCATGTTCTCGACCACGGGACGATTGCTCTTCATCCACTTGTCGATGCCGATGATCACATTGGGCATTTGCGAGCTGTATTCGCGCGTGGACACGATGCTGACCAGACCACCGCGCTTCTGCGCCACGTTCACGTCACCGGGCGTCCAGGTCACCACACCATTCACGCAGACATTCTTTTTCTCGCCCGTACGCTTACCCTTAGAGACGACGGGCCGATCCTCGCAGTAGCTGGCAACATACTTTTCGGCGGCGTCGATGTAGTCATTGGCCGCGACCCAGTTCAAGCAATTGGGATCGTAAGTGTGCTCGTCCGGGTTGTTGCAGATGCCGTTGTCGCCCAACCACTTGAGCGCGATGTTCCAGTCGCCGTCGCGCAGGTAACCTGACACCAGGCCGCCACGCGCAGCCTGAGGGTTGGTTTTCCATGCGGGCAAGCCCATGAACTTATCTTCGCCGCGCGAGTATCCCATGGAGCCCACGACCTTCGCGGTGTACTCCGGTCCAAGGCGCTTGAGGGTATCATTCAAGCCCTTCAAGAAGGCCGCGCCACCGTCGCCCATGATCGCAATGAAGTGGGCGCCCGCCGTGGGTTGAGCCACCCCCTTACTAAGCTCCGTCGCAAAGGCGACCAGCGCTTCTTGCATCTTGCTCGTGTCGTCTTCGCGCACGAACGCCAGGTCGACGCCGCGTTCGCACATCAAGCTACCTTTGGCGGCACGCGGTCCACCGTTCGCAAACAGGGCGCCTGTCTGTGCGTTCCAAGCCCAGATCAAGAAGCGCACATCCGTTTGCTCGGTGCAGCCCGGCTCGGAACCAGGCATGGTCACCGGCACGGCGGGCGCGCTGTCCGTCTCCGCCAAGCTGGGCAGATCCGCTTTGATCGGCACTTCGGACTCTTTGGTGCTCGCCGAGGGGGCCAGCTTGCCCAGGAGCCCGGTTTGATCGGCCACCACGTATCCGACGCCCGAAAGAACGAGCACGATGAGGATCTTCGACAGAGGTGTTAGCTTCATGGTCGCGCAGTCCTTGGCATGGGCTTTCTGCCCGTGCTCACGGTACAAGAGCCCGGGACGCCACGCCAGTTGCATGCCCGCGTCCAAGTCGGAACTTGCCTTCTTCATCACGGCCCAGGTAACGGAGACGCAATGTCGAGTTTCTTCCGCAAAGTAGCCAGTGCGTTCGTAGTCATCGAGGAGCAAGCGGGGCAGCCAAGCGCAGCACCTAGCGCAGGCTCAGGTGGCTTGGACGACATCACCAAAGACACCTCGTCCTTGCTCGCCCAGCTCGAAGGTCGATCGCTGGCAAGCGCGCCCTCCGCCCCGGGCACGGACGGGATCGACGGCTCGCCCATGGAGATGACTGCCGAAGACGTATTCCGCGAACAGGGTCTTGGCGACGACGCGAGCAGCTCCTTGCGATTGGTCAAGCTGATTGCCGGTCTGAGTATGTTCCCGCGTGAGCAGCAGCTCGCCATGGTGCGCGCCATGGATGCAGCCGATGACAGCTGGGCCGAGCCCGACGTCGTCAAAGATGCGCAGCGACGACAGCGCGCTTTGCGCGAGCACCTACAGCGCATCGCCCAGGAAAAGGCCCAACGCACGCAAACTTTCTCGCAAGAGATCGAGCAGACCAAGCAAAGCGGCGAAGCGGTCTTGGTCGAGCTAGACCGACGCATCGCGGAGCTCTACGCGCGCCGCGAACAAGAGGCGGGCGCCACTGCCAGCGCGGTTGCGAAGCTCGAGCAACAGCAAAAAGAGCTGGAAGCCCGCGAGGCGCGCTCCCGTCAGGGCGTGGCCCAGGTGATTCAAGCGCTGGGCGGTCTGCTTACTTTCTTGGGCATCCCGCAAGGTCCGGAAAGCCAGTGAGCATGCTGGGAGCCACGCGCGGAGTCTTACCCATCCATGGCTGAGCTCACGACGCCAAGCTATCGCTGGGCAGCCTTTAGTCATTGGGCGAACCTGGCGCTTTTGGCCGCAGGAGGTGTGGCGGGTGCGGCCATCGATCCGTCGCTCTTGGTCTTGCTCGTGCCTGCGCAGGCGTTGGTATTGTGGCTCGCTCCGGATGTCCCGCCGTTTCGAGCCTCTGTGGATGCGCGCTTCGAGCACACACGACTGCTCGCCGAACGAGCTTACTATCTGCAACAACTCTGGGGCCTGACACCGCGACCTGCGCAGAGCATGGGCGAACGCCTCACGGGCTTGTTCGTTTCTCAAGAGCGTGACGACTTCGACGAGCGGGTCATGACGCGACCGAAGGACTTCGAAAAGTATCTGGAGCTGCGCGACATCTTGCAAAAGCTCCGCGACATGGTGCCACTCGCCTCCAATCGCATCACCGAGCGCGATGTGGTGCGGCTCGAACACGTGGTCAACGGCTACTTACGCCTGCTATTTGCGTGCAGACCGTTAGGTAGGGCCGTGAGCGAGCTCGATCAACCGGGCATGGAACGGGAGCTGGCGGACGTCGATGCACGCCTCAAAAATGCCGACAAAACACTGAAACCCGTGCTGCACGAACGTAAGCGTCTGATCGAAAGCCAGCTCGCTCGGGCACCGAAACTGCGCGCCACGCTCGAGCTTTTGCGCGCACGCGCCGAAGCCATACCTTACCAATTGCGAAACCTGCACGGCCAGCTCCTGACTGACCCGGGCACGGAGGCGCACGCCATGCTCAACGATATGATCGAGCGCAACGACATGTTGTCCGATCCGCTATCGGATCTGCAGTCGGACGAAGCCGTGCGCGAGTTTCTGGAAGCCACGCCGGCGCCTGTGCCCGTGACGCCGAACGCTGCAGCCAAGCGCGCCCGCGCCCAAGGCGCCCAGCGTTAGCAGCTCAAGCGCCGCGCGAACACAAGCCTAGAGCTCGGACGCGATACGCTTGAGGGCTTCCATGTTCGAGCTGCGAGCAAGCTGCATGAGCAGCTGATCCTTCACGAGATCCCGCGCCTGATCGGCCAGCGCAGGACCTATGCCGATTTCTTTCACAAGCTCACTCAGCGCCTTCGTTTCCGCAGCGCTAATGTGTCCGTCGGCATAAGCCACCAGGTAACACGACGTGAGGAAGGTAAGCTTGAGCGCGTCGCTCGTTAGATGGTCGCGCGCCTCTTGACCATCGAAGGCCGGTCGCGCCACGTCGGCAAAATCGGCAAGGCCCTTGACCTCTTCGCGGCAGCCTTCGTAGAAGTCGCGAATCAGCACCAGCTCGCGCTCGTGCGTGCCATCAGAGTGCGCCACACGCAGCATGCCCCGCACGATCACGCGTACCTGATTGAGGTCGAGGTCCACTGGCTCCAAGAAACTGGTCATACTCGTCTCCCGCTTGTTCATTTCGCGATCATCATGCGTGCATCGCGCAGCGCGCGATCTAGCTCGTCGTTGCTCATCTCACGGTACTTCACCGGCAACATGGCGCGGCTGCTAGCCTCGAAAACGGCCAAGAGCTCCATGTACCGCAACATGGCTTCGTCGCGCGAGGGAAGGTAATCGCGAATGGCCTGCGCGAGAATCTCCACGCTCACCACGCCACCTGCCGTATGCGCAAGCTCGTTCGCGACCAGTGCCACCGCCTCCAAGTCCGCGTTGCTGTAGTCGACGAGCAACGCCGTGGTGAGTTCACGATCACGCGGCCACTCCACGGTATGCGCGATCCCGTAGCGCTTGAGCTGCGCTGCCAAAATACCTTCCACTTCTTCCGGCGTGCCCGCGTAGAAAAATGGAATCTTACGGTCGAGGCGCCCGGCACGTTTGATGTCGGCATCGAGCTTGTCCGGTCGATTGGTCATGATCATGAATACGACCTGGCCGCGATTTTCCGGGTCGCTCATGAACTCTTTGATGCGCGCGATCACCCGCGACGACGTGCCGCCATCGCTATCGCCTGCATCCCCAAACGAGCGATCGCCCTCGTCGATGATCAGTAAGATCGGCCCGAGTGCACGAATGATCGTGAGCACTTTCTCGAGGTTCGATTCGGTTGCGCCCACCCACTTGCTGCGGAAGTTCTTGAGCTTGATCGCTGTGATCCCGGATTCCTTGGCAAAGGCGCCGGCCACGAACGTCTTGCCGGTACCCATGGGCCCCACGAGCAAGAGCCCCATCGGCACGCGCGAGCGATCGCCGGAACGGATGGCCTGGGCGACCTTACTAAGTTCCTTCTTGATCTCCTCCATGCCGCCCACGGCCGAGAAGTCATGGCGTGACTCCATGAATTCGATCAAGCCAAAACACTCAGTCTCGATGATCTCGCGCTTGCGCTCGCGCACCAAGGCCATGACCTCAGTCATGCTGTCGCCGCGCCCCTGCTGCTCGGCTTTCTTGCCGGGATCGATCAGATGACGAATTTCGCTCTCGCTCATGCTGCGCGTAATCGCAGACAGCTTCTTGGCGCGATTTTCCGCATCGGCGCTGTCGCCCAGTAGGCCGCGGATGAACGCGTGACGCTCCTCGTCATCGAGGTTGCTCGACTCATCGGGGGCAAGCAGGCCATACACCTGCACGGCCTTGAGCCCCGCGGTCTGCTTGGCAAGCTCGCGGGCGGCCTGTTCACCCAACGTGGGATCGGCCAAGCGACAAATGGTAAGGCGCGTTTCGAGATCAGGCAGGGGAAGCTCGATCGGCGCCACACGCGGATTGCTGACGAGCATGGGATGTACGCTCGACATCTGCTCCGCCAGCACGAACACCACGTTATCGCGCTGAGAAAAGCGAGGGTCGAGCGACCAGCGATGCAACGTCACGATGTTGACGCGATCCTGTTCGCTCAAAAACTGCATCTCGCCACCGGGCGCGAGCATGTCCACGTACTTGATGATCAACGCCAGCGACGTGTTCGTGAGCAAGAGCTCTTCGAGCGCGGGCAACACCTCGGATGGCGCGCGCTTGCCGAGCACATTCTCGAGGCCCACCGCTTCGGCGCCGCGTTTGACCACTTTGGTGCGACTGGATGGGTCATACACCACGATGGTCTGCTTGGTCTTTTCAACCAGCACCGAGCTTATGAAGTCCACCAGATCGAAAAGCTTATCCCCGTGTGGAATCTGATCGAAGACGTTGTGATGCAGCAAAAATAGCGAGGCTTCACCACGCAAATACTTACGCCGAATCCGATCGGCCCATTCAGGCAGCTTGCTCATCGTCACGCTCATCGTCACTGCGGTCACATGCTCTTTTTGACTTGAGCTGCCTGCTGCGCGCGGGCGGCCTTGAGCGCATCGAGCTCGCTGCGCGCCGTGATGCTACCTGACTGTTGGCGCAGTGCCTTGAGCTTGTTGTCGAGGTCGCTGTCGTTCAGCTCGCGCCCAAGCTTGGCCTCTGCCACCGTGTTCTTGATGTGCGTACGCACGGTATCGAGCGCCTTCACGTCTGCATCGACAGAAAGCCCCTCGAGCTGATCTTGAATCTTGATGCGTGCCTGCGCGCTTTCGAGCTTGGCCAGCATCCTATCCTTTTCGCCCTTGAGCTTCTCAATCTCAGCCTTGACCGACATCAAGGAAGCCTTGGCATCATCGGCATCGCCCTTGGCCTGCGCGAGCGCGTCATTAAGCTCCGCCACGGAACCACTGATCGCATTCTTCTTTTGGATCAAGATCACGGCCAAGTCGTCTTGGTTCGTATCCATGGCGGCGTTCAGGTCGGCGGTGATTTGCGCAAGCTCTTTTTGCTCCTCGCTCATGCGCAGCTCAAGCTCTTCGCGCCGTCTGATGATGGCCGCAGTCGCGCGCTTGAGCTTGACGTACTTCTCGGTCATCGACTGCACGGCATTCTCGTAAGCGATTTCAGGCTGCTTTTTCTCGATGTCTTCGAGCCACAGGCTGATAAAGCCCTTCCAAAGATTCGAGAGACGCCCAAAAAACTGCACGTTCGCCATGCGTTGTTTCCCCTTGTTCTCAAATGTTTACCGCAATACCGCGCTGCCTACAACGAGTTCGTCCAGCACTCTGCACAGACGCGCAGCTCACGCACGATCTGACTGCCGATGAAAGCGGGAAGCGTAAGAAAAAGTGGTGCCGACGAGTGATAGCGATGACGCATTGGATCGCGCGCGCTTATGGGATTCAAACACGCTTACGCGCTATTGTCGGCGACCAGACGGGGAGCTTACTGTGCACAAAGAGTATTGGGTGGCGATCGGCATGTATGTGTTGGCGGTGGTGCTGACGGCGCTGCCGTTCTTTGGCATCGTCACGATCAAGATAGATGTCGCCTATCCAACGCTCAAGTTCTTGCACATCGTGTTCGTGTTCATCGCGATCGCCATCCTGCTCGGACAGTTGATCGCCTACCGGGTGATGCAGCATGCCAAGATTACGACGCGTCCGGCGCTCGAGTATCTGTCGCTGCTCGATCATGCCGTGCCCGTGTGCCTGGTGATTATCGGCGTGCTCGGCTACTCGCTCGCCACGTTTTATGGGCCGATCTGGACCCTGGACTGGATTCACGAGAGCGCGTTTGGCTTGTTTGTGTACGCGGTGTTCGGTCTGATCACGACCATCCTATTTCGGCGCACGAGACTCAAAATGGAGGGTGGCGCGCAGAGCTCGGTGGGTGTTTATGCGGCGAGCTCCGTCGGCGTGGCGTTCCTGTTGCTGATGACGTGGATCATGGTGGTCAAGGTTCCCCCGCTGCGCACCGCTCACTATTTCACGGGCATCGCCAAGCACTTTGCCGGTGCCAAGTAAGGGCATATGGCCAACTAGGTCAGGTTCGCTTGACTCATGGCTTTCCACTGCGCGGCATGGCGGGGCCACCCTTGGCTTCAGCGCGTACAAACGCAGGCCGCTCGGTCACTCGCTTGCGCCAGGCCTCCATGTGCGGCCGACTGGCGGCTGCGCGCGTCAAACCACCCTCGACTGGATAGAACATCTGAATGTCTGCCATCGAGAACTGCGAACCAGCAAAGTAAGGTCGTTGGGCCAGCGTCTGCTCTATAAAACCAAGATGTAGCTCGAGCGCGGGACCTGAGTATCCTCGTTCGAGCTTGGCGGCGATGCCACGGGCGACAGGCTTGATGAAGAATGGCATCGGAGCCTGTCGCAGCTTGTTCAAGATCAACTGCACGAGCAGGGGCGGCATGACCGACCCCTCCGCATAATGCATGAAGAATGCATACGCGAGCTGCTCATTGCGTTCGCTGGGTCGCAGCTTACCCTCACGCTCCGCGAAGTACTCGAGAATGGCGCCCGACTCGGCCAGCATATGACCATCGACCTGCACCATGGGAAAGCGACCCAAAGGGTGCACCTGGGTAGCAGCCAGAGGTGCCCGAAAGTTTGCGTCACGCTTCCACTGCTGGATGGTGTAATCGAGCCCCAGCTCCTCCAACATCCAGAGCACGCGCAGGGAACGAGAATAGTCAAGATGGTGGACGGTGATGCTCATGGTCGCGAAGGTAGCACCAAATCATTAAACCCCGCGTCTTCGTCAGCGACCCGCTAGTCGCGACAGACCCGCCGGCCGGTACGCGCTACATTCGGGCACACATGGGATTCAACACCAGGGTCGATGCCTACGCTGCGTCCGGACAGCCGGACAAGTCCTCCAGGCTTCGGCGCTATCCGCAGATTACGCTTGTAGTCTGTTATGGGATGGTGCAGGCGGCTTACTTTGCCGCGGTGTTCTTCAAGCACGAGTTCGATCTGTTCGACCCGGGCGTGCTCGCCTATTTCGCCGAGAAGGCGCTGGCGGACCTGGCGGTGCTGATGGCAGTCGTGCTCGGGCTCGCCTCATTGTTTCGACGGACTACGTTTCCAGCCAGCCTATTTGCGGTGGCATATCTGCTGCTGATCTCAGTCAACACGGCGGTCTACTACTACGGCAGCACGCTGCTCGAAAAGCACCATCTAGCTTTGATCGAAGGCTACAGCGTCGCTGGCTTTACCAATTTTCAATCGATCTTCTTCGTCGTGATTACCGCGTGCCTGCTGCTCTACCTCCCTTATCCACTTACCGCTTTGCGTGGCAGATCCCATTGGCGGGCCGCCCTCAGTTGGGCGCTGCTCGCAGTCGCGCTATTCGGCGCGGCCGGCGCGCGGCGCTACGTCAACCTCAAGCGTAGAACCGCGCAGCTCGATCGCGTGATCATGGTGTTTAGAAACGCGCAACTCGAGTACGCGTCACAAAATCCGGCCGCGGCCTTTGCGCGCTCAGTCGTGTTGCCGTACTTCGATGAAAGCATGTCTGAGCTTGTGGGCTCCGAGCAATATCGAAAGTTCATGAAGCAGCACAACCTGACTTCGAACAACTACGAGACCACTTCCGATCCCACTAAGTTGGCAAAAATCGCGGCCGTTGCCGGCGTACCTTTGGCCGCCAGCCCAGCCAAACCGCTGACCTTACTTCCATTCGAGCGCGTGATTCTTTTGGTCACCGAGTCGTTGTCGCTGGAAATGCTGCATTGCTACAACAACCAACTGCGCACCACCACCACCGAATACTTATGCTCGCAACCCCTGCGTAATACCACCTTCCAGAACTACCGCACCTCCGGCTCCCCGACCCTGCAAGGGCTGACCGTGATGACGACCAGTCATCCCAACTACCGGATCCAGCGTCAGACCGGTAATCAGCTGTCGCTACTGAACGTGCTCAAGCGCGCGGGCTTTCACAACGTGTTCATGCGCAGCGCTTCCAAGTTCTACGCGGACGAAAACATCGTCTTCAAGACCTGGGGCTACGATGAGATCATTGCACGCGAAGACTTTCACGCGGACCCTGCGCTGCGAAAGTATATTTACGGCTGGGGTTTAGAAGACCGTATCATGTACCAACGCGCGGCTGATCTACTCAGCAGCAAGCGTCATCAGAAAGTGTTCCTTACGTTGTTGGGTACGGATACCCATCCGCTCAACGGCCGGGGCACGTTCAAGTATCTTGACTACCCAGCTGCACCACGAGGCCTGAAATCCCTAGGGCGCGCTACCAAGTTCATGACGGCAGTCCACCACATGGACTACGACATTCGCGGTTTTGTGGCAGACCTGGAAAAGCGCGGGCTGATGGATAGTAAGACTCTCTTGATCGTAACCTCCGATCACTCCTGTCCGCCCAACGTCGTCACGCGCAGCATTCCCGAGCATCCTACGGACTCGTTTGGTCACATTCCATTGATCCTGATCACCAAGCAAACGTTGCCGCCCATAGACGCGAACAGGAAGGCGTCCCACCTCGATTTCGCGCCTACCTTGACCCATCTGCTAGGCCTGCGTGCACCGCGCGGCTGGTGGGGGCGCAGCCTGTTCGATGCGCGCGAGCCCTCGGCGTTCGTGGGCTATCACAACGACCTGGTTCGTCTGGAGGGCCCCGGTGACCCTCAGGTGTTCAGACTCGACGATCCCGCGACGCCCGAGCAAGAGAGTTTCGTGAATCTGTTCTCAACCGTGCTGATCGATCCAACCGCGAAGGCGCACCCAAACTAGGACAGATGCCTTGCGAGCTAGCTGCGCTTTGAAGTCCAACCTAGTCGTTGGGCCAGCGCGGCGAAACGCTCCGCAGTGCCCCAACTAGCCAACATCCCACATAAGATTAGTCCCAGCAGACTTAATAGCGCACTGGGCCACAGCTCCGGAGGCTCGTAGCGTAGGACCACCTCCCGTTGGCCCGCGGGTGCAACCACGGATAGGCGTCCCTGTGCATCCTCGAGCACAGGGCCTGTGTTCGCCTGCCAGCCGTCCGCGTAGGTTTGATTGAACGTCAGCGTCGAAGCCGCTGCCGAGCGCATGCTTACGCGGATCGTACGGGAGGTGTGGGAGACACTTAGTACCTCGCCCGTTCCGTCCATCCGCGCCTGCGGCTGTCTACCTTCCCAGAGGCCCTTGGCAGCTCGGTAAGTCATGCCGGTATAGCAGCCCCGGCTGCTGACGCCTCGCCGCGGAAAGCTGGAGTACTGGCCGTATTGGGAAGCCGGCAGCAGATGGTAAGGTACCTCGGTCGTGATGTGATCCGGCAGGATGGGCCCCATCCAGCGGTTCAGCGTGCTCGCGTTGCCCAGCGCAAGCTCACTGATGACCGCGATGAGTACGATCGTGACCGCGCCGGTCGCTACCCGTATGCCGAGCTTAGACGATAGAACGGTCGTCAGTGCCTGGGTCGATTCGGCCGCGAGCAACGCCAAAAAGAACGTGAACAAGACAGCAAAGCGCGACGGCACGCGTAGTGAGTCGAAGACGGGCAAATGATGAATGAGCGACCACGGATGGTAAGGCGTCACGGCTCCGGTCATCAGCAGAAAGAACAGGCATGCCCCTGCGACCAAACCATAGCGCTTGGCCCGCATCGCGAAAACCACGCCTAAACATCCCAGCGCCAGGGCGCCCCAGCCGATGAAGCTGCCGTACTCTGCCCAGACATATTCATGCCCAAAACGATAGGCGTGCGTGCGCGCGGTCAGCATCTCCAAAACTTCGCGTAGAGAGATCGCGTCGTCGGCGTAGGTGGGCCGTGGATAGTGCCTGAGTGTGTTAAAGGTCGGCCAGAGCCGAAATGCTCCCATGAGTGCGATCAAAGGCACGGCCAGCAGCCCCGCCCGCAACGTGCCTACAACGCGGCCTCGCTGCAGCATGCTAACGAGCGCGTCGAATGTAAGTAGCAGACAGAAGCTCGGAAACGGGTATACGCCACCCTCAAAGAGAGTAAGAGCCATGATGAGGGCGACTGCGGCCGCGTAACGTGGATCTTGAGCTGACTTACGAAACGAGAGCAAGAGCGCGGGCGTAAAGAAGTACGGCAAAAAGGCGCTGTGCCCTCCCGACATGTGCCAAGCAAAAAAGCCCGAGCCGCACCAGATGGCCGCGGCCAGCGCAGCGGGCACGGCGCGACAGGTAAGCTCATGCCGCGCAAAAAGATACATGCCGGCCAAGCCCAGCGCGCAGTGGGTGATCAGGAACGCCTTGAGGCCCAAGGTCGGGCCCAGTGGCAGAAACAAGTAGAACAGTGGACCGTAAACCTGAGCTTGTGGGTCGCCAAAAAGGAAGACCCCGCCGCAGTGGTAGGGGTTCCAAACCGGAAACTCCCGGAAGCGAATCAGGGCGACGTACCCCGCCTCCCATTGCTGTTGGAAGTACTGCCAGTCGCCATATCCCGTATTGGAAAGCCGATAAAGGGCGGGGCTATAGATGACAGCGGCCACCGCCAGCGACAGCAGCGCAAGCCCAACATATCTCCTCATGCGCGTTTCTTTCGTGGGGATTTCGCCGTCATCACTTGAGAGCAGGCCGTGGTCGCGCATTATCCACATCGCGGTGCCCGGACGCTGGGGCTGCAAAGTCAACCAGTGTGTATGGCGCGTCGGACCTTAGTTCAACTTTAGTCCGCGTGGGGTGGCTGAAAGCTATGGCCTGAGCATCTACCACTCAGGCCGAGCTCACCTCAGCGACAGGCCAGCGCTTCTGCCAGGCTAATCGGAAGCCACTCGCTCGCAGGGACGACCAAATCGTCATTGGTGGGCGCTTGCTTCTCGAACTTTTTCTTAGTCTTACCATCCACTATCACTTCGATACTGTACTGGCTGCCACCATCCAGGATGCCGTTGAGGCGGACTTCCTCGGGTGCGGCCGTGCCGCGGTAACGTCGAAACAAGCCCACCTGGCGATCTTGCTCGATCAAAGTAAGGATGACGTCCAGCTGCTTACCGAGCTTGCCATCCAGACATTCGAGAAAAGCCGTGGCGTCGGCACCCGCCGCGGACTCCGGCATCTTGAGCACGAGCGCGCCGTTGAGTGCCCTATAGTCGTCCTCGTTGAAATAGTCGAAGTTGGTGTCGTGCATGAACTGGCCCTTCCCGTCGTCCGGGACCGGCTCAATCCAGATGTGCTCGACGATCTTACGGATCGTACCGTCGACCGAACCATCGCCATCGTTATCCGCAAAGAAGTATAAGGTTTGCCCGCCCGGAGTAAGCCCGTTCTTCATCACCAGGCGTTCGGCGGGAAAGTCGTCCACCGGCGGCGGCAAGATGATGCGCGCACGTGCCTGCAATATGTCGCTCTCGTCCACCACGGCCACGTCGAGCGGGATGCCAGCATGGGCAACCATGCCGATGAATTCGTAGTCGAGGTCTCGCGTCGAGGCGGTCGGGTCCTTGGCCTGCACTTCGTAGTCATTGGCGCCCGAGATCAAGGTGCAGCCTGAAAGTAAGAAGGCCGTCGCGCATAGGGTAACCCTTACGGTCTTTGCTCGCGTCATGTTCAAAACCGTCCAGTCAATGTCGCGCCGCACGCCGTGGGTCCGCAGCTCAAGCTCGCAACCGGAACCTCACGTTCCGTATCGAGCGCCCCGGTGAAAAACAAGATCACGCCCACACCCGCCGTCACGAGGCCCGCACCGAGCAACACATCCGTGGTAATCGCCAGCGTCTGCGCACTGTCGATGGTGCCGCTCTGGTTCTCGGGACAGGCATTGCCAGCGCAGGTTTTTTCGAGATCGTCTGTCTTACTCTTGGTAAGTAAGGCCGTCACACCTCCGCCCACGGCCAGTGCGCCACCCACGCCCATCAAGATCACGGGCACGAGCGAGCGCACTTTTTCAGTGCGCGTCTTGGGTGCAGCATCCGCCTGACGCTGGCGTTCGGCTTCGGCGTCAGCCTGTCGCTGCTGCTCGGCATCGCGGCCCGCAGCGTCTTCCATCGATTTCAAGCGTGCCCGTAGGTTGATGCGGTCCGGTGCGTCCGGCACTTTTTCGAGATAACCGCGCAGCGCTTCCACGGCCTGCGCCCAGTGACTCGCGTCGCGATTGGCCACATACAAATTGTAGAGCAACTGTGGTCGCCCCGATTTCTTGTAGGCCTGGTCGAACTCGGCCGCGGCCTCCACAAAGCGCCCGGCATCGTAAAGCGACTTGCCTATCTTGAAATGTTGTCGCGCTTCTTCATCCATCACCGACATGGCATCTTCTTGTTCGGCTTGCTGAGCGGTCTGTACTTCGTCGGCCGGAGCAGGCGCGTCTTGCGCAACCCCCCGTCCAGCAAACGCACTGACCAACACGATGCACAGCGCGCAACTCAACGGGCGTGCGAGCACTTTCGTCTCCTTGTGGGACTCCCCTGTGACAGCCCATCCTACTTCAGCCCGATGACGCCGCAAAGATTGCCTTGGAACCGAGGCCGCGCGCTGGACACAAACGGGCTCGAACGCTCCGCCATCGACCCGCCCGCCGGCGGCTTCTGCGCCAGTTTATGCGCGGGTTTCGGCGCGCGTACGCTATAGGCAAGCAGGACATGCGGGTTTTAGTCACAGGAGCGAGCGGATTCGTAGGCCAAGCGGTCGCACGCGCGCTGCTAGCTGCCGGGCACATCGTCTGCGGTCTCACGCGCGATCCGGCGCGCACGCTCGAAGCAGGGGTCGAACGCCATCTCGGTAGCATCGGCGACCCGACTTCGATCGCACGCGCGGCCACAGCCTGCGACGCGATCGTACACGCGGCGGGCATCACGAGCATGCGCGCGCCCGAGCGGGTGCTGCGCTGGGTGCACATCGCAGGCACGGAGAATGTGCTGCGCGCAGCTCGTCACATGGGTGTGCGTCGCGTGCTGCACCTGAGCTGCGCAGACGTCACGCTCGCCCGCGACGATCGCATGCATTGGGACGAAGCGCGCGTTCTACCGCAGGATCCGATCGGTAGCTTTGCGCGCTCCAAGTTGATGGCCGAAGAAATCGCGCTCTGTGCCAGTGACGCAACGCTCGAAGTCAGCGCGCTCAGACCCGCCTTACTATGGGGCCCCGGCGACGTGCACGGTCTTGCACAATTGGCGCGCGAGCACGCGCAGGCGGGCGTCGTGCTCTATGACCAAGGTCGCAACGTGCTTGGCACGACCTACATCGACAATCTTACGCAGGCAGCGCTCAAAGCGTTGCACGCTCCCCAGGCGCCGGGCCGTGCCTACTACATCACCGATGGCGAATTTCTCGAGGCGCGCGAGCTGTACACGCGCTTGCTCGGCGCCTTAGAATTGCCGATAAAATTCGCTGAAAAGAGCGCGAGCATGGCGCTGCTTCGCGCGCGCTGGTTGCCCAAGCTCGGTATGACAGCGCGCCCGAACGAAGCCGAGATCCTGCGCCGCGCCAAGAGCGCATTGTTCGATCTCTCGAGCGCCGCCAAAGACCTCGGCTACACACCCAGCCTCGACCTGAGCGCTCAACTCGAGGCGCTGGCAAGCTGGGTGCGTGCCCAAGGCGGGCTCGGGGCAGTCATCCAAAAAGTAAGACCCGAGCCGACGCTCTCAGACGTCGATGCTCAGGTCGCTCTCGCGGGCGGCGATTGATCGCCACCGAGGTCAGACACTCAGATCAGATGATCGGCACCACGTCGCACTTCACTTGCACGTTCAACGTATGCTGTCCTGCGCCGCTCTGCAGCTTCTCGCAGGCCTTGCCTTGCACGTCGATGGACTTGCCGTCTG
>JBKJIA010000612.1:0-3569 GCA_046598735.1 Polyangiales bacterium
TGCCCGCCCTTCCCCCACAAAGCGCTACGCCCCTCTTTTTGTTACCGCGTGCCGGCGCTACCGGACGCGGCTCATAGCGGTAGTGCACACGGAGCTCGAGCGGAGGTGGATTGAAGCGAGGTATTTCGCCACAGGCCGTATGCACTCGAGGCCTAATAGGGAAGGCTTGCTACATTACTCCATCATGAGCACCGACCTTACACCCGATACGAAAGTCCGATTGGCGACGCTGCCCATAGACCTTGAGCGCGACGTCTTCTTGCGAACTTTGATCCGCCACTTGTCGGGCGCACTGCAGGATGTGGTGGGCCTGGAGGAAGCCGCAGGCTTCATTTCCATCGTCGGGCAGCGCATGGGTGAAGAGATTGGCGATACTTACAAAGCTTCGCTCAACGTCTCGCGACTCGATCGAGAGTTGGTGCGTGATGTGTGCTTGGACCTCAAGCGCCGCATTCAGGGCGACTTCTACGTGATCTCCGAGGACGAAGAGAAGATAGTGTTCGGGAATCGCCTGTGCCCCTTCGGCGACAAGGTCGCAGGGCGCGGGGCCCTGTGCATGATGACGAGCAACGTGTTCGGCACCATTGCCGCGCAGAACTTAGGGTACGGTAAGGTCATCCTCGAGCAGACCATCGCGAACGGCGACCCCGGCTGTCGGGTCGTACTGTACCTCAAGCGTAGTCCCGCCGCTGAAAGCGCCGAGGGGCGCGAGTACTTGCGCAGCGAATAGCATGGCCGTGCCTGACTACGCCGCCCGTCTGTTGCGCGCTCTGCCCGAAGCGGCCATGTTCGTTTCTGCGCGCGGAACGGTCGAGTTCGCGAACGCAGAGGCACGCAAGCTGTTGGGCATCGAGGTCGAGCGACCTGTTGATTGTCAGCTCTCGCAGCGTATCGATGATCCGGAAGGTAAGATCGCAGAGACGCTGCGCACCTGGGCACGATCCACGCATCCGACGCCGGGCTCATTCGCCATCGTCGCGCCGGGCTCGCGCACGATGTGCAGCGCGCGCGGATCGGTGGTGTTGGAGGCGAACGAACACGCTCCTGCCACCTTGCTCGTGCGTTTCTGGCCGCGCTCGGCGGCCAATCCATTCGTGCTCCTGAACCAGAAGATCGCGGAGCTAAATGACGAGGTCGCGCGGCGCACCCAGGTTGAAGAAGCTCTGCTTCAAAGCGAAGCGAGCCTGCGTGAACGAGCCCGCGAAGCGGAATCTTTGAACCGCGCCAAGGACGAGTTCCTCGCCACCGTTTCGCACGAGCTGCGTACACCGCTCCATGCGATGCTCGGCTGGTCGTCGCTGCTGCGTGGTCGCACCACGGATCAACAGGTAAGTAAGGCCCTTGAGGTCATCCATCGCAATGCGCAATCGCAAGCGAAGATCATCGACGACATCCTCGACGTGTCCCGCATCATCAGTGGAAAGCTCAGGCTTGAAGTCAGTGCCATCGACCTCTCCGTGATTATTCAGGAGGCGGTTGAAGTCGTACGGCCATCTGCCGCTGCAAAGCAGATCGAGATCGTCGCGACCCTGCCCACGGACCCATGCCTGCTCGTCGCCGACCCCGACCGCCTACGTCAGGTGGCGTGGAATCTGTTTTCCAACGCTGTGAAGTTCACGGGGCCGAATGGTAAGGTCCAGATCGATCTTTCGCAGAAAGCCTCACGCTTCGTGTTGAGCGTCAGCGACACTGGCCAGGGCATCGAAGCGAGCTTTCTGCCGCACGTCTTCGACCGCTTCAAACAAGCCGATGGCTCCACCACACGCCGCACCGGGGGGCTGGGCTTGGGCCTTGCGCTCGTGCGCCACATCGTCGAGCTGCACGGGGGCACCGTCGACGCATTCAGTGAGGGCGTCGACAAGGGCGCGACCTTCGCCCTTACCTTACCTATTCGCGCCGTGGCACCGACGGAGGCGCACCTCTCCTCTGAGCCTCACGCCCGGAGCGTTATCGAGCCTACGGCCCCAACGCCCGGCGTGCTGCAAGGTTATCGCATTCTCGTGGTCGACGATGAACCTGATGCTCGCGAGCTGGTGGGTGCCGTGCTCAGGCAAGCAGGAGGGGCAGTCGAGACGGCGTCCTCCGCAGCCGAGGCCTACGACGCCGTGTTCCGCGTACGTCCGCACGTGATCGTCAGCGATATCGGGCTACCCGAAGAGGATGGTTACTCTTTCATGAGGCGGCTTCGAAAAGTAAGTCCAAAGGACGGCGGCAGCATCCCTTCGGTCGCCCTCACGGCCTACACGCGTGTCGAAGATCGCAGCCAGGCGCTGGCCGCAGGGTTCAACACGCATATCGGCAAACCGGTCGACATCGCAGAACTCGTGACAACCGTCGTCCATCTCGCGGCCCTCCCACCGGACGACCTGACCTTCTTGCCGTCGTAACCTAGATGACTCTACGCTGGTAGCTCACCGGGCGAGACGCCTCACCTTCATGGCTTCCTCTTGCACGATCGAGCGCCGAGGGTAAGGTCGCGCGCGTGCCAATCATTCATCTCTCCTGGCCTCTCCTTGGGCTGCTCTGCCTGAGTGGCTGTGCGGGGGCCACCCTCTCGGTGGCCGCGGATCGTGTCACACATCCAGTGAGCTTTTCGGCCGGTTTGCCGGACCGCAACGGCAATGTGTATGTCTTGGGCCACGGGCTCGTAGCAAGCGGCCGGCTCGCCTTTGAGGCCAAGCGCTACAGCACGTTCTGGTCGCACTATCCTCGCAAAACGATCGATTTATCCCAGGAAATCGATCGCGAGATCAAGCGCCTGGGGGGCGAAGGCGTGGTGCAGCTCTCGGTCACCACGCGGGGCTGCGGGATCAACGTGCTCATGCCCCTTACTATGTTGCCCGTCTGGCCGGGCTGTCAGAGCGTGCGCGTCGAAGGTGTGGTGGTAAGGCGCAGGCCCGGGGCCCCGCCCGATTTGCCAGCCCACCGTGTGTATCCCCTGGATCCGGCCACAGAGCCCGCCGTGCCCAAGAGCGAGGTGTAAGGATGAAAACGTCGTATGTGGTACTCTTGGCTTGCCTCGCTGGCTGCGGCGGAGTGAAAACCGTGACGCCCCGTTTACCCGTGTTTTATGCGGGGCTCGACGCCAACCTCCTCACGAGCCAGCGCTGTTGGCCGCTCACCTTGGTAGATGAGACCAAGCCGCTGCAGCAAGGGGCCGAGCCCGAGCCGATTTCGCCCGAGGCCAACGTGATCGTGGTCTACTCCCAAGAGGTCACGCTGACTTGCCAACAGTATGGGGGCGAGTCATGCATGATCAGTTTGTGGCTCTCGGCGCGGAGGCCATTTTTGCTTTTCGCGGCCGGCCAGGTGTGATGGACCAGCCTCGTAGTTGGTCGAGAATGGAAGGACTCCTGCGCCAGTTGGGGTCCTTGCCGAAGTGCTTCAGGTACTTTGCGATCCTGTCCCACTCTGCGTCGGCTTTGACTCCTGTCATCTGGAATGCGAGCGCGATGCTATTGGCTGCGGAGCCCATGGCAAGAGCAAGGGCCTGAGTATGAACAGGAGGAGTCTTTCTTTCGGTCCCCTCGTTCGGCGGCGGCGCTTCCTTGAGGCGGTGATGGTGTGCG
>JBKJIA010000109.1:0-6562 GCA_046598735.1 Polyangiales bacterium
GTCAGGTCCGCGGTCTGGATGGGGTTTGCGTGCCACGAGAGCATCCTACGGCTCGTTTCTGATGTGGGTGCCAGGGCAGCATTTTTTGCTTGCGTGATTATTCAATTACTGGGAATGGAGGAGCCGTTCAAGAATTTCGAGCGCGGCCCTGTTTTTTCTTGTCCCGCTCCAAAGTCTACCCCCGCTCGGCCGTCGGCGGGCGCGCGCTGATGTAGCCAAGCACACGTAGTCCGGGCACAAGGCCCGCTTTGTTCTCGAGCTCGAACACCACTTCCAGGATCTTGGTGTCGATGCGCTCGGTGGGGTCATCGCTGCGGATGTTCTTGCGGCCCATGCGCCGTCCGATCTCGACCACGCGACCTTTGAAGCGCTGATTGGGAAACGCATTGAGCGTAGCAAACGCTTCGGCACCCACCGCCAAACGTGGCACGTCGCGTTCGTCCACGTCCACGCGTACGCGTAAGGTGCGCGTGTCACCCATCACGGCAATCGGTGCGCTCGACGGAGAGTAATACTCGCCGGCACGGTACTTCACCTGCATGATCTCGCCTGCGATCGGCGCGCGAATGGTAAGACGATTGAGGCTCGCCCGCGCTTGCTCCACACGCGCAGTGGCCGCGGTAACCTTACTGCGTGCGACTAAGATGTCTTCTGAGCGTGAGCCTGCGACGGCCGCACGTCTGCGCGCTTCGCCGGCTTCGAGCGAACGTTGATCGGTCTCGGCCTGCCTGCGTGCGCGGTCGAGCTCATCCGGGGTGGCGGCGCCTTTTTTAGCGAGTGCTTGGGTACGATCGAAAGTGCCCTTAGAAAGCTCCGCCTTGGCGCGCATGGACTCCGTGTCGGCGACTACCGCTTCTACATCCTCTTGGCGCAATCCCTTCAAGGTGCGCGTCAGCTCGGCGCGCGCGGTTTCCACATCGGATTCTGCGGCAGCCAAAGCCGCTTTTTCAGCGCTGTTTTCGAGCTCGGCAATGATGGCGCCAAGCTCGATCTTATCCCCCTCGCGCACTGCGATCGTGGCGATTCGGCCGTCGAGCTCGCACGCAACATTAGTCTCGCGATCGGCAGGCTCCACTACACCGTTGCCCGCCACGAAGTCACCCTCGGGTGCCCTGGTGCGCTCGTCGGTGCCTTTTTCAAGCTTCTCTACGCGCTCACTAAGCTTTACATCCTTCGCGTTGGGTACCGTGTGCGGACCGCCAGTGGCCGAGCGCACGATCAACGTGATGAGTCCGATAGCGACGATGATTCCGATGATCAGCCCGACAGGTGTCTTCTTCTTGTTCATGAGTGTTTCTCCGAATCTGTCAGGCCTTCGCCGAGAATGAGCCCGTCTTCGATGCGAACGATGCGGTCGCCCAAATGGTAGATACGATTGTCGTGGGTGACGATCACCACGGTATGTCCGTGGTCTTTGGCAAGCTTGCGCAACAGCTCAGTAATCGCGAGCCCATTGTGCGCATCAAGCGCCGCGGTCGGCTCGTCGCACAACAGTAAGGGTGGCGAGCCGGCAAGCGCACGCGCAATGGCCACACGTTGCCGTTGTCCGCCGGAGAGATCCCGCGGCAAGCTCTCAAGCTTATCCCCTAGACCGACTTCGATCAGCAAGCGATCCGCTTCGGCCACCGCTTCGTGGCGTGGAAAACCGCGCAATTGCAGCGGCATCACGATGTTGTCGCGCGCGCTGAGCGACGCTATCAGGTTATGGGCCTGAAAGACGAAGCCGATATAAGACAGCCGCAAGCGCGGCATGCTGGACTCTTTGGCCGACGAGATATCTTCGTCGAACAAGCGCACCGTACCCGAGCTTGCCGACAACACGCAGCCTACGATCGATAGTAAGGTAGTCTTACCGCTTCCCGAAGGGCCGGACAGCATCACGATTTCGCCCTTTTTGACGACGAAATCCACCCCACGCAGCGCTTCGTAGGCCGTGGCGCCCGAGCCATAGATCTTGTGCAAGCCGCGTACGTCGATCGCGATGTCTGACTGTGTGCTCATCGGAACACCATGGCTGGCTCCACCTTGCGCACGCGGATAAGTGCGAGTGAAGAAGCGAAAATACACAGGCCGACCATCACCACGAGCGTGCCGGCTGTGAGCCAGGGCGGTAAGACCAGCGCAAGCTTGGCCGATCGGATGCCGGCCGCCATGCGCGTGACCAGAGCGAGACCGATGATCGAACCCATGATTCCGTAGAGCACCGACTGCACCACCAGCAAGAGCCCAAGGTCCCAGTTGGTGGCGCCTATCGCCTTGAGCGTGCCGAACTCGCGCACGTTGTCGACGACCGCCGAGAACATCGATAGGCCCACGATCACGAAGCCGACGATCATCCCGAACAGCGTGCTCGTGCCAAAGGTAATGCCGAGCGCGGTACGTGAAAGCAGGTACTTGATGATTGCCGTCTTGAAATCGGCCTGGGTCAATACGAGCGTGCTGGGCGCGCGCGCAGCGATGCGGCGTTTGACTTCGTCGACATCTTCGCCCTTTCTGACGCCCACCAGCACGAAGCTCGTTTGGTCACTCTCGGTGCGCGTCAGCTCGCGGGCCGTGTCGTAGTCTGCAAATGCATAGGAAGGTCCAAAGGGTAAGAGTCCCCAAGTGAAACCGCCCACCCTCATGAAGCGACCGTTGATCTCGCGCACGCTACCAATATTGAGCCCACCGAGGTTCCCGCGCTCTGCATCCTCGAAGATCATAGTGTTCGGTTGCTTTAGCACCGCGCAGCTGCCCGAAAGAATGTTCCAGGGCCCGCCGGCACAACGCGGATAACGTGTCCCAAGTAAGGTTACCTGTCCGGTACCACCGCCGGGTACACGCACGGTTCCCGCCGAGAAAATGAGGGGTTCGGCCCACTCAACGCCGGGCGTGGTTTGCGCCTGCGTGAGCGCGGCCATGTTGATGGTTTTTCCGAACTCGAGCGCCATCGTATTCGGCGGGGCAATCCAAATGTCAGCGCCCGCGTTCTTCACGAGCATGACGTTCTTTTCGATCAAGCCCATGAACGTGCCGATTTGCTGATTCGACAATACCACCGCGAATACGACACCCAGTAGGGTACCCATCAGCTTGAGCTTGTCGTGGAACATCATCGCCACGCCCACCTTCGCCATGGTGCGAATGCGCGTGAGCAGCGCTGTCCTGCGCACGATGGGCTGCGCGCGCCGTGCTGGTACGACGGGAGTTTTGAGAGTTTCGCTCATTGGCCCTGACCCTTTGCTGCAGCTTGTCCTGCCGCCAAGCGCAGCGCGACGCGGGCGTGATTCAAATCAGCATCAGCGCGGATGCGCTCTACTTCAGCGCTCAATACGTCGCGCTCCGCAATCAGCAGATCCACAAAGGTGGCCGTGCCTGCTTCATAGCGATCACGCGAAAGCTGTGCTGCCAGCTTGGATGCTTCGAGCTGGGCCCGCGTGGCGCGGCTCTTTTCGATCTGCCGCGTCACATCGAGCCAGGCGCCGTAGATGGCGTCTTCGGCTTCACGCCGCGTGCGTGCGGCCTTAATGCGAGCAGCTTCCACGGCATATGCCTGCCCTTTGGCGGCAGAAGGTAAGGTTGCGTCGAGCTTGATCGAGGCCGAGATCCCGACGTTATAGTAAGGTGAGTACCCAAAGCCTGGCGCATTGGTAAAGCGTTCGTTGAACGTGGCTTTGACCGTCGGCAACAGCGCTGCCCGCGCCGCACTGTGAATGGACTTCGCCGCCTCGGCTTCCGCGCGTGCCGCTCGAACCTGGGGTAGAGCGTCATGGTTGCGCTGGAAGGTTGCAAGCGGAGCGGCAGGCTCAAGGCTCGCTTCCAGCTCCGGCGCCCCTGCGCTGGGCTGCTTACCCGACACCGTTTCCAGATCCCGGCGCGCAATCGCGGCTTGGTAAGCGGCATCGGCCACGAGCTGTCGGTTGCGTTCCACCTCGGCATCCGCCCGCTTCACGTCGATTTGCGTGACCGTGCCAGCGTCGAACCTCGCCTGGGTAAGGTCGCGATTCTTCTGCGCCACTTCGAGCGAGCGTTGTGCTGTCACGATCACGGCTTCGGTCGCCACCACGCTGTAGTAAGCGCGCGCAGTAGCCCGTTGCGCATCGAGCTCGCTTGCAGCCACTTGCGCGCGCGCAGCATCCTGCGTATTCGACGATGAGCTCATGCGCGCCCAGGTTGCGACGTCGATGATGGGCAGCTCCACCGCGATCGTGGCGTCTCTCTGATGGTGCGGAGTAATGACCCTATCTTCGAGCACGGGTGCGGCCATGGGATCGTTCGTCGGTTTCGGAGTCTTGGCGATCGCTTCGTACTGGTTGTACTGGTAGCCGATTGTGCCCGTCACCGTGGGCAACAGCTCACGCCAGGCTTGCTCGTAGTCACTCCCCCGCTGCGACAGCGCAGCACGCGCTTCCTGGGTGTCGAAGGAACGCTCCTTCGCGGAGTCCAAAAACGTATCGAGCGGCTCGAGCGCGAACACCGTGCTGGCCTGCAGTGTCCACACCAGCCCGGTTCCCAGTGCCAGCGCGATTATTGACTTACCGCTCAATAATGAGGCGATGCTAAGTGCCTTCTCCATCCCCAGTCTCCCTCAGCAGCGCTTGGCGCGCCCGCGCTGTGTCGTCGTGATCTTCGCTTCCGTTTCAGAGATCCCCTTCATCAGGAGATCGATCAGGCCGCGAACGTACATTTCTGCCGGCAAGGGCAGCTCCCCGTGGACTGCGCCCAGTGTTTCGATGAACACGTATTGCATCAACCCACCCACGAAGGCGCGGGCCATGATTTCCGGGTCGACCCTGCGCACGCGACCGGCACGAATCTCTGCCTCGAAGTAGCGCGACAGCTCGCGGATCACGCGGATCGGCGGAGGGTTAGGTGCTTGCAAAGCGCTAGGAAAACCGCCCTCTGCGCGGTTGGACCAGGACATCATGATGCACGGCATGATCCCGCGCAGGAACGTCACGAGCTCGATCGCGATTTCCGATAGGTGCTGTTCGAGCGCGCCCTGGCCGACTCTTTCCGCCAAGCGCAGTTTCTCGAAAACACCGTCAGGATTCGGGCGCATGGCCGCTTCGAACAAGGCCTGCTTGGTCCCAAAGCGATGAAACAGGATGCCTTCCGACACTCCGGCTTGCTCCGCAATATCTGCGGTGGTGGCGGAGAACCCTTTCGCCAGAAACACCTGACGCGCCGCTGCGAGCAGGGTCTCTTCATCAATGCTGACCGGGCGGGCCATGATATTGAGTGTCTACTCAGTAACTAAGGCCGGGTCAAGCAACAGCGCAGCTACGCGCGCGCAGGGCTCACGTCACCGAGATGTCGACCGAGGGGCGCATCTTGCCGACTTCGGCGAGCACCGGATGGATGACGTTGCTCTTGAACTTAGCGATCAGCGACTCGTCCAGCTTTTGCTTGTCATCGATCGCCACGTAGCCGACCTGGTCGATCAAGTAGTCAAAGCGTGGTGCCCACTTGCGTGCGCCAAGGCGGGCTGTGGTCGAGCAGTTGTCGATCATGTACGCGACGCCGCGGGCGTGCATGTACGGGTTAAGCGAGTCGGTGCACTCGATCACGCTCTCGTTTGCGATCTCGCTGTAGGCGTGACCCTTATCATCGAGCTCATCGATCTGCGCCATCATGGTAGCGACATAGGCGCCTGCGGTGAACGGATTGACGGGGATCTTGGCTTCGTCGCGTTCCGCGCGCACTTTCTCGCCCACCTTCCACATCTCGGTGCCGTCGATCTTACCCATCGGAAAGCGCTCGAGACGCTTGCCCGCCAGGTTCACGCTGCGGATTTCGTTGCCGCTCGAGACTTCGTCGTAGATCTCGGCAATGATTTCGCGCGCTGCCGGGTATACCGCTTGATAGGCGCGCTCGAACTCGACCTTACCCTTGGCGTCTAGACCCTCGTACACGGCCAGGATGCCTTGCTTGGAGATCGTCTTCGAAATCGGCCCGGTGATCGATTCGGCCGAGTTCTTGAAGGCTTCTTCTTTGCTCATGCCTTCGCGCACGTAGCGGCGATACAAACCCTCTGCCACGCCGTGCACAGCGCCGAGCAAGATGCCGCGCTCGCCGAAGATGTCGCTCTTGAACTCGCGCTCGAGGGTCGTCTGGAACGTATAAGGTGAGCCGAGCGCCACCGACCAACCGAGGGCGATGTCCGTGGCCTTGCCATCGATGTCTTGGTGCACGGCAAAGCTTGCGTTGATGCCGGCGCCATTGACCGTCTTACCTTGTACGTACAAGCGACGTACCGACGGTCCCATGCCCTTGGGCGCAACCATCACCACGTTGATGTTCTTCGGGAAGGCTTTGCCTTCGTTCATCAGGTGGCCAAGCAAATAACCGTGGGACAAGCCAAGGGTCGCACCGGGCTTCATGGCTTCGAAGATCTGCGAGTAGAGCTGACTCTGTGCTGCGTCGCTGATCAGGATCACGGCAAGATCGCTCTCCTTGATCACGGAAAACATCTCGCCAAGCGTGTCGCTCTCTTCCGTGAAGCCGGCCGCACGCGCAGCCTCCATGGACTTTGAGCCCTGCTGCAGGCCGACCTTGACCTTGATGCTGGTGCCTTCGAGGG
>JBKJIA010000196.1:0-3473 GCA_046598735.1 Polyangiales bacterium
AGTCTGGGGCTATTCGGCGCGCGCGTGTCCGCCACCACCACCACTTCGCGAACCGATGGCACACCCCGCAAACAAGACTCGATCTCGCCAAGCTCGATGCGGTGCCCTCTAATCTTCACCTGATGGTCTACCCGTCCCAAGCACTCTAGTTCCCCGTTGGGAAGCCAGCGGGCCAGATCGCCCGTCCGATAGATGCGATCACCGTGCCGAGCGAATGGATTCTGTATGAAGCGCTCCGCCGTAAGCTCGGCGCGGCCTAGGTAACCTAACGCTACGCCCGCCCCACCAATGCACAGCTCGCCGATTTCGCCCTTCGGCACCAGTTGTAGCTTGGCGTCGAGGATAAAAATCTGAGTCGCGTCGATAGGTCTACCGATGGTAATGGGTCCCTTCGGGCCGACCCGCGTGGCAGTAGACCAGACCGTGGCCTCCGTGGGACCGTACAAGTTCCAAAGCTCGGCCCCGGTGGCGATCAAACCATCCGCAAGCTGGCGGCTCATGGCTTCTCCACCACACAACACACGCAAATGACAGCCCGCGCCTCCGTAGCCCGCGTCGAGCAAAATCCTCCAGGTGGTGGGCGTTGCCTGCATCATCGTGATCGACCCTTGCTCAAGCAGGGCCCGCAATCTGTGGCCGTCCATCGCAGTCTCACGATCGACGATCTGCACGGTTCCCCCTGCCCACAAGGGCAGAAAAAGCTCGAGGCCAGCAATGTCGAAGGTAGTCGTCGTCAATGCAAGCAAACGATCGCTGCTCACAAAGCCTGGGGTATGCGCCATGGACCGGAGGAAGCTGGACATGGCGCCGCGTGAGATCGCGACGCCTTTTGGACGCCCGGTCGACCCGGACGTGAAGAGCACGTACGCGACCTGCGCGGGCTCGACGCGCCCCGAGGAGCTTAGTGGCGCTCTGTTAGATAGTAAGGTCTGCTCCCGGTCGAGCTCGAGCACGTGCACACCCTCCGGCAATGCGAGCGATGCAGCGTGACGTGCGTGAGTCACCAGCACTTGAGGCGAGGCATCTTCGAGAATCATCTGACTGCGTTCACGCGGGTGGGTAGGATCGATTGGAACATACGCTCCACCCGCGGCCCAAATCGCCAGCATGGTAATCGGCTCGTCGAGTCCTCTCTCTAAGAACATCGCTACGCGCGTAGACGGACGTACCCCAAGCTCGCGCAGGCGTGCTGCGAGTTGCCCCACCTTGAGCATAAGCTCCCGATAACTAACCTGCTTATCTGCGAATACCAGCGCAGGATGCTCAGGTTGCTGCATCGCGTGCTGCCGCATTCGCGAGAGCAAGTCGCGGGCGGGTTCAGAAGGATCGGCGCCGCGCCCAAGAGCGAGCAGCTCGGCCTTGTCAGAAGACAGGTCAGGGGAGGCTTTGAGCTCCGATCGTATTTCGCGCTTCGACATGGACACCTCAAAGCGACGACTGCTCGCTAAGAGTCGCCCCTCGCCGTGCAAAGCAAGCCGCGCGCCATGCTGCGTGCAGACGCTCGGAACGTAGCAGCGAGCCGTAGGGCGGCATTTATGCGCCGGAACTGCGGATCTGGGCATTCGCCAGCACGCGTACGGGCACGGGTCTATAACGATGCCTCGATAAGACCCGGTCACGCCCTGGGGCCAGCTGGCGTCAAGCGCATGGGCCAGTGTGGCGATCGTGCGAAAAGCAGCGCCCCATCGTTAGGTCAGTGAAGAGCTCGCTTTTTCGGGATGTAACGCCCACGCGCCCCGGGCGCGCAGACCTTTTCGATGGGAGAGACGCACTGGTTAGCGGTCCTCGGCCCCATCTTATGGCTCTGTTTAGCCTTAGCATGTTGGGGCGAGCTAAGGATTACCTCCGCGTTCAGCTCGCCCATAAACCCACACGAACGCGCGCGTCCTGTCAGCGCGCACGCCCGAAGTTGTTAGCCTTTCCCAAACTACGCAAGCAATCGTGCGAAATCTCGCGTTGGCTCACGGCTTGCTTCGCTGCAGGGATTAATCGCAGACGATTCGCGGTTTTGAAATCGTCTGCGGATTTCGTTTTGAAGGCAGAGAAGCCTGGCGCGAATGCCGAGGTGACACATGCAGGTCGGGAGCACAGTAAGGGCCAACAAGCATGAAACCCATGAAGTGATGTTGCTGGATGACGACCAGGACATGCTCGACCTGATCCAGGTCGCGCTGGAACGTCGAGGGTTGCATGCATGTGGTTACCGTAATCCGGGCGATTTTTTCGAGGCCATGTCGAGTGCTCGGCCCTCGCTCGTGATCACCGACCTCCATCTGGACGAGTTCGACGGTATGGAAGTGTGCCGGCGCATGACCAAGGAATATCCGAATGTCACCTTGGTGGTCTTGAGCGGTGATGGTGGTAAGCACGACATTGCCCTCCAAGGGGGAGCCGATCTTTTTCTCACCAAGCCTATCGAAGCACACGCCCTAGGCGACGCAGTGGTGAGCTTGCTTAACCCGCCGTCTAGGGCAAGCGGGACATCGCGCGCTGGGGGTCATGCGTGAACCAGGCCTTTGATCAAGCGTTAGCGCAGGTGCGGACGCAGTATTTAGCCCGCCTGCCCCACCACCTCAATGTGCTCGATGGATTGCTGAGCGAGCCCGATAGCGCGCAGAAACGCCGCGAGGCAAAGCAACTTGCCCATCGGCTCAAAGGTAGCAGCGGTTCCCACGGGCTCCATGAGCTTAGTCAAAAGCTTGCAACGTTAGAGACGATGCTGACCGCTGGTCCGTCCTCGCTGAGCGAGATGCATGACCTGTTGGTATCCGCGCGAGACGCAACGATACTAACGGAGGAGCCTGGGACAGGGGATGCAACCGCACCGACTGATGAGCCTGGGACAGGGGATGCATCCGCACCGAAATCGGCGGCGACCCCGAAGCGCGGACGAGTCTTACTACTGGCCCTAGATACTCTACTGGCCCAACGCTGCTCAAGACTCCTGCAACAACATCCAGTCGACATCTTCGTCTCAAGCGACCTCGCAGAAGCGGAACAGATCGCAAGCACGGGCTGGCTCGACTTCGTGCTGCTGCAGGCAGCCCCGGACAGCAATGTGGCAGACACGGTCGATAGGTTGCGCAAGGCCGCATCGAACTGGTGGCTTCCAATCGGCACGTTCTCGACCGAGTCGAGCGTTCGTCAGCATCAGCAGGCAGCCTCGGCCGGCGTGGACGTCTTTCTCTCCGCAGGCGCGCCGGACGCTCCGATCCAAGACGCATTTGATCAGCTTTTCGAACGCAGCAATCAGATCGCCCCCAAGCTGCTGTTGGTCGACGACGACACGGATCTCTTACGGTCGCTCGAGACCGTATTATCTTCTGTCGGCATGAGAACCCCCATCTTGAGCACCCCCGCGCGCGTGCTCCAAGTACTCGATGGCTGGGATCCGGATGCCTTGGTAGTCGACGTAGACATGCCGGAGCTGCGAGGCAACGAAGTTTGCTCGATCTTACGCAGCTCGCCGCGCT
>JBKJIA010000094.1:0-11109 GCA_046598735.1 Polyangiales bacterium
GGCCCGAGCAAATCCGGACGTGAGCTCAAAATCTGGCCAAACTTCACATAGGTCGCGCCCAGGCTTTGCAGGGTGTTAGCCAGCGCCTCACCGCGCAGCCTCTCGACCCCTGCGGCATTCAGGCGCAAGCGTCGAATCCGCATCCCGAGGTAGGTACCGATTGCGAGCAACACGACGCAAACAATCCAGAATCCGCGCGCGAGGTTAGCCATGTGTCTGCTCGTTTGGCCTAAGTCACCTGGTGGCGCAAGCGAGGGCGATCACCGATTTTCCTCCCGATCCCTCAAACCTATGCGTTGTGTCCCAGCTCCAAGACGAAAGCCCCTAGACAAGCAACTAAACAGTGTTTAGCTTGCATCTGGGCCCGGCTGCGTGCCCAGCGTTTGTTGTGAGGAGATCGTCATGCCGTTACCGCGCTCGATTCTGTCCATCGACATGCAGCCCTGCGACGCGAACTTGAAGCTCGTCAAAGGCAAGTGGCCCACGGACATCAGCGGCAACTACTTCATCAGCTCGCCAGCGCCGCAGTACAAGGGCCGTCATATCTTCTACGCAGACGGTGTGATTTACCGGTTGTCACTCAAGCCCGGTCAGTTCGGTGCGGGTGAAGGCGAGTTTGCATGGCGACACGGTATGATCAAGACACCGTCCCATCGCTTGCGCGAGCGCACGCCAGAGGTGTTTCGTCCGACCTTACTCGGTGTGAACTCGCCCTACGGCAATACGAACACCGCAAACACCGCGCAGGTGCCGTGGAATGATCGCTTGCTGGTCACGGGTGATGTGGGTCGACCCTGCGAAGTCGATCCTTACTCTCTTACCTTCCTTGCCGAGGTCGGTCATAGGAAGCAGTGGCATGACTCCGGGCCGTTCTTTCCGGTATTGCCGATCGTGACCACGCCCGCGCATCCCGTGACGGATGTGGAGCGCGATTGCATTTGGACCGCAGACTACAACCCCGCCACGCAAAAAGTCGGCGTCGTGCGCATCGACCAAAACAGTCAGCTCAAGCGCTGGCCGCTCAAGGGCGCCACCATTCGTCAGACCATGCACACCATCGGTCAGACCCGCAACTGGCTGTTGCTGATGGAAAACGGCATGCGCATCGATCTTGCCGAAATGGCAGGCGCACCGCGCAAGGTCACCACTTTCCAAGAAGCGCCGCTCTACATGGTGCGCAAGGATGATCTCGAAAAGACGCCGCCTGGTGAGAACGTCCCCTATAAGACCTTCACCATCACGCCCGAATGCATGCACTTCTACGCGGACTATGACGACAGCGACGGCGTGAAGGTGTTCTTCGAGCACTCCACCGATAGCGACATTGCCATGGCACTCGATAAGTCCGATCTCGATCTCTACGGCAATCCCGTCGATCCAGTTCTGGAAGGCATGTACGGCCTGGCGTTGAGCCCGCCCATGGTGCGCCTGTGCGAGCTCGATCCAGAAACACAACAAGTCAAGGAGCTTGCCCGTTACCAGAACCAGGAATACCTCTGGAACGTGCAGACCTCGGCCAGCGACTGGAGCCGCAAGGGGCTCGAAAAGCCCACGCTTCATCACGTGATGTACAACGGCTTTCGTCCAGGCGCGATAAGTCAGCGTCAGATCAAGCTGTATGAGCATCGCATCGATAAGTCGAAATTCCCCAACGGAGAAACGCCTGCTTGTCTTGCGTCTTTCGATTGGAAGAATGCTGTGCAGCCACGCAGCATGTGGCGCTTTCAGCTCGACGAATGGGCCACGTCGCCCACGTTCGTACCGCGCAACGCTGGCCAGGACGGCGATCCTTACCAAGGTACCAATCCGGGCGGGGCTGATGGTTACGTCGTAGTGGCCGTACAAAAAGACTCAGGCTTCCGCATCGAAGTGTTTGACGCGAACAAGGTCGGCGACGGACCCATCGCGGTGCTCGCCGAGCAAAACCATCGCGTGCCTTTCGTCATTCACTCGTCGTGGATGCCTCACGTGAAGCCGTCGGAAAAGCTCGAGCGTTTGCGCTTTTCGTCCGAGCTCGAAGAGGCCAAGCTCAAGAATCTGCCGGCCCATTTGGCGCAAGCAGCGCGAGACGTCGCACGCGAGCTTGACGAAGAGCTCGGCTACCTCTGAGCCTGCTTTTTCGCGCGGTTTTCGCCGTGCGCGAGCGCATCGTCGCCTGCCATCGGTTGGTCTATCTGCAGCGCCAGGAGACCTTCCATGATTCGCATCGGCACACCCAATACGCAGACTCAAACCAAGCTACTTTTGTTGGGCTCCGGCGAGCTTGGTAAAGAGGTGGCCCTGGAGGCGCAGCGCCTAGGCGTGATGGTGATCGCCGTCGACCGCTACGAGCATGCGCCCGCTATGCAAGTCGCCCATCGCTCGCACGTGATTTCGATGACGGACGGTACGGCCTTGCGCCGCATCATCGCAGACGAAAAGCCCGACTTCATCGTGCCCGAGATCGAAGCCATCGCCACCGAAACCTTACTCGAGCTCGAGGCCGAAGGTTTTCGTGTGATCCCCACGGCGCGCGCCGCACGCCTGACCATGGATGGCGAGGGTATTCGCAGGCTCGCGGCCGAGACGCTCGGCCTTGCCACCTCACCTTACCGTTTCGCGACGACGCTCGAGGAGTATTGGGCCGCGATCGAAGCGATTGGCTATCCATGCGTGGTCAAGCCGATCATGAGCTCGTCGGGCAAGGGTCAGAGCGTGGCGCGTGACCGCGCGAGCGCAGAGCGCGCGTTTACGTATGGCCAGGAAGGTGGTCGCACGGGCGCAGGCAAGCTCATCGTCGAAGGCTTCATCGACTTCGATTACGAGATTACGCTCCTTACGGTGCGCCACGCAGACGGCACCGCGTTCTGCGCGCCGATCGGCCATCGCCAGGTGGACGGTGATTATCACGAGAGTTGGCAGCCTCAGCAGATGTCCGACGTCGCCTACGCCGAGTCCGTACGCATCGCCAAGAGCGTGACCGACGAGCTGGGTGGCCGCGGTCTGTTCGGCGTCGAGCTGTTCGTCAAAGGTGACAAGGTCTACTTCAGCGAAGTCTCGCCGCGTCCCCACGACACTGGGATGGTGACCCTGATCTCCCAGGATCTGTCCGAGTTCGCCCTGCACGTACGCGCGATCCTAGGGTTACCTGTGGGCACCATCCGTCAGCACGGGCCGAGCGCCTCTTACGTGGTGCTGGGCGAGGGAACCAGCAGTGCCATCGCCTACGAGATCGACGAGGCTGTGCTGAACGAGCCAGACACGAGCTTACGGTTGTTCGGCAAACCGGAAATCAAGGGTCACCGACGCTTGGGCGTGGGACTTGCGCGCGCAGCGACGGTGGAAGAAGCACGATCCAAGGCGGCACGCGTGGCCAAAGCTGTGCGCGTAGTGTTGTAGCTCTAGGCGACCTTACCATCCGCGCGCAGCTTGGCGATTTCGTCCGCACTCAGACCCACGCCGCGCAGGATCTCATCGGTGTTTTCACCGACCGCAGGCGGATCATTGCGCAGGCCAAACTTGGTGTCGCCGTAGGAGAGCGGCATGCGCGGCAGCTTGGTCTTGGTGCCGTCCGGCATCGTAGTCACCAACAGCGGTACTTCGCCCTCGTTGAGCTGCGGATCGTCGAACAAATCTTCGGTGCGCGCGATCGGCGCGAACGGGATACCGGCCTTTTCGCAGCCAGCCAGAATCTGAGCTTTGCTCAAGCCCGCCATCATCTGCTCAATCATCGGCAGCAGACGCTCGCGCTCATCGATGCGTCCGTTGTTCGTCGCAAACGTCTTGTCCGCCAACCAATCGTGCTGACCAAACGCCTCGCAAAAGCGCGTCCAATGCTTGTCGCTGGTCACGCCTACGAACACCATGGAATCGTCCTGAGTCTTGAAGGTGCGGTAGATAGCCCAAGCGCTCACGCGTGCTGGCATGGGTGGCACGGGCTCGCGGCTGATCGCGCTGTAGGCCATGTGTTGCCCCATGAAGAATGCCGTGGTTTCGAAGAGCGAGGCCTTGATGCTCTTGCCGAGGCCGGTCGTCGTACGCTCGTAAAGCGCGACTAAGATTCCAAGCACACCGAACATGCCGCCGCCGATGTCGATGATCGATGTACCCGCGCGCAAGGGTGTACCTACCGGGCCGGTCATATAAGCGAGCCCACCCATCATCTGCGCCACTTCGTCGAGCGCGGTCCGGTGCTCATAGGGGCCCTTCAGGAAGCCTTTGAGCGAGAGATGAATGAGCGCAGGATTCAGCTTCTGCACGGCGTCGTAGCCCAGGCCCAAGCGTTCCATGGTGCCGGGCGCAAAGTTCTCCACCATCACATCGGCGGTCGGAACGAGCCGCGCGATGATGTCCTTACCTTCGACACTCTTGAGATCGATGGCCAAGCTCTTCTTATTGCGGCTGTAGAATGGAAAGTAGCCGGTGCCCATACCCTTGAGGTAGCGCGTGGCATCGCCTGCCGGCGGCTCGATGTGGATGACCTCTGCGCCCAAATCCGCGAGCAACAAACCCACGGTCGGCCCCATCACGGCATGGGTGAACTCGAGCACACGAAGGCCACTAAGCGGAAGCTCGCTCATCGGTAGGTTCCATTCTTCTTGAGGTAGTCCACGAGACCACCCTCTTTCAAGATCTGAATCATGACTTCGGGCATGGCCGCCGCTTGATGGGTGGTGCCCTGGGTCAGGTTCTTGACGCTGCCTGTCTTCAGGTCGGCTTCGATTTCATCGCCAAGCTCGGCGACGAGATCGGGCACCTCTAGCACTGGTAAGCCGATGTTGATCGCATTGCGAAAAAAGATGCGCGCGAAGTACTTGGCGATTACCCCACTGACGCCCGCCGTCTTGAGCGCGAGGGGAGCTTGCTCGCGCGAGCTACCACAGCCGAAGTTATCGCCGCCCACCACCCAGTCTCCAGGTTGCATGCGCGCACGAAACTCCGGGTCCAAGTCTTCCAGGCAGTGCGCCGCGAGCTCATTCAGATCGAGCGTTTTGGTGTACTTGCCGGGGATGATGCGATCGGTGTCGATGTTGTCGCCATAAACGTGGGCCTTACCCTTCAAGAGATCGCTCATGACTTGTCTCCGACTAAGTAAGGCGTGGGATCCGTGATGCAACCGTTCAGCGCGGCGGCGGCCACGGAGGCAGGCGAACCCAAAAACACGCGCGAATTGGGGTTGCCCATGCGCCCCTTGAAGTTGCGATTGCCCGTGCTGATCACGGTCTCCCCGTCCCCCGGCACGCCGTTGTGCGTACCCACGCACGGTCCACAACCGGAGGGAATGAACGTGGCGCCCGCGCGCAACAGCTTCTCTGCTGTGCCGTCGGCTACCGCTTGGATATAGATGTCGCGCGAGGCCGGCGCGATCACGAGCCTTACGCCGGGTGCAAGCTTCTTACCGCCCAAGATCTGCGCCGCAATCTGTAAGTCATCCAAGCGCCCGTTGACGCAGGTGCCGATAAAGGCATAGTCGATCTTAGTACCCGCATGCTTCGAGAGCTCTTCCACTGCATCGGGTGAGCCAGGTGTTGCGACCACTGGTAGAAACGTTTTCGCATCGTACTTGAGCACGCGTACGTAGTTTGCGTCGGCATCGGGCAGGATCGGCGTAAACTCGTAGGGCAGCGTCAACCCTTCCGGATGCACGATGCCGACCTTGGCACCCATTTCGATCGCCATGTTGGCCAGGGTAAAGCGTCCGCCCAAGGGTAGCCGCGCCACCGCTTCGCCACAGAACTCGATGGCTTGGTAAGTGGCGCCGGAGATGCCGATCTGACCCACGAGAAAGAGCGTAAGGTCCTTGGCGAATACACCCGGCCTCAGCTTGCCCGTGATCTCGACCTTGATCGTCTTTGGCACCTTCAGCCAGGTCTTGCCGGACAGTAAGACCGCGGCCAGGTCTGTGGAGCCCACGCCGGTTGCAAATGCGCCGATCGCGCCATAGCTGCAGGTATGGCTGTCTGCGCCCAGGAATAGTTCGCCCGGCTTTACGTGGTGGTTGTCGATCATCAACTGATGGCAGATGCCATCGCCCACGTCGTAGAGCACGCAGTCTTGTTCGCGCGAAAATTTGCGCATGATCTCGTGCAAATTGGCGATTTTTTCGTTCGGCGCTGGGGATGCATGATCGATCACCAGGTAAGTGCGTTGCTTGTTCCACACGCGCGTGCCACCCATGTCGGCAAACGCTTTGAGCGCGAGTGGCGCCGTGGTGTCGCTGGCCATGGCGGCATCGACATTGACGATCACCAAATCATCGGCGTAGACGGCTTTGCCCGCATGGGAAGAGAGAATCTTTTCGGCGATCGTTTGGCCTTTCATGCGATCACCTGAATGTTCTCCGTGCCGAGCACGCGGTGCATCTTGCCCCAGAACTGCTTGCCGAAGAATTCCTCTACGCGTCGACCGAGCGCGGCTACTTTGCGCACGTCGATGCCGGTCTCGTAGCCAAGCCCGTGCACCATCACGCACAAGTCTTCGGTGGATAGGTTACCACTGGCGCCTTGGATATAAGGGCAGCCACCCATGCCTGCAAAAGCCGTGTCGAAATGTCTTACACCACATTCGATCGCGGCCTGTGCATTGACCATCGCGCGCGCTTCGGTGTCGTGCAGGTGTAGGATCACAGGCTTACCTTCTGCCATGGCAACCACGCGCTCCATGATGAAGCGAATCGCTTCGGGATGGGCCATGCCGGTCGAATCTGCGAGCGCGATCTCATCGACTCCCAACGCAAGATGGCGTTCCACCAGCTTGAGCACCACGTTCGGATCGATGCGTCCCTCATAGCGACATCCAAACGCGCATTGCAGACCACCGCGCAAGGTAAGGCCCGCCTGCTTGGCCTTCTTGACGGTGCGTTCGTACTCGGCCTGCGCTTCGAGCAGCGACATGCGCGTATTTTTCTTACTGTGTGTATCGCTGACCGAGTACGAACAGGCCACGTGCTTGAGACCCGATGCGATCGCGCGGTCGATGCCTTTTTCGTTCAACACCAAGCCGCTGAAGATCACGTCGTCGCGCTGGGGCAGACGCGCGCACAGCGCTTCGGCGTCGGCCATCTGTGGCACGGCCTTGGGATTGACAAACGAGCACACCTGGATGCGGGGCACGCCGGCCTCGACCAGCCCTTCGATGAACGACAGCTTCATGTCGGTAGGCACGATCACCTGCTCGACTTGAAAGCCGTCGCGGGGACCCTGGTCTTCGATCACGATGCGGCGGGGCATGCTGGGCGTGACGGTACTGGCGCTAGCCATGAAATTCCTAGGCTTTCTGGGGAACGGCAGCCTCGTTTACCCTGCTTTGCAAGGCTTGCGAGGCGTCCGATTAAGTGCGTCAAGGATGGTCCTGGCCGACGGAATTTCAAGCAGTCGAGGAGATTGAGCACAGCTTCGAAGGTGGGCTTTCTTGCAGCAATCGCCCAGCAGGGTTAGAGCCCTGGTCACTATGCAACGAGCCACAGTCGCTATCGCGCTTTCGTTGGGGCTTCTCGCCTGCCAAGCCAAAGCGCCAAGTTCCACCTCAACCGACGACAAGAAAGGTGTCGCGGCAGATAAGACTGCCACGGCCCAGAAAGGTGCCGCCGAGCCCATGAAACAACCTCCCGGAGTGCCGGCGCCCGCCGATGTGGCCGCAGCTCCTGCCGATGCTCAGAAGACCGCCACGGGTCTCGCTTCCAAGGTGCTGACGGCAGGCAAGGGCGCAGACAAGCCGCGCGCCTTCGACAAGGTCAAGGTCCACTACACGGGCTGGACCACCGACGGCAAAATGTTCGATAGCTCGGTCACGCGCGGCGAACCCGCTGAGTTCCCGCTCAACCAAGTGATCGCAGGCTGGACCGAAGGTCTACAGTTGATGACGATCGGTGAGAAGCGTCGCTTCTGGATCCCGGAGAGCATCGCCTACCAGGGCCAACCGGGTGCGCCCGCAGGCACGCTCGTATTCGATGTAGAGCTGCTCGAAATCAACAAGATGCCCGATCCACCCAAAGTGCCCGCGGACGTGGCGGCAGCGCCTGCCAATGCCCAGAAGACCAAGTCCGGGCTCGCCTCGACGGTGGTGACCAAAGGCACCGGCAAGGATCATCCCAAGGCCGAAGACAAAGTCACCGTGCATTACACCGGCTGGACCACAGACGGTAAGATGTTCGATAGCTCGGTCACGCGCGGCGAAGCAGCAACCTTCCCCCTCAATCGCGTGATCCCTGGCTGGACCGAAGGCGTGCAGCTGATGGTCGAAGGCGAAAAGCGTCGCTTCTGGATTCCGGAGGAGCTCGCGTACAAGGGCCGCCCCGGACCGCAAGGCACGCTCGTGTTCGACGTCGAGCTCGTCTCGATCGCCAAAACGCCCGAGGCACCCGTCACGCCCAAGGACGTCGCAGCGGCGCCCAAGGACGCGAAGAAGACCGCAAGCGGCCTCGCCTATAAGACGCTCAAGGCAGGGACAGGCAAGGTGCATCCCACGGCCTCGACCGTCGTCCAGGTGCACTACTCCGGCTGGACCACGGACGGTAAGATGTTCGATAGCTCCGTATCGCGCGGCGAGCCCTCCGAGTTCCCGCTCAACGGTGTGATCCCCGGCTGGACCGAAGGCGTACAGCTGATGGTGGAAGGCGAAAAGGTCCGCTTTTGGATTCCCGACGAGCTCGCCTACAAGGGTAAGCCCGGCCGCCC
This sequence comes from Polyangiales bacterium, assembly GCA_046598735.1. Classification (GTDB taxonomy): domain Bacteria; phylum Myxococcota_A; class Polyangia; order Polyangiales; family DASUME01; genus DASUME01. The sequence goes on from JBKJIA010000094.1 coordinate 8,655, forward strand.
CCAGGGCATGCTCGTGTTCGATATCGAGCTTATCAAGATCAAAGGCTGAGCACATTTGCCAGCGCGCAACCCCTGAAGCGCAGACTCGCGCGATGCCGCCCGCGAGTCAGCGCAGCTCAGGTTCGTGCGGTGCCCCGCGCCATCACGATCTTGCCGGTGCGCACGACTTCGCGCACATCATACGTCTGCAGCAGCGACATCATGCTATCGAGCTTCTTACTCTCGCCGTACACACGCAGCATCATGGTTTCCGGGCCGTAGTCGACCACCTTGGCTTTGTAGTGCTCCACAATTTGTAAAAGTGGCGTGCGATCCTTGAGCGGCACATCGACCTTGACCAATGCGACCTCGGTCTCGACCATCTCTTGATTGGTATGATCCTCCGCGCGCACCACATCGACGAGCTTGGATAGCTGCTTGATGATCTGCTCGAACACGGCTTCAGCGCCCGAGCACGTAATCGTCATGCGCGCATAGCCGGCTTCCGCCGTGGGGCTGACGACTAAGCTTTCGATGTTGTAGCCGCGGCGCGAAAACACCAGCGCCACGCGCACGAGCACGCCCGGCTTGTTGTTCACGTACAAAGAAATCGTATGCACGCCGCTCTCTTGGGCGACGCTCTCTTCAATGAGCTGCATGTCAGGTGCTTCCCGTGGGCTTGGCGAGCTTGGTCTTAGGACGTTCAATGATCATGTGTCGCAGTGGCGCACCGGCCGGAATCATCGGGAATACGTTGTCTTCCTTGACGACTTCAGCTTCCACGACCACCGGCCCGTCGTTATATTCGATGGCCTTTTTCAGAATGCGGTCGACGTCCGCTGCGCGCTTGATGCGTAAGCCTTTCACACCGTAAGCCTCGGCCAGCTTCACGAAGTCAGGGTTCCCTTCCAGATCCACGCCAGATAGCCGGTTATCGAAGAACAGCTCCTGCCACTGACGCACCATGCCGAGGTAGTTGTTGTTGATGATCAAGACTTTGACCGGCAGTTTGTGCACGAACGCCGTGGCGAGCTCGCACAGCGTCATCTGAAAACCACCATCGCCAACCACGGCCCAAACCTGTTTGCCCGGCAATCCGAACTGCGCGCCTATCGCGGCTGGAAAGCCAAAACCCATGGTGCCTGCGCCACCGGAGCTCAGCCAATGGCGGTTCTTGCGCGTGCGACAAAACTGAGCCGCCCACATCTGATGCTGGCCCACGTCGGTGGTGATGAGCGCTTCGCCTTTGGTCAATGCATCCAAGCGATCGAGTACGTGCTGCGCCTTCAACCCACCCTGCTTGTTGTACTTAAGTGGGTATTGCTTGCGCCACTTGTCGCATTGCGCGACCCATTCATCGCTTTCGCAACGCTCTACGTAAGGGATGAGATCTTCGATCACCCGCCGCGCGTCACCACACAAGCTAATGTCAGGGCGAATGATTTTGTTGAACTCAGCGCGGTCGATATCGACGTGAATCTTGATCGCATCTTTGCAGAACTCGCTGACCTTACCCGTAATGCGATCATCCCAACGCGCCCCGATTGCCATGATCAGATCGCAATCGATGACGGCTTTGTTGGCGTAGGCCGTGCCGTGCATGCCCAACATGCCTAGATGCAGGGGATGACGTTCATCGACCGCGCCCTTACCAAGCAATGTGTTGACAAGAGGCGCGTTCAGCTTTTCGGCCAACCGTAAGACCGCAGGGCCTGCATCCGAGATGACTGCGCCGTGCCCCACGTACAACACTGGTTTGCGCGCACGTCGCAATAGCTTGGCAGTCTGCTCGAGCTCCGCAGGCTTTACGCCGCCCGGAATCTCGTAGCCGGGCAAGCTGACCTCATCCACGAACTCAGCCGTGCATGGGCCTGCGGTCACATCTTTCGGCAAGTCCACGAGCACAGGCCCAGGGCGACCGGTCCGAGCGATATAGAACGCCTCGCGCATGATGCGCGGGATGTCGGCCGCATCTTTGACGAGATAACTGTGCTTCACGACCGGGTAGGTGATGCCCGTGACGTCCGCTTCTTGAAACGCGTCCTTGCCCAGGCTTTCACGAATGGTCTGGCCGGTGAGCACGACGATTGGAACCGAATCCATCAGCGCCGTCAGCAAGCCGGTGACTGTGTTGGTTGCGCCAGGCCCGGAGGTGACGAGCACAACGCCCGGCTTACCCGTCGCGCGCGCATAGCCATCGGCCATGTGGGTGGCGCCTTGTTCGTGGCGCACGAGGATGAGTTTGATCTGCGAGTCGACCAGCGCATCGAAAATGGGAATCGCCGCGCCGCCCGAGAGGCCGAAGATGTACTCGACTCCCTCGCGCTCCAGACATTGGATGAGTTTCTCGGCGCCGGTCGTGACTTTGGGATTCTCGGTCATGAGAGTTGGGCTCTTTCCATGCCGGGCGGAGAGCTACGCCCCGGCAAGAGCCTCAAATGTGTCTTCTCACAGTCCGAACGCCAGCCGAAACTCC
>JBKJIA010000262.1:0-2708 GCA_046598735.1 Polyangiales bacterium
GGAGCGTGCACGTGTCTGCGTGCGCAGCGCGCATCCCCAGATCCACGATGACATCCACCACGTCTGAGCGTGTGCGCGCGGCGGCTAATTGTTCGGCCAGATCGGCCAGGGCTTGCAGACGCTCCTGCGCCATACGCTCAGACGTGGTGGATGTAATCGTGGATCTGGGGATGCGCGCTGCGCACGCAGACACGTGCACGCTCCATTTGCTCGATGACACGAGCACGGCGCTTGAGCTTATCGGCGAACGGGGAGCCGCCCCCGAGATCGTGGAGAAGATCCGACGCATCACCGAGCACACGGGCAATCCCGTCTCGTTTTCTGCCATGAAGTCTTGCACTGCGCTTTGGGCAGAATCATCCGATGACTATTTCGCCCTGTTTCCCGAGCTGGCAGGCACCGGGACCTCAGGCAAGCGTGCCCGCGCATTTTGGAGTGTGCCCCTGGTGGTCGAGGGTCGACCCATGGGGCTCTTGAGCATGGGCTTTTACGAGGCCAGGCGCTTTACAACGGCCGAGCGCGCGTTCGTCGACACGTTCAGCAAGCAGTGTGCTCAGTCCCTGCAGCGCGCCATTCGCCTGGAGCGAGAAGACAAAGCTCAGCGTGCCCTGACCACCACCCTGCGTAGCATCGGCGATGCCGTCATCGCAACAGACACAGACGGTGCCGTTACCTTCATGAACCCGGTCGCCGAAAACCTTACCGAGTGGTCCGAGGCGGATGCGATAGGTCGACATCTCGATCAGATATTTCCCATCACTTCCGAGCTGACGGGCGAGGCAGTCGAGAGTCCTGTCACCAAGGTCCTGCGGGAAGGTAAGGTCGTGGGGCTTGCGAACCATACGGTTCTTCGCGCCAAGAGCGGCCTCAGGATCCCGATCGATGACAGCGGCGCCCCGATCAAGGACGACAGCGGCGCTACCTTGGGCGTGGTTCTGGTGTTCCGTGATGTCTCCCAAGAGAAGCTCGAAGCGGTGCGTCATGCATTCCTGGTCGCGGCCGGCGAGGCGCTGGCTTCCTCGCTGGACTATCGCGCGACGCTGGCCACCGTCGCGCAGCTTGCGGTGCCGCGGCTTGCCGATTGGTGCTCGGTTACCCTGATGGAAGGTGCGCCCCCCACTTTACACCAGGTCGCAGTCGCCCACGTGGACCCTGCGAAGGCGGCTTTCGCACTTGCCTTGGGTGAGCGGTACCCCAGCGATCCCAACGCGCTCACGGGGGCCCCGCAAGTCATACGAAGCGGCAAGTCCGAGCTCTATTCGGAGATTCCCGCCGCCCTGCTCGAGGCTGGCGCCGAAGACGCCGAGCACCTGAGTATTCTCCGCGAGCTTAAGTTGGACTCTGCCATGGTGGTGCCCCTGCGAGGTCGCGATCGCACGCTTGGGGCCATGACTCTCGTGTACGCCGATTCTGGCCGGCGCTATAGCGACCAAGACCTAGTATTCGCGGAAGAGCTCGCTCGGCAGGCAGGCATGGCGATCGACACAGCCATCTCATTCCGAGATCTGGGCGAAGCGCGGGCAAGCGAGCTGCGCCTCCGAAAAGAAGCGGAAGTCGCCAACCGTGCCAAGGATGAATTCCTCGCCACCGTATCCCACGAGTTGCGGACGCCCTTGAACGCGATCCTAGGCTGGACCGTCATCATGCGCGGGCGCACGCCACCGGAGGAGTTCGAGCGACCCCTCGCGGTGATCGAAAGGAACGCGCGCGCCCAAGCTCGCCTGATCGAAGACGTGCTCGATATGTCACGTGTGATCAGTGGCAAGCTATCCCTTGCCCCTAAGCTTACCGTTCTGGCCGAGCTCGTCGCGGGCGCCATCGAGGGCGTCGCGCCCGCAGCGCAGGCCAAGGGGATCTCTATCGTTTCCGACTTCGAGGATGCTTCGCTCGAGCTCATGGCCGATCCGGACCGACTGCAACAGATCGTCTGGAATCTGACCTCCAATGCGGTGAAATTTACACCCCAAGGCGGGGCCGTCTCCGTGCAAATCCGTCGGGATGGATCTTACCTATGCCTATCCGTCACCGACACGGGGCAGGGAATAGCGGCCGAAGACCTGCCGAGGGTGTTCGACCCCTTTCAGCAAGGGGATGCATCCTCCACGCGGCGACACGGCGGCTTGGGTCTCGGACTTGCGATCGTCAAGCAGCTTGTCATTGCGCACGGCGGGACTGTCAGTGCGCGCAGCCCTGGGCTCGGACAGGGCGCCGAGTTTACGGTGCGGCTGCCCGTGCCCGCGCTCCCGACCGAAGCGTCGCTCTCGCCAAGCTCGCCAAGCTCCCCGGCTCCAGCCACCCAACATGACCTGACACCCAGGCTCGAGAATCTGACCTTACTCGTGGTAGATGACGAAGAGGATGCGCGAATGCTGATGGCCGAAGCCCTACGCGAACAAGGAGCCGCGGTATACCTTGCTGCTTCCGCAGCCGAAGCGATGCGTATGCTAGAAAGCGTGCAGCCCCACGTGTTGATAAGCGACATCGGGATGCCAATCGAGGATGGCTACTCGTTGATCAGTAAGGTACGAGCCCTTGCGCCCGAGCAGGGAGGGCGCGTCCCTGCCATCGCGCTGACAGCGTTCGTGCGTGTCGAAGACGTGAAGCGCGCGCTTAGCCTGGGCTTCCAAAATCATTTGTCTAAACCCGTCGAACCCGCACAGCTCGTCAGGGCGGTGGCTAGCTTGGCGGCCCTCGCTTGAAGAAGTTAC
>JBKJIA010000336.1:0-6018 GCA_046598735.1 Polyangiales bacterium
CCTTGCAGATGGACGCCCGCGGCGAAGATTTCACCGGTCTGTTGGTCCGCGATGTACGTGCCGGCGCCCGCATAACTCGCGCGGTTTGTTTCGTCCCATTCCATGACGGCATAGCGCGGGTCGCCCAGCACCACACGGTCGAACATCGGGTCGTCTTTCTCGAGGAAGCGATGACGAATGGGACGTCGGCCGATCGCAGATTCGAACAGATTGTTCCAAGCCTCGAAGGCTGCGTCCGCGGTGTCGCGGTACGGAGCGGGCACTGACTTCACCATGAACTCGACCGAACCGCCGGCCTCGAACGGCCAACGCGTGACGTGCTCGCCGTCGCGCCCGTGGGTGCGAAAGATGCCGATCGAGGCGGTGGGCGCGCGCGGCTCGAAACCGGGGGTCAGCTGTTGCACCGGCTTCCAGAACCAACGCGCCTGGAGGTGGGTCGTCTTGCGCTCGTCTGACGCACGCTCGTCGTAGGCGCGCGTTTCGTCGACCCAAACAGAGAGCTCCGAGTCGACGTCGACCAGCAAGATGCCTTCGTCGCTACGCTCGGCGCGCACGACGCGCTCGGAGATGATTTCGGCGCCGAGAAAGTCGGCCGTGCCGCGCCAGTCGGTTCCGAACAAATTCTCGATGCTCAGAGAGGGCGGAAATTCGTCGAAGCGCAGAAGCAACGCGGCCCCGTCGCAAAGGGCCTCTGCCTCGAGCCTAGGACCGTCGCTCGATTCGCCGCATGCCGGTCCGCATCCTTCGAAAGCGAGGCTGCGCTTCTCCTCGTCGAAGGACGGCGTCAGCCGGCGGACGAAGGGACCCACCAACTTGAGATCGCCGAGGCGCTCGTCGGTCGGGTCGTCCACCGCAATGATGTGACCGCCGAACAGATACGCGGCGGCGTCGACCGGGGTAGGGAGAGAAGCGAACACGCGACCGGTCTCGACCACGAAGCCCGATTGTGCGCACACGACCTCGGGTGAGTCGTCGGCGCTTTCGTCCGCGCTGCACCCGCCGAGGTAACAGGTAAACGCTGCAGCAGTGAGCGCGTGCCAGGCCCGGCGAAGAGATGTCGATTGCATAGGTTCTCCTACCCTGACGTCACCCGCCCGGGCCTGCCAGCTCCCGCCCTGGGCGATCGACATTTGCGAGCCCGACGTGTACGCCGCCTCACGCGATCCAGCCCTGCCGCACGGCCCGTCAGGCCTCGCGGCGCCCGCGATCGACTTCGCAGTAGGGGAGCTACGACAAATCGCGCGACTTGCGACCTCGACGTGCTCGGCTTCGGCGATCTTGAGCGATGCGAGGGGGTGTGGATCGCGCTCGGAGCGATCCGTCCCCGCATCGTACGGCCGCGCAGGCGGCGAGATACGCGAGACGGGAGTAGAAAAAGGCATCGCTCCATCGGACAGTAGGGTCGCCAAACCTAACCACCGCCGAGGAGGACGCCGATGCCGACGATGCTCGATTCTTTGATGAGCACAAGCACGTTGATGCCGTGATGGACGCCCTACACCGAGCCCGACGCGCGCAGCGATGGCTCGAATACGAGCCCCCTAATCTCCACGGAGAAGCTGGAAGTACGGACCAAGACCAAGCGCTGCGGGAAGACAACTACCGACAGCTCGCCGCCGAAGGGCGGGAAAGCCGCACGACCCGCGCCGTGTTATCTGGTCGCGCATGCGTGTCTCCATCGTTGGAACCGGAAGAACGGGTGTGGCTGCGGCGTTCGCGCTGCTCGTCAAGGGCCTGGTCGACGAGCTGGTGCTCGCTAATCGCGACGTGGAACGGGCCCGCGCAGAAGCTGCGGATCTCGCACACGCGAGCGCCCTGACGGTCCGGCCCCCGCGCATCCGTGCCGGGTGGCTCGAAGCGACCGCCCAGTCCGACATCATCGTGCTGTGCGCCTCTGCGCGGCCGAAGACCGCCGTTCGCTCGCGCTCTGATCTGGCCGCCGTCAACACCGTCCTTTTCGCCGAGCATGTACCCACACTTGCTAAGCTTAGCCCGAACGCGATCCTGGTGATCGTGACCAACCCGGTGGACCTACTCACCTACCACGCCCTCAAACTCTCCGGTTTTCCCTCGGAGCGTGTCATGGGCACCGGAACGCTGATCGACAGCGCACGCTTCCGGCAGCTACTGTCTGAAGAGGAGAACATCCATCCCCATGACATTCGCGCCTACGTTTTGGGCGAGCACGGACCGCACCAATTCCCCGTCACATGCATGGCGGTGGCCGGCGGTGAAAGGTTTTCGGACCCAGCACGTGACGCGGCTCTCCATGCCGAGACGCTGCGATCCGCGGAGGAAGTGTTTCAGGTGAAAGGGTATACCAGCCACGCGATCGCCCTCGCCGTCGCGATGGTCGTCGAGAGCATTAGCTTAGACAAGCGACACACCATGCCACTTTCGATTTGGCTGAATGATTGCCAGGGCGTGAAGGACGTGTGCTTGTCGATGCCGGTCGTCGTCGGACGGGGCGGCATCACACGCAGGCTCTCACCCGCGCTGTCGCCCGAGGAAGCCGTGAAGCTGAGGTGTGCCGCCGAAGCCGTGCGCGCGAGTATCACCCAATTCCCCGTCTGCTGAGCGTGCTCGACGCCCCCGACTTCGCTACGCGTGCTTCGCGACCAGTTCTTTTTCTGCCCTCAACAGCGAGGCGAGCATCCCGACGAAGGTTACTGCCCACGCGACGAGTGCCGCGTACACAAAGTAGCGAGGGATGACCATCAGAAAAGCTAACCCTGTGGCCTCTGCCAGGCGAACGGTACAGACGGTGTACATCCCTAGCGGGAACACCATTCCCCAATATTGAGGGTCGTATCGCAACGGGAACTTTTGAATGACGTGACGCCAGATCCCTAAGATCACGAGCAGCGGGATCCACCACGTCGCGGTGACCCAAAAGAACAGGGTAAAGCCTGTCAGGAAGGGCCCCAGCATGTCGACGAACGGGTCTGTGTGCCTCGCCAGAAGTAACGTAGAGCCGGCCAGGGTGGTGATCGCGACCGCGCCCATGTTGATCCAGTAGGGCGGGGTAAGCCGCTCCATCGTCATCTCGATGAAGGTGAACCGATAGAAGATCAGCGTGATGATGGTCAAATAGAGCATCGCGCCGAGCAGGTACATGCAGAGCGCAACAAAGAGGACGGGTGCCGCTTGACTCATGTGCGGCGCCAACAAGGAGCCCAGAACCGAAACGCCTTGCGTCGCGACGATGGCGAGCAGCCACGCACCGTTGATGCCTGCCTCAAGGGACGGCTTGTGCTGACGAACGACGACGGCCGCAAAGAAGCCGTACATGACGACCACCCACAGGCCGATGCCCGCGAACCACAGAGCGCGAGCTACGGCGACGTCATGCGCGACGACGAGGACCTGCACCCCGAACACACAAGTGCCTGCGACGATCGTAAAGAAACCAGCGCCTCGTCCGTGATCGCGCAGATCATCGAGCACGCGTCTCGGATAGACGAGCAGCCGCGCGACCAGGAGCAGGCTCAGGGTCACGTAGGAGACTAAGTTCACCCAAAACAGCGGCGCAGCGATCCACGCTAAGCCCACGAGCTTGGTGGCAATGGAGACGATGCCCGTGGCCATCACGAGCGCGAAGTAGCCGGGAAACAGGCTTGCGATCCCGCCCGCGATGCGGCGTACGAGAGGGGGGCTTGCGACCATGCCCATCTACTCGAGTCGCGCCAAGTAGCGCAGGAGCCCTGCGTTGAGCGCCAGGCAAACCGCGCTCGCGATAGCGGCGGGAATGGCTGTAGCGTGATCACCACCCAAGTACGCGTTCATCGTGGCGATCAGCAGCCAAAGCTGGAGCACGACGAGAAACACGACGATCACGAGGATGGCATTGACGACCGGCATACGCTGCGACCGTGCGAAGCGATTCTTGTTCATGTCGCTGCGTCCTCGACACCGGTCGCGTAGACGGTGTCATCGAGTACCTCGAGCAGTACGCGCGGAAGGCGTCGCCTGGGCGGGCCTGCGAGCGGTGCGCCTGTCTGCAAGTCAAACCATCCGTTGTGACACGGACAGTGGAGCTTGCCTTCGCGCACGGCGGGCACCACCGGACACTGCAGGTGGGTGCACTGCTGGTCGTAGGCGACGAAAGACTCCTCGCCTGTGCGCACCAGCAATCTCGGAGTGCTGCCCTCCGGGTAGACGAAGGTCTTGGCACCTCCTACCGCGAGCTCGTCGACCGACGCAATCGAACTCCGTGGATAGCTCCCCTTTCGCTTGCCGAACAGAACCTTGCCGACGATCCATGTCTGCCCCGCAACGAAGGCGCAGCTGGTGAGCACGACGTACTTGACCAGATCGCGCCTCGATACGTAGTCGTCTTCTGCCCAGTCGATCGGGAAGTCACGTCGCCAACGCGGCTGCTCTTCGGGAGGTCGCTTGTCCGGGTGAACGGCTCGAGAACCGAAGGAGGCATCGTCTGTGCGGTCGGCGTTGCTCATGCTTCCACGTCATTGCCAAAAATGTCATCGAGTACGTCGTGGCCGATGGTGGACACGTGCATCGCGGCCGTCACGTCGACAACCTCGCGCGTTGTGTGGGCGGGAACCATGACGTTGACCTTAGTCGTGATGACCTGCGCACCGAATTGGAAGGTGTTGACGGCTTTCGCATTCGGCCGGAGTTTTGCCATCTCCTCCCGCGTCCCATAGGCGAGTGCCTGACTCGGACAGACCGAGGCGCACATCGGCTTGAGCCCCACTGACGTGCGGTCGTAGCACATGTCACATTTCATCATCAGGTTCATGCGCGCGCTCATCTTAGGCACGCCGAAGGGACAGGCCAAGACGCAGTTGTTGCAGGCGATGCAGCGAGGCTTACGTGCAGTCTGCACGACGCCGTCCTCAGTTCGCTTGATCGCATCGGCCGGACAAACCTCGGCGCACGTGGGCGAATCGCAGTGCATACACACGACGGGGATGGTCTGTGTCGAGCGCGACCGGTCGACGTAGTCGAGCTGGATCATGGACTGTCCCTTGTGCGTATCGCACTCAGAACAGGCTTGGATGCACGATTGGCAGCCGATACATCGGCCGGGATCGATGAAGAACTCATAGGTTGCGGGTACGGGCATTCGTGGGCGTCTCCGACTACTGCTGGGGCTCGAGGATCACGGCATAGTTTGGTGGCTCAGTGGCGCGCGCAACGTGCACTGCGCAGACCTTGTACTCGGGAATTTTCGAGATCGGATCTTGCGCCGAGATGGTCAACTGGTTTGCGCTCTTGCGCCCTCCCCAATGGTAAGGAATGAAGACCGTATCAGGGCGGATGGTCTTGACGACTGAGGCGCGCAACGTGCAGTGACCGCGACGGCTCCTTACGGTGGCCCAATCGCCGTCCGCGATGCCCAGTCGGCCGGCGAGTCGCGGATGAATCTCGACGCGCGGCTCAGGATAGTGGTCGACGAGCGGACCTATCCGTCGCGTCTGGTTGCCCGATAGAAACTGACTCACGACACGTCCGGTTGTCAGGATGACTGGATACTCTGCATCGACATCCTCTGCCGGCCCCACATAGGCAGTTGGGTTGAAGTGCGCCTTACCATCCGGGAAATAGAAGGGCCCTGCACCATTGGCGACGGGATTCCAGGAGCCAGGCTCGAACAGACGAGGCGTGCCTTGCGGACTGGGCTCCGGAGTCGCGTCAGGAGTCTTCGCGCGACAGGGCCAGAACACGCCGAAGTGCTCTTCGATGCGTTCGTAGGTGACGCCTGAATAGTCATTCACGCCACCGCGGGAAGCCACGCGCAGCTCCTCGAACATCTCCCGCGGGCCCTCGAACGTAAGGCCTTGCTCACGGCCGAGCGCTTTCGCGATGTCTTGGATGATGCGCCAATCCTGCCTGGCCTCGCCTGGACAATCGACAGCCTTGTTGATGCGGATGATGCGCCCCTCGAGCTGCGTCACCGTGCCTTCGTCTTCTTCCTGGAGTGATCCGGGGAGCACGATGTCCGCATAGCGAGAGGTCTCGCTCATGAAGAAATCGATCGCTACGAAGAAATCG
>JBKJIA010000484.1:0-4072 GCA_046598735.1 Polyangiales bacterium
TTCGTAGCGCCTCAGGATGTCCAGCGTTCCGTCCGTGCTCGCGCCGTCAATCACGCGGTATTCGAGGTCGAATTCACCCTGTTGCGAAAGGACGCTTTCGATCGTGCGCTCGATGAACTGCGCATGGTTGTAGGAGGGAGTGACGATAGAAATGCGAGGGCGTGACAAAGGTGACTCCCCGACTAGGCAGGTTTCCGCGCGAGAAAAAGCATGTCGCTGGCGAGCGCATTCCTCCACCACAGCCTGAGCGCAGGTGCGAGCCCCGCACATGCTTCGCGCTCGACCACAAAGCCTCGCGAGAGCAGAAGGTCGCGCATGGTCGGGAAGGTGAACTGATGGAGCACGCCGCCTTGCCACCCCGCTGCGGAATTGAAAGTTGGCAATCGCCCCAACAACAATTGCAGCCGGCGCGGCAAGAACGCCAAATTCATCGTATGCAGCAAGAGCCTGCCGCCGGGCACGATCAGACGCCACACCTCGTCAAGGAAGGTGTGCGGATCGCGCAAATATTCGATGGTCGACAGACTGATGATTAGATCCGCGGTGCCATCCGGCAATGGTAAGGGCGCATCAAGGTCAGCTTGATGGACACGTATGTTGGTTCGATCGCGCAGCGCAGCGGTGATGTTGTCGAGCTGATAAGTAGAAATGTCGAAGCCGTCGTAGCGCTCGAACTGCGAACACATCTTTTCCAGCAGCTCGCCATTGCCAACACCCAGCTCCACCACGTGCGCGAAGGTGCGGCCCTTCAACATCGAGGCTGCGACGTCCACGCGTTGCTGCGCGTACGGCAGAAGGAATCGATACAAGGGATAGTCGAGGGCCTCGGATTCCTCTCCGGCCATCCCGCGATACTGTTCGTCGAAGAACGCGCGCTTTGCTTCCTGCGGGTCAGCCATCACGCCTTCCCCTCTGCGAGCTCACGAACCTGAGTAATCACGTAGTCGATATCGTCTTCTGTCAGCGCGAGTCCGCTCGGTAAGTAAAGGCCCGTAGCAGCGATGCGATCCGTGTTGGGGAACGGTCCTAGCTCACCATAACGTTCCGTGAGCGCGGGCTGCTGCGATGGGGAATAGAACATGTCGCGGGTGTCCACTCCGCGCGATTTGAGCGCTTTACGCAAGTCATCCTTCGTCATCCCGAAGCTCTGCGGATCGACGAGGATTGCGTACATCCAGTACACGTTTTCGACCTCGCGCCTTGTGCTCGGCAGCGTCAGGCCCGCCAAGTCGCCAAGTCCCTGCTGATACCGCGCGGCCATGCTTCGCTTACGCTCAAGATACTGATCGATAGAGCCCAGTTCTCCGAGTCCTATGCCTGCCTGGATGTTCGTCATACGGTAGTTGAAGCCAACGTGCGTGTGTACGAAGCGGCGCTCAGGGGAGTGGCACAGATCGCGAAAGCTTCGCGCGCGGCTGGCAATCCCTGGGTCCGAGGTAACGATCATCCCCCCCTCCCCCGTCGTGATGATCTTATTGGCGTAGAAGCTGAAGCATCCAACGTCGCCCAAACTTCCTGCGCGCTTTCCGTGTAAGGTCGCACCGTGGGCCTGCGCTGCGTCCTCCACGACCATCAGCTTACGGGCGGTGGCAAATGCCCGCACACCATCCATGTCGCACGGGTGACCAAAGAGATGCACGGGCATGATGGCGCGCGTCCGCGGCGTCACCACGCGTTCGAGCTGCGTCACGTCGAGGTTGAACGAGCCCGGCGCGCAGTCGACGAACACGGGCTTTGCGCCGCAATGAATCACGCTGAAGATGCTCGCGATCATCGTGAAGGCGGGCACGATCACCTCGTCACCCTCGCCTATTCCGCAAGCCCAAAGCGCGCAATGCAGGGCCGCCGTACCATTCGCAACCGCGATGCCGTACTTGACGCCGACATACTCTGCGAACTCGCGCTCGAACCGTTCTACGAACGGACCGGCTGACGAAAGCCAACCCGTATCCAGCGCTTCCATCACGAGTTGCTTCGACTTATCGCTCAGCAGCGGGGCATTTACTGGGACGAAGCGAGCGCTATCCCTTGAAGCGTTTGGCATAACTATCTCCGGGGTATGGACCCTGCTTCACTTCGATCAGCCGGACATCCTCGAGCACGTCAAAAGAATGGCCTCCGGTCACCGAGAGTAAGAAGTCCCCGGGGCCCACTTCCGTTTCGGCGATGATGTCCCACTCGTGGTTGTAGATCTTGGCCCGAATACGGCCGTGTTCCACGTACAGGAACTCTTGGGTCGTATTGACCTCGTAGCGAAAGTCGTTATGGATGTGCGGGCGGAAAGTGTACCCTGCTTTGCGCTCGATCAGGCCCAGTTGAAGAGGGTAGTCGTCTGGCGTCAGAAATTTCACGCCATCGCCAACGGTAAGGCCGTGACGAAACACTAATGCGTATAGAACGCCGTTCGACTCGATTCGCTCGATGCTCATGAAGCCGCTCCGTGCAGGGGTTCCTGGTTTTCGCCGAGCAGGCGCCGCGTGACGCGCTCGGCAACAGCATCCCAGCTGTATGTCGCAACGACGCGTTCGCGCGCCGCAACGCCAAAGCGCGCGCGCAGGGGCTCATCAGTTAGCAAGGTGCGCAAGTGGTTGCGCAGGGCTTGCTCGTCTTGAGCCGCAAAAAGGAAGCCGCTTTCGCCGTGCGCGACCTCGTCCTCGGTAAAGTCTGTGCGGATGCCGGGTGTGCCACAAGCCATGCATTCGAGAACGAACAAACTTGCCGCTGACGCTCCCTTACCAATTCCGGTGTAGAGCGAGGCATGCGCTCTTGCGTAGTAATGTGGAAGGTCATCGTGGGAGACGCTGCCCAGCACCACCACATGATCTTGCAAGCCACGGCGCCGAATACTGTCGCGCAGCTCCGCAATCTTTTCCGCATCGTCGAACGAACATGTGATTAACAGCAGCACGCTCGGCAAGTCGGCGCGGAGCGCGGCCACGGCGTCGATCGCCACGCTGGTGCGTTTGAGCGGGGTAAAGTCCGTGGAGTGGACGACAATCCGACGACCTTCCCATTGCTCTGCAAAGCGACTTGGGCGCGGCGCAAACTTTTGGGTGTCGACGCCGAGCAGTGTAGTGTCGGCCTGCCGGCCGTAGATTTGCTGCACCCAGCGCGCGGTACCCGAGTTGATCGTAAGGACCTGCTCTGAATGACGCACGCCCCAACGGTCTAGCCATCTGTAGCTCCGCGCAAGGACCTCCAGAAGCTGACGGCGAGGCGGCGAAAAGCCCGCGATCATGTCCTCGTCGTGGAAGAACGCGAATGGCTCCATCAGGTAGGTAGTTAAGGGATGCGCCCCAGCTGCCACTGCTACCGCAGACATGGGAAACATCGACGCGATAAAGGCAGAGTAATTCGCCTTGAGCTTGCGCAGCCGTCGCACTTCACGAGCCAGCTGCAGCGGGAACAACCCCCAATAGAGCATGCTGGTGGAAGAGCGATTGGAGATCTCGATTACGCGCATGCCTTCGTCCGCGTACATCTTCGCGATCTCGGGGGCGCAGCGCTCCACGATCATGTCGACCGGAATGGTGCGGTTCAAGCGGCGGGCAACTTCGAAGACGAACTTCGTGCCGCCGGCCCACATGAGGAAATGCGAATGCAGCCAGGCGACCCGGCCGATTGCGGAAACCGCTGGGGCACGGTGTTTGAGCGCGTGTGGTTGTGACGGCACTTGCACGTGAATGAAGCGGGCTAGCACGCATTCCAACGCGTTTCCAGGTACGAGACCAGACCGGAGAGGTAGGCTCTGTCTGGTTCTGCTCAGAGAAATTCGGCTCGTGGAGGGAAGGGCCACTCCGTCGGGTTGACACGGGTCCGAATGGCAACCGACCTTGCCATGCGCACCTCAAACGGTGCCCCCGCGCTAACGCCATACCTCTCGTCGTTCCAGTAGCTCACGTACCGTGTTTCCAAATTCGCTGACACGTTCCAAAACGCCGCGCTTTCGTAACGCAAGGCGTTCGCCACCGTCACTTGGTTCGATCTCCACGGGCCAGATCGTCGCGGATCCACTTTATGACGCGCACGCTTGGCCTCATCCATGGCACGACGGCCGGAAGGGTAAAGGCTC
>JBKJIA010000342.1:0-5429 GCA_046598735.1 Polyangiales bacterium
GCTGCTCGCGTCGGCGGCCGTCCTCGCCGGCGTGAGTCTTCGACATGACGCCATGACGGCGCAAAACTCGGCGCGCAGACTCGAGGCCATCGCGCAAGTCACGGCGGCCGTCGGGCGTCGCGCGCATGAGGTCGACAAGACCTTCGGCAGAATCGCCAAGCTCGTCGAGCTCATCGGCGTGAGGGCGAGCGATCTCCTGCGCTTGGCGGCGCCGACTCCCGTCAAGTACGTGCGCGCGTCGGACATGGCGAAAGGTGGACCACCGGACACGCGCTTCTTCGATCGCTACGGGGAGCGCATCTCGTTCATAGAACCGATGTTCGTCTTCCCGGCGGGAAAGGTGACGGCCGAGCGGGAGGCGATGGTCTACCGGCTCTATGGAATGAAGAGTGCCCTTCGCCAGGCCCTTCTGGAGAGCGCGTCCGAGAAGCTCGCCCGCGCGCCTCGCGTCGAGCAAGACGCCGCCTTCTGGAGAGGCGACCTGCCGCTCTTTCGGATCGGGATAGCGTTCGACAACGGCCTTCTGTTTCAGCTACCCGCGCGCAGCGGGTTGGACGCCGATTACGACGCGCGGACGCGCCCCTGGTACAAGGAGGTCGCCCGCAGCTATGGCACGCGCTGGGGCCGCCCTTACCGTGATTCGGGAGGTATGACCACGCGCATTCCATGCCTCGCTCCGATATGGGACGGCGACAGGTTCGTGGGTATCGCCCTCGGCGACCTACGCTACAAAGAAGTGCTGCGCGTCATCTCGATGGCCGACGTCGACGGGTATCTCGATAGTTATGTCCTGAACGAGGCTGGAATGGTGATCGTTGACAAGGACATGCTCACCTCGCACGAGCCGCTCGACAACAGCATGCTGCGCTTGCTTCCCCCCTCGCACGTGGCCCTGCGGCAGGCCGTCGCGAAGCATCAGACGTCGGGAACGTTCGTCGCGGGCAACGCGCTGGTCGTGTTCACCAAAATGATCGCGCCGCCCTGGTACTTCGTTGCCGAGTTTGACAGTAAGAAATACCTTTTTCCGTAGGCGAGGCAATCAGGACCTCGGCCCCATCACCATCCCGGCTGAGCCGCTCGACACCCGGCCGACGACCGAACAGCAAGTGTCTGCGGGCCGAAGTTACGTCCATCACGGTGGTGAGAATGACCGCGCCAGCAGGGGCCGGATACACGGCTCCGTAGCGGATACACTTGGAGCGATTGGCGCTGATGCGGCGCATTGCGGAGCGGCGCACGACGCAGCGTGAGTCGCCGAGCAGCTGGGCGGACAGCACAGCTGCCCCCAGCCCGTCTCGTCTGACGCGTGCGAGCGCAGTCTTGATCGGCGCGTGTGGCCGCGCGCGATCTCACAGCATCGTCGGTGGGGATGGGCTAACAAGTCGATCTGACCTACCCTCGATGTGGCTACGACGTCGCAGCCGCGACGCGTGGATTTCGCTTCGCCGATCTAGTGTAGCTAGCCGCTTTCCATAACTTCGCCGTGCTCGAAATTCCCCAGCGTCAGAGATCTCTGCGCATCCCTGCGTTCGTGCTCATCGGCGATTCGAAGAGCGACGCTTCGCTGCGTCGTCGCTCAATTCCTAAGTACAACTCGGAGGTTAGTTAAGTGTTTATAACATTCGCGAAGAATTATCTTTTGCCCTGCGTAGGCGCCCTTACCCTGCTCAGCCCCATCGGCTGCGGCGTGGAGTCGACGGAGGAGTCGCTGGACTTGCAGAGCGCCACCGAGGCGCTCAAGACGAAAAAAGCGCCCACGGACCTCCAGTGGTGGCGGGTCGAGCGTGAGAAGCGCCAAGCCGCCGTCGAGGCTTACGTCGAAGCGAACCAGGAGGACTGGGAGTCGTTCAAGAACACACCGCTCGGCAACACTGGCGTACCGACGATCATGCTCAGGCTCTTTCCGCAGATCTTCCCAGACATCTGGGGGCCTTACGATGCCTATATGGCGGCCCAAGGCTTCGGGCCCGATGGTCTCGAAGAGGGACGCGTGCTGCCGCTTGGCCTCGGCCACATGAACTCGACTACCGTGCTCGCCAACCTAGGGACACCGGAGGCCCCGAAGCCGGTTTATCTGCAAAGCTCGTCACTGACCTGCGCAGGTTGCCACCTCGGCCGCGTCGATGGACCTGAGGGACAAACCCTCTATCTACCGGGGGCCCCCAACGGCCAGTTCGGTCCGTTCCGAGGCTCAGTCTACGCTACGGTCACGGACACCACGGGCCGCTACACGGCGGGCACTTTCCGTACTGCGCTCGCCGCGCTCCCCTTCGGCTCCATCTACCCGGCAGATCCGGTTCAGGAGACCGTGGAGCGCCGGGCGTTCATGACCTACGTGCCCGAGGCAGGCATCGACGTCGCGGCCAGTATGCTCGCCGGACTCAAGGCTGGTTCGGTTGCCGGCGCTCAGCGGTACTATCTCACCGTGGGCATCAACACGAACAACGTGCCCAACCCGCCGGCTGCCACGCCTGGCAATCTCGATGCCCTCGCTGCCGGCTTCGCGCTAGTCGTGAACCCTGCGGTCCTGACCGCTGAGCAGGTGAAGGCCGTGCTGCCGAAGGCTCCCGCGCCCGTGGACATCATGTCGGTCTGGCTGCAGGCGGACCGCCCGGCCGCGCAGTGGGACGGAAGCATCCCTGGCAAGCTGCATAGAAACCTCGCCGCGTCGCTCGGAGTCATCGGTAACCCCGCCGCTGTCAACGTGGACAACGGCATTCGCACCACGCGCTTCACCGAGAACCTGCCTGCGCCGGTGTATCCTTTCGACGTGAGTCGCAGTTCCGTGGCGCGTGGCGAGAAGGTATTCCGAGACGCCTGCCAGAGCTGTCACACGCCTGGCGCCGAACGCATCTTCGGCCTCGACGAGGTAGGTACGGACCCCAACCGTGCGGTCGTATGGAGCGACTATACCCTTGCTAGCCTCGGTGCCGCGGTCGCAGCGAGCTGTAAGGGTGACCCGGCTTGCGATGGACAGCCCAGCCCCGTGATTCAAAGCACTGGCGGGTACATGGCCATACCGCTCAGCGGTATCTGGGCGAGCGCGCCCTACTTGCATAACGGCTCCGTGCCCAGCCTTCGTGCATTGTTGACCGGCGACCGACCGACCACTTTCTGTCGCGGCAACACCGAATACAACGAGGACGACGTGGGCTTCTCGACTGAGTGCCCCGATGGTTACGTCCCCGGCGTGGGCTCGTACAACACCACCCAGTCCGGCAACGGAAACGCTGGTCACACCGGGCCAGAGTTCAACGGCTACTACGACTGGGCAAAGAACGCGAGGGCGCTCGAGGACCTGCTCGAGTACCTCAAGACCATGTAAGCGCGACACCGGAGCGGAGGACGCCCCTTTAGAAACGACGTCGCGCGTGCGCGCGTGGGCGCATCAGGATAACGGCGGTGGGGCGCCCCACAAAGACTCAGGTCCATTGCCCGCGTGCAGGGTGTAGAAGTGTCTGTAAGAGCGTTCGGCAATGCCCTACCCCTACCCCTTCCCGCACACGACATTGGATCTTACCGTTGTCGCTCGCTGCGTACTTTGTTGGGGCCCAAACAACGCTGAGTTGAACGCTCCGTGCGCGCATGTGGGCGCCACGTCTTGCAGCGCACCAAACCGTCAGATTCGGAAAATTACAGGACGGTTTCCGGCGATACTCGTGTAGCAATGATCCTTGTCGCCGACGCATTCGATTCAGGGGCAGCCGTAAAGAGCCCTTGCAGCAGTAGGGCTCTTTCGTAGACAACCCGACGTCATGGAGTTACCCGACATGCAAGATCCGCTCAACGAACAACACGATGCGCCCATCGATTGTGAGCCTGCTGCCGTTGTGAGCGCGGATCAGCTCTTTAGAGACCACGCCGACTACGTCACGGCGTTCCTGCGCAGGCTCGGCGTGACCCAGGATGCCGTGGACGACGCCGTGCAGGATGTGTTTGTAGTCGTCCACGTACGCGGCGGGTATCGTCCGGGTGCGGCCAGCCAGCGCACGTGGCTTGGGGCGATAGCGGTCCGCGTCGCGGCCAACGCACGCCGCAAGCGCGCGCGCGAATGGAAGGTAGACGGGAACACATCCCTCGAAAGCTTGGCCTCGTCGGATGCCCCGGATAGGGGCGCCGAGCAGCGTCAAGCACTGGCTCACGTCGACCTGCGACTTAGTGATATGAGCAAGGTCCATCGCGAGGTATTCGTCCTCTTCACGGTGGGTTACTCGTGCAACGACATCGCTCTCGCCATGGACGTGCCGACAGGGACCGTCTACTCGCGCCTGCACGCTGCGAGGCAAATTTTCTCGGCAACGAGCCCTGCCCTGGTCGAGGCCGCGTGAGGCCACCCAGCGGACGCCCGAACCAGCCTGCCTCGCATGTGGCAAACCTGGCGGCACGAGCGTCCACCTTACGGTATCTGACTGTCCTTTAGGGCCTCGCGAGGGGCTCCGTCGAGTGCCCCTGTGGCGTTTCCGCCGTCCCAATTCGTGCCGAGTGTTGCACCTCGGCCACAAGGCTCGTCTCCATTCCCGGGACCCGCTCCACATCTTCCCAACTTAGGAAATGGCCGTGGAACGTGCGGTATTCGACGAGTGCTTTCGCTCTTGCCTCATCGATGCCCTCCACGCTCATCAGCTCTTGCCACGTGGCGTGGTTGAGATCGATGGTCTGCGCAGCGACGATGTCCGTGGGATCGAGATCGTACTCGCTGTCGCGGTGATTCAGATTATGCATGAATGCCTCCCTGCCCTGTACCGATGCAAGGGAGAAGCCAGCCAGCATTGCGACGCGAACGCCCTGCTCTCTGCCGCTACGGCCTCCCGCGAGATACCTGACGACTAGAGCCTCAGTCGGCGTGGGTATCGCACGGTACACGCAGCGTCGCGAGGTTGATGGCGTACTGTTCAAGATACCGATAGACCTGCTTGCGAGAACGTCCGAGTTGCTCGGCGGTGCGACGGATGTTGCCACGATGCTGTTCCACCACGGCCAACACCTGCTCGCGGGTGGGAGGCGAGTCCTTCTCGGTGATGGGCCCATCCGCGGGCGGCAAAGTGGAGCGTCTTTCGGGTACGGCCGCGAGTAAGGCGCAGCTGGCGGGCACCTTCTTACGCCCCGGGATGCGTAGGTCCGCAGTCCCCTCGCGGGCACCTAGTACGCGGATGCGTTTACCGATCGAGATAAGCTCGCGCACGTTGTAAGGCCACGGGTCGACCAGCAGCTCTTCGACGATGTCGCTGGGCAGCGAATGGATTTGGTCTCCGATCACAGTTCGTAAGATCGGCAGCACGTCCTCTGGCCGCTCGCGCAACGGGGGCGTCTGCAATCTAAGTTGGGCAAGGCGCGCGTACAGGTCACCGCGAAAGCGGCCGGCTGCGACTTCGGCGTGCAAATCACAGTGGGTGGCTGCGATCACACGCACGTTGCAGCGCACCGGCAAG
>JBKJIA010000415.1:0-10034 GCA_046598735.1 Polyangiales bacterium
CTCCCGTGGTGCCGCCCGTGGTCGCTCCCGTGGTGCCGCCCGTGGTCGCTCCCGTGGTGCCGCCGCTGGTCGCTCCCGTGGTGCTGCCATTGCCGCCACCATTGCTGGCCTGAACGCTCTGAGACTGGACGCCCTGGGAGACGCTCCCGAGATCGTTTCCGTCTTGCTCCCCCTGGTCGGACGCAGCGCATCCGCCAAGCAAGACGGCCGCAAGCGCGAGCCCGCGGGTGCTCTTCCCCTGCCACTCCATCCCCACACGCTCCACACGTTTATTCGACAACATCCCTAACCTCCGAGGTGCGAGCTGACCGCAACCTGCATAGTAGGAATATCGGAATGTGTAGCTTCGAGTCCTCAGGGAGAGCTGGTTGTTTAGTATAAGAGTTGTTCGAAACTTAGGGCGAGATGAGCTGAGGCAGATAGTAATTCTAAGGAGTCTAATCGTGATCTCATGCCGGAGGTTTACAGAAGAGCACGTTCTTGGGATCGGCGCAGAACGGGACGATCAGATAGTCGTAAGGAATCAACGCGCCGGCCTTACCACCGGGATCCGGCGGCACGGCCGTGGGAACCGCAGGCCAAATGCCCTTGTTCGACTTACCATTGTGGCAGCCAGCGCAGGTAATCGCGTTTTCTGCCACGTCGGTCGTGGTGTTGACCTTCACGTAAAACCACTTGCCCTCAAAGGTGGTGGCATCGAGTACGGATACCTTAGCCATCACGCGAATGTCATTGAGGGTATAGGTCGCAGGCGTGGGCGGATCGGTCACGGGTACTACCACGAGCTTATAGCTCTCCTTGGCGATAATGGAGCCGTTCGGCATCACGAGCGGTCCTAGCTTGCCTCCTGCGATCCAAGCATCCGTCGCTTGCTTCGCCACCGCGTTCTGTCGCACACGCACCTGATTACTGTGGCCACCCGACGCAATCAGCGGACGCTGGTCACCATTGGACTGAAAGAAGGGGTACCAGTTGGCGATGAAGCCTTCGGTCTTCATCAGATTGTAGATAAGCGTGGCGCGATCCGCATTGGGAAGCTCTGCTGCGCCGAGGTCAGGCACCACGATCGTGGGGCCCGCGTCGCGTTCCACGGGACCGGAGTCATGTCCTGCGTCCGGAGTGACGGTGGGACCCGAATCACGCTCCGCAGGTCCTGCGTCCGGCAGCTCTACGCCAGCGTCCATCTCCATCTCGACGGTCGCGTCTAGCTCTGCCACGGCGGCATCCTCGGCCGAGGGCTCGGGCTCGCCCGTGTTACCACTGGTATTGCCGCCATTACCGCTATTGGCGCTATTACCGCTATTACCGGTATTGCCGCCGCTGTTCTCATCCGTGGCGTCGCCGTTGGCACTCGTGCCCTGGTCGTCGCTACCGTTCGCGTTGGTCTCGCCACCGTCGACCTGAGTGTCGTCGCCAAGCGGACAGCCCGTGACCAGCGCGGATAACAACAACGCGCGTACTAACTTCTTATGAAAATCCATCGACTACCCCCCTCATCACGCCCTTATAAAGCGTAACGATCCGGGTTGTCTTAGTCCTAAGCATGCCATGATCGTTTCACGCGAGCTCTAAGCGCTTGGTGTGCTGTCAAGCATCATGCTTAGAACACACCGCGTGCGAGCAGCGGAAATCAGAGCACGGCAGCTACACCTAAGGTGGCCACGATGTCATCGTGAAAGTCCGAAAAGTCGTAGTACTCGACATCGAATTTCACGCGCACGCCGTAGCCCACGGACACGTCGGTGCCGACCGTATAGCGGAACACCTGACTGGCCTTACTCAGCTCGCTGGCCTTGACGACGTTGCCAAAGCGGCGCAAGCCGTCAAAGCGCCCTACCAGCTCCATGCGCGGCAGAACAGGATAGAGCGCTTCGAGATAGAAGCCGTCTTTGAGCGAGTATCTGTCGAACTTACCCTTGGAATTGGGTCCGTATTTGAACTTGGTGGCGGGATCTTCGCCCAGGCTCATCTCGGTGCGGCGCAGCAGATACTCGGCGCGCAACTCGAAGCTCTTGATACGCGCATAGAAATCCGTGCCGGCCACCAGATAGGTAAGCTTGGCGGCGGGATCGTAGGCACCGTACATACCCGATCCGCCCAATGTAAACGTGGTCTCGGCGTCGGGCAGATCCAAGCTCATGGCCACCCGACCTCCACCGGTGGGTCGTGAGTTGTTGTCTACATAGTAAGAGTCGCCACTGCTGCGACGCGACTGTTTGAAGCTGACGTCGGTGGCGGTGTTATCGCCGCGCAGACCGCCCACGGCATAGGCCGCATAATCGAGCTGGAAAGAGTAGCCAAACCAATGGGTACCGGCGATCTCCAAGCCGTTATCCACATACGGGGCAGGCAGCACGCCCAGGTTCCACTCCTGCAATCGCACCATGCGACCCATGTCGTAGGGCAGGGGCTTGTCCACGGTGCGGTGGTTGGCTGGATCGTGGCGTAACGGGAATTCGCCGAACGAAGGATTGAAGCGGCCGGCGCGAAAACGTAGCTCGTCTACCACCGTAAGGTCGACGTACGCCATGTCGATCTCGAAACCGTGACAGCCGTAGCAAAGCTTGACGTTGGTCGAGATGTGCTTATCGAAGTCCACGGCCAACTTGACGCTGAGCTCCGTGGTGAAGCCATCGAGCGCGCGACCCTTCGCCCGCTTTTGTTCGTCTTTGTTGTCCTCGTCGTACACGTACATATAAGACGACTGAACCGAGCCCGCGAAATTCCGATCTTGCCCGCTGGCTGGCCGCGTTTGCACGGCGGCCACCACCACCGCCAAGAAGGCGAGCACCAGCGCCACACGCCAACTGGCCTGACGAAGCACGGCCCGCGCAAGGTTGAGCGAACGGCCCATCACTTATCCTCCCCTGCTGTTGACTGCGTCGACCCTGGAGTCTGTTCGGTTGCTGGGGGGGTGATTTCGCCGGAAGGCTCTTGAGGCGGCGGTTGCTCGTACATTGGCGTCGCCTGCATCGGGAAAGGCTCGGGCGCAGCGGGGGTGGACGGAGCGGGCTCGCTGTCCCCCCCGGACAAGCTGTTCGCCTTCTTATATTCAACAGTATACCACTTCAGAAACCGCAAGATGACCGGCGCTTCTTTGGCGCTTATGGCGCTGCCCGCGGTGCGCATCATACGCGCCACATAAAGATCCCAATGCTTGGGGTCCGTCACAGGGGCATTGAGCGCCCGCGACAAATTATGGCATTTGCTGCAATTGGTCGCGAAAGACGCGTATTCGTCGCGCAGTTCGGTTGGGATCCTTTGCACGTCAATGTAGACCGTGCTTTCGTTTGCTGGCGAGCTTCCGCAAGCCGTACTGAAAACCAAACCGAGTGCGATCAGCACCGACAACGCACGTGCGCGCTCAATTGTCACGGGCACCCTCCACGATCCAATCGGAGATTAGCGTGCGTTCGGCGAGCGAAAGGTAAGGTCCATCGCGCGGCATGCGATCGCCAAAGGGCGGCGTTTCACTCAGCTTCTGCAAGATGATGCTGTCGCAGGCGTTGCCCGCCACGATGACCTTCACACCCGTGTTATCCCCACCCTTACGGATGACGTCGTAATCCGAGATCGTAAGACCGGACTCCATGATCGCAAAGGGGTCGGCGTCTTCGGGGTTGTGACAGCGACAGCCCATGAAGATGGGTTTCAGCTGCGTCTTGAAGGATACTTGCTTGCGTGGGTCGCTATCCTTGACCGAGCAACCGCCCGGCCCGGGCTTGCCGCTGTCCTGCACAGGGGCCACGGCACCATCCGGCTCGGTGCCTGCACTTGCATCGGACGGTGTGCTGACACTGCCGTCCGGTCCCGGCTTGCTCGGAGCCGCATCCCCGGAGGCAGGATTCTCGCCGTTTTCCACGGCTGAAGCGAGCGGACCCACGTCAGGTCTCAAGTCGAGGATACAGGACCCCCATAAGAACGAGCACAGCATCACCGCGCGGAAGCCACGCATTATTTCCCTCCCCGAAAGCCGGCGCGTCTCCAGACGCAAGCACACGCCTATGTTCGGGTGCGAGCGCTCAAAGCCTGAAATGGTTCATGTAGTCCTTAGATAATCACTAGCCCTGGTACAAATCGAACCTTGCGTTTTGTGCGGTGGCCTACTCTTGTGGTGAGGTATTGACCCAGTGCTAGGGTAGACGCGGCGGGGGGCACGCTTTCCGGGCTGTAGGGGCCAGGCCCTCACAGCGTCGCTTACAAAGTAGGGCGTGCACATCACGTGTGTTATGAGTGGCGCACGCGAACGGGGATCGCTACTTGCGCGTTGGTTGTGTTGGCCGCGGGTGATCGTTACCACAGCGAGGGGTCATGCCTCACGTTCAAAGCGCCACAACGGATACCGCCCATCTAGACCGAACGAGCATGATGCCAAGTGCTCCGTCAAGCACGACGTCGATCGATGCTTCCATCATGTTGCGCGCACTCGAGGGCACGCGTTGGCTCGTGGTCGATAGCAATGCTCAGGCAGCCGAAGCTATCGCGCGCGTGCTGCGCACAGCGGGCGCCCAGGTCAAGCGCGTCGATGTGGTAGGTCTGCAGCTTAGTCGTTTGCACACGTTCGATGCGCAGCTGGTGCTGGTTGACGAGGGACAAGACTTACGCTTCCTTCAAGATCGTATGGTTAGCCACGCGGCCTTGCGCTGGGCGTGCACGCTGAGCCTGCCGTGGTCTAGCCTGTGGCAAGACGCATCAGGCGACCCTAACGTCGAGGTCCTGGCGCGCGCAGCATACGGATGGCTCGACGCCGATCGCAACGTGCACGACCTGGCCTGCGGCGAAGGCGATGTGTTCAGCACGCACAACGGCGCGCTCGGAGCGATTCGCACATTGCGCGCCGTGTCCCGCGCCAACAACGTATTTCGGCTGAGCTTTGCCGGCGAAGGTGCGCAAGGCCACGTGGAAACGGCCGGAAATCTGCTGCTAGGTGCCTGGTTTCAACAAGGCACGGAACCGATGTTGATGGGTGCGGAAGCACTCGCAGGCGTGATCGAGATGCCCGAGGCCGCGGTCACCGTCCGGCGTAAAGTGCGTCCCAAGGCACCCTGGTTCGTGCTGCCGATCGACGAAGGGCTCGCGCTTGCGCTCGAGGTCATTCGCGAGCGACGCCTGGGCGAATGCGATGACTCTCCCACCATGCGCATCGATCCGGAGCTCGTAGCCGAAGCCGTGCGGCAGGAACAGAACGATGCTCCGAGCGAAGCTGTGATCTCCATGCCGGCCCACACCATGCCGGCAGCGAGCATTCCCTCACCTGCGCCACACAGTCAGGTCGGTCCGCGCGCTTTGGTGGCTGCGGCCATCCTGAGTGTGGCGGCGACGATCATCCTATTCGCACGTCCGGCGCAAGGCCCCGTGCCGCCACAAGCCCCGGCGGCCCAGGCTGTCGTCCTGAAGCCGAGCGCGCCGGCCACGCAGGCGCCGCCCCCCGACGATCGCTTGCGCAAGACCACGCTGCCGACGGCCGCACGACCTCTTATCCTGGGAAGCACAGCAAACGAGGCTACGGCGAACAAGCCGCGTGCAGAGCTGCCGAGGACCGACCCCGAAGCCGAGCTGAGCCCATCCCAATTCGGCGACGCAGAGAGTAATCTTTCCCATGCGCTCGCAACCCGGGCCAAAGCCGCTTTGCTGCGGCGCGATCTCGACGAGGCTTATACCCTGGCCGAGCGAGCTACCGTGCTGCGACCGCGCCATCCTCAATATCGTCTGTTGCTGGGTGACGCGCTCGCGGCCAGTGAGCGTCACGAAGAGGCGCTTGAGCAATATAAGGTAGGCCTTAGCTTGCGGCCGGATTCTCGCACGCTGAAACAGCGCCTGGCGCGCACGCAAGCGGCGCTCGATCAGTATTGAGGCTTGAAGCCCGCGACCGCGCGTTAGGCGCCGCTTTAGGCCGCTTTCTGACGACGGCGGCGGGCACGGATGCAGCTAATGGCCACGGCACTAAGCTTAAGTACCCGCCAGTCTCCCACGGGCGTGCCTGCACCCGAGTTCACCACCAAGCCAAACGCAGCGTTATGACGGGGGCTGGCCCAGGCGCCCGAGCCGCCGTAGCCAAAATGCCCAAACGCACCCTTGATGGTGCCCATGCTGGTGGGCACTCCGTGATAGCCGAGACGCCAGCCCATGGGTAAGATCAACACACCATCAGGTCCGCGATGTTGTAGCTCGCTCGCTTGACGCACCGTATCGGGTGACATCAGACGCACTCCGTCCAAAGTTCCCCCGGCGGCCAAGGTCGCATACACGCGACAGAGATCGCGCGCGGTGAATAGACCGTTCACGGACGGGATGCAGGCGCGCAAGACTGCCGGCGATGACAGATCCCAATGCTCGATACCGCGCGGCGCAAAAGCATCGCGAATCCGCTCGAAATTGGCCGGCAGCCCCACGAACCGCAAGGCGTGCTGCAGCACCTTCAAGCGTCGTTCGCGCTGCTTGGTGCGAGCCTTACTGTCATCGGAGCGCGATCCCGGCGAACGCAGCGCCATGGCGCCAGGCAAACGCGCGGCGCGAGCGATGGCTTCGTCCGGTGCGCCGATGAAAAAGTCTTTCAGACCTAACGGTTTGGCGATCTCATCGTCTACGAATTGGCCAAACGGCTTCTTCGAGACGCGCCGCACGATTTCTCCCACCAAGTGACCGTAAGTAATCGCGTGGTAGGCGTGGAAGCGACCAGGTTCGTGCGCTGCTTTGGCCTTGGCAAGCGCATCGACCGTCTTATCCCAATCGAGCAGCGTGTCGGCGTGCTCGACCAAGTTGCGCACATCGCACAAGCCGGCCGAATGGTTGAGCAACTGACGCACCGTGATCGCGGCCTTACCTTGTTGCGCAAATTCGGGCCAATAGGTCGCGACGGGCTCGTCGTAACGAACCAGCCCCCGATCCGCCAAGATATG
Organism: Polyangiales bacterium; assembly: GCA_046598735.1. Taxonomy (GTDB): domain Bacteria; phylum Myxococcota_A; class Polyangia; order Polyangiales; family DASUME01; genus DASUME01. Next base: position 6,900 of record JBKJIA010000415.1, read on the forward strand.
CAGCGCCGTCGAGGCGATGCCCTTGGTGGTCGAGAACGACACGCTCGGGGTGTGCTCTTCCCACGCTGCGCCGCGATGATCGCGCGTGCCGCCCCACATATCGAAGACCGGCCTGCCGTCTTGATAGACGCACACGGCGGCGCCACCAAAAGGCGGCTTGGAAATCACAGTTTCGAGAGCGCGCGCGAGCGGCTCAAACCCGGGTTCATGTCTGCCGGACAACATCGTGCAAGCAAGCTATCGAGACTGGGCCCTGCCGTCCAGCTTCACAGTGCTACGCGGCTTAGGAAGGCTATAGTCGAGGACCCATGCCGCCGCGCAAGCGCCTCGAGCTCGAAGAACGTCGCGCCCAATTGCTCGCGCTCGCAAGCCTGGCGTTTTCTGCGAAAAGTTACGACGACGTATCGATCGACGAGCTAGCGCAGGCAGCCCAGGTCTCGAAGGGCCTGCTGTATCATTACTTTCCGAGCAAGCGCCACCTGTACATCGCGATCATCCGCGAAGGCGCGGGCAAGCTCACCGCCCAGACAGTGCCCGACCCCGCGCTGCCGCCGCGCGATCAAGTGTTCCTCGGCGTCGATGGTTATCTGCGCTTCGTCGAAGAGAACTCGGCCATGTTCCTGACACTGTTGCAGGGCGGCATCGGACGGGATCGCGAGGTCTACGATCTGGTCGAGCAAGTGCGGCGCAGCTTTGTCGACCTGACGCTGGCACGCATCGGCCAATCGCTCGCCACTCCTGCCCAGCGCACGCTGGTGCGCGGCTGGGTAGGCATGGTTGAGGCCGCCAGCGTCGACTGGGTCGAGCATCCGAGCCTCACGCGCGCCGCGCTCACCAAGCTGCTCGTCAAAACCTTACTGTATACGCTGCAAATCGGTGCCAAGGCGAACGGGGGCTGAAGGCGCGCCGTCCCCTTAGGCATCGCCTATCCGTGCATGTTACAAAGGTCCGACACCGGGGGGATCGAGATGCTGCGTTTGTCTGTTTGGGTAGGAATCGTGCTGCTGGTCGCCTGCGCCGCCAAAACACCGCCCGCCAATGAAACCTTGCCGCGTCTACGCCGAGCGATCGAAGAGCCGGTTGCGAATGAGCAACAGAATCGCGACAACAGCGCGCTCGTTGAGCAAATCGCCGAGGCGCAACAACTCGATGGCATGACGCGCGATGAAGTCGCCCAAGCGCTCGGCAAAGGCGACAAATGCTCGCGTCATCCGATCTGCGCGCAACAAGGCTTTGAAGACGAGGATTGGTTCTACGAGGTGGGCACAGTCGGCCCGGCGTACATGCGGGCGCGCCCGGTTTTAATCGTTGGTTTCGATCGCTTTACCAGGGTCGTGCGCACCTACAACCTGCGCATGGAGTAGGCCGTTCGATAGCATCTCGCCCATCGTAAGGGTGTCGAACGTGAGCCATTTCGTGCAGGCCAGCTCACAAATTTAAGCTTTCCGATGCCCGTTCGCCCCCGAAAACGGCCGTTTCGCCGACTGGCCGTTGACGGGCGTGTGGTAGCTCTGGCACCTAGAAGGACATTCCTCTTACTTGGATTGGTACTTCCTTCATGTCCGCAGCCCTTAAGAACCTCAACGAGTTCGTCTCGGATCGCGATGATGTGATTCGGCAGTGCGTGCAGGCTTCCGACCGCGTCGTGGCGCGTCAAGCCGGCGCTTACGGCTTTGCGGTGCGCGCAGCCTATTCGATGACCAAGGGCCTGGCGCCCAACATGATGTACACGCTGGTCGACGGCCTGCTCGAGGACTTCCTCGATGCGCTGACGCCCTTCTATCACGATGCGTTGCGCGGCAATCTGCCGATGGATCGCTACATGATCGTCCACAAGCTGCAAATCGCCGACGCCCTGCTCACGGTCACGGACGTGCGCGAGCAACAAGAAAAGAGCGGCATGCTGAAGAACGGCTATCGCAAGCTGCGGCCCAAAGCCCTCGAGCGTCTGGCAGAAGCTGCGCCCGAGCTTGGCGAGCTGCTTGAAGCCAACATTCCTGCCGAGCTCAAGCCCGGTGCCCAGCGCAGCGCACCCGTGGCACTGGCTGCGGCTGTCTAAATACTCAGACTCGCGGCTGCTCGCACCTTACGCTTGGCGCTTGGCGATGTAGACGGCGTGCCGTGGGCCGCCGCCTTCCGTGCGCACGCGCTCCAGCGAAAAACCGGCATCTTTGAGGCGTTTTTCGAACTTAGGGGAGGGGTCTTCGCTCCACACCGCGTACACGCCACCCGGCGAGAGCGCATGGTAAGTGTCGCGCAAGATGGTGCGCCCGTAGAGTGGTCCGTTGTCCTTGTCGGCATCGCACGGGCCTACGTACAAATCGAGCACGATCCCATCGAAACGCTCTGCTTTCGCATCATTTGCGACGTTGCGAATCTGCTGCGTGACGTCCCCAACCACGAGCTTCACGCGTGCATCGGACAACGCATGCTCGGTCAGCTGCGCCACGTGATCACGACACCAGGCGGCCACTGCTGGGTTGAGCTCGGCCACCGTCACGCGGGCCCTCGCGCCCACTGCATCGAGCGTGGCGCGCAAGGTAAAGCCAAGGCCGAGCCCGCCGATCAGCACGCGCGCAGATTTGCGGCTGTGCAATGCCGCGCAGGCCAGCTCGGCCACGGCCGTTTCAGAGCGATGAATGTGACTGCTCATCAACACGCGGCCGGCGATCGAGATCATGAAATCGCGTTCGCCGCGCTGTCGCAACTCGAGCTTTCCTTCTGGAGTATCCACGCTATCGAGCAGCTTGAAGGGGCGAGGCATTGACGCAGATATAGCGCGCCCCAGCGTTAGCGAGGCTAGCGAGGCTGGCGAACGCTGCAAACGCTGCGGCCAGGCGGCGTTGCCTCCGTGCCAGGTGACCGCAGCACGCAAAGCCGGGTATCGTAGGAGCGGGGAGCACGCATGATCAAAAACAACTGGTACGTGGCAGGCGAGTCGGAAGAGCTTTCGGACAAACCGCGACGCGTAAAAATGTTGGGCCAGAATTTCGTAGTATTTCGCGATAAATCTGGTCAAGCGGCTTGTCTAAGTGACGTGTGCGTGCATCGCGGTGGCTCGCTCGGGCATCTGAGTAAGGTGGTCGATGGCTGTGTCGAGTGCCCCTATCACGGCTGGCGCTATGACGCGTCGGG
>JBKJIA010000453.1:0-12189 GCA_046598735.1 Polyangiales bacterium
TGCCACCAGCGCGAGCAGCTCGTCATCGCTCATGTCCTGGGACATCTCTTGGAATGGATCGTGAGGTGAGCCGTGCACGACGACGACTTCGCCGCCATCGATCATCGGCAAACGTAAGGTCAGCGGTAGCTTGCGCAGTGCGGACAACACAAGCTCGCCCACGGCCTGACGCGTGGCGAGAAAGCGTTCCACCGCTTGACGATCCTGCTCCGTATTGGCGCGCAGTTTTTCGGGTGGCAGCGAGCAGAGCGCTGAATCGCTGACACCGCGCACGAGCTCGGCACCGACTTCGACCAAACGTCGCCAGACCGCCAGCGGCTCCGGGCCGTTCATCAGATGGTCGCCGGCTACGTAGAATTGCTTGACCCCGCGGCGGCGGGTCTCGTCGAGCACAGCCTCGAGCGCTTCGAGATTGCCGTGAATGTCCGAAAGGAACGCGACCGGTTCGTTGACGGGATGACGCGGGCTGAGGGGTGGCATCAGGCGCGACTCTAGCCCGCGCACGTGTTTCCGACCAATCGCAGGCCAATCGCTCTACTCGGTATGCACGCGAACTTGAGAGTGGGGGGCAAGGCTTACTACGATCGCCGTTCAAGCATGAGCCGTCCTCCCATCAAAGGTATCGTCCGCGCGCAGCGAGGGGCGTTTATCGCGACTCACTCTGCGCGCTTCTTGACCCGTGAAGCCGAGGAGGCCTTGTTCGCAGGCGCTCATGTGCTGAGCGAAGGTGCAGCACGAAGTGGCAAGGATGGTGCTCGCTCATATTGTGGCAGCACGATGATCACCTTCGATCTCAAGCAGTTGGCGGCGCAGTGGCGCGGCGGCCTCGATGCTGCGGCGCGCGAGGCGCTGTGCGAGCTCGCATCAGGCTCGGTGCGCATTCGCTCCCGCGCGGCGCGGATCGCTTGCGCCGAGGTAGCGCGCAGGGTAACCGAGCGCCCTCTTGGAACCGCGAATGTCGAGACAAAGGTGCTGCTTCGTGGTGAGACGCTGTTGATCGACGTCGATCTCGAAGTGCCGTTGGGCGTATTCTCCGGCGTGCGGAGGGCAACTTGAGCGACGTCAACAACGTCATTCACGTGGCGTTCGGAGAAGGCGGGGGGCGAATCGAGCGCAAGCCCCTGTCGGTGCCACCCGAACCCGTACGTGCGATTGAAGACCGTCAGGATCCGCTCGCTGATCTCTACAGCGCAAGCGAGGTTGCCAAGCTGTTCAGCGTGACAGCGAGTCGGCTGCGCTACTGGGACCGCACAGGTTTCCTTGCGCCATCCGGTCGTCGTGCACGACGGCGCTACTACACGTTTCAGGATTTGATCGGTCTGCGCGCAGCCAAGGCGTTGCTCGATGCGGGGCTGCCGTTGCAGCGCGTGCGCAAGAACGTCGATGCGCTGCGCACGCTCCTGCCGAAAGTGACCCGGCCGCTCAATGAGCTACGCGTGCTCGCGGACGGGCAGGGCGTGGTGGTGCGCGATTCGCAAGGCAACTTCGATCCCAGCACCGGTCAAAGCGTCTTCAACTTCGATGTCAGCGAGCTCCGTGATGATGTGGTACGCGTGCTGTCGCGCCATGGCGAGCTCGCGGGCAACAAGCGCAGCGCGTACGAGCTCTATCTCGAAGGCTGTCGGCTCGATGAAGACGAAGCGACGTTCGGGAAAGCCGAAGAAGCTTACCGTCGCGCGCTCGAACTCGATCCAGGCTTGGCCAATGCTCTTACGAACCTAGGCAACGTGCGCTTTCGTCGCGGCTTCTCGGAAGAAGCCGAAGTTTACTATCGCCAAGCCTTGAGCATCGATGCTGAGCAGCCCGAGGCGTTTTACAACTTGGGTTTCTTGCAGTACGAGCGCGGTGATGCGGCGTCCGCTGTGCCGTGCTTCGAGCGTGCCGTTGCGGCCGACCCCGCATTCGCAGACGCGCATTTCAATCTAGCAATGGCGCTCGAAGAAGTCTCCGATCGCGCGCGCGCACGCAAGCATTGGCAGGTCTACCTGCAGCTTGAGCCCGAAGGTGCCTGGGCCGAAGTGGCGCGTCGGCATCTGAAAAAAACCTGACACTCTTTGCTGCGCGAGCTGAGTGGCAAGAGGGCGCCTAAGGCATCGTGGACCGGCGCACAGCGCCGTCGGGTGGCGCCTACGAATCGCGACGGGGCGGCACGGAACCGGGCAGGGGCGGCGGGATCGTGCCAGGCGCGGGGGGGACCGAGCGCGCATCGTCAGGCACGAGTGGCACGGTGGCGAGCGCCGGTTCGGGAAGCGGCGGGGCGCCTCCGCCACGAGGCAACGGGGGCGGCGGCACGGACGGACGCGCTGGCGGCGCCACGCTGGCTGCACTTTGCGCGCTGCGAGGTGGCGGAGGCGGAACGCGGCTTTTCGTGGGCGTCGCCGCCTTGATTGCGCCGCGCTCCAGCATGTTGCTCAGCATGTCGAGACTCGCGCCTTGCACTTCGAGGGGTTCTTCGTCGAGTCCCGGCTCCACGGATTCGCTGTCGGCCTGATCGGCACCGCTTTCCAGCTGCACGGCCTCGGTTTCGAACAGATTCGCACTGCTTTCCATCACCTCGGCACCATCTGGCTTGGCAAGCTCTTCGGCCTGGGCATCCGAGCGCGCCATGCCGGCCAATAGATCACCGGCCAATAAATCGCGCGTGGGTGCCGCCGCAAGCTCGCCCGGATCCGTATCCGACGGCTGTACTGTCAGTGCCACGGCAAGGTCCCTGGCAGCAAGCACGCTGATTTCAGAAAGCGAGATTTCCTCGGTAAAATCGCTGCCGTCAGGTCGGAACCGGGCAGGCGCTGGTTCGGTCGCCGTCGTGTAGCCGTCCGCTTCTTCGACGTAGTCTGCCGCGTCCTCGATCTCGATCACGATCTCTGCGACTGCCGCATCATGTTCCGCTGAGTGCGAGGGCGGGTCTGTGTCGTGACTCTCGTCCGCATAGGCGCGGGCTTGATCCGCGAGCGCGCTTTGAGCGTCCTCGTCGTCGTCGTCCGACTCAGGCGCATCGACTTGCACAGACTCCGCGTCAGCGCTCGCTTCGGGCGCATCCGTTGGCGAGTTGTCGACGGGCTCTGAAGGCGCGGCATCGCCAGCGACAAACACCGTCTGCGTGTGCGCGACGCCTTCCAAAGACGCGTCCTCAGGAGGCGGCAGGCTCGCCAAAGACGCGTCCTCAGGAGGCGGCACGCTCGTCAAAGACGCGTCGGGAGGAGGCGGCAGGCTCGCCAAAGACGCGTCCGGAGGAGGCGGCACGCTCGTGTCCGCAACGTCAGGCTCGGTCACCTCGACTGGCTGGGCCGCGGCTGTCGGCGCAGGTATGAAAACCGGGGGATCCGTCGGACGGAGATCCTCAGGCCGCACCACCAGGTCGCCCTCGAGCAAATCACTTTCGTCGAGAACGGCTTTGACTTCGAGTCGAGCAAGGGCGGCACTTGCGGCGACGCTGCTCGGAAATTGCGTGGCGACTTTCTTCCACGCATCGCGCGCTTCAAACCGATTCTTGACGCCTGTTTCCCAGACCTCGGCCGCCTCTTCGAGCAACGGTTGACGCTCTTCGGTCGTGGCTACGAGGGCGAGCTGACGATCGATCGCAACGAGCAGCTCCTTGAACTGCCCAGCCGCTTTCAGACATGCCCGCAGTTTGTCTGCGACATCAACGTCGCGCGGCCTGAGCATGACGAGTTGGCTATAGACCTCGGCGGCTTTGTCAGGGGAGGCGAGCGTCGTCTCGTACAAATGACCAAGCCTACGCAAGGCCACGCTGGCTGTCGTCGAATCGATGGCGTCGTGTGACGCTTGCACGAAGTGCTTCGTCAGCGCGTCGACGGTCTGCGCGCGAGCGGCGAGGCTGACGAGCGCATCCAAGATAGATTCGTCCGTAGGCGAAAGGGCAGCGGCCCGTTCGAGCGAGCGATAGGCGGCATCGCGCTTTCCCTGATGGACTTCGAGCAGGATGGCTGCGCGTCTCAGCAGCTCAGCTGCGAGCTTGGGATCGTCGCGGCCTTCTTCGGCGCGCAGCTCGTACACTTCACATAGCGCGTGGGTGAGCCCGCGACCGTCGAGCGGCGGCTGCGATTCGTCAAGCATCTTGACCATTTGCTCGATTTTGTCGAGTGTGCCCCCGTCGCTTCCAGCCAAGCCCACGGCGCGCGACAATGCGCCCGTGGCGCGCGGCGAATCCTCGAGCACTTGCTGAGCGATGCGGCAGGCTTCGATCAGGGCATCGATTTTCTGGCTCGTCTCACTGACCTCGAGCGCGCGGCGTTCGTGAACGGCCAGCCAATCTTCGGTGCGTCCCGAGGCTTGACCCAAACGGCACGCATCCGCGTACACGTCGTCCACGCTGGGATCGAGTGAGAACGCCAGCGCGACGCGGTCAAATGCGGCCGACAAGTCGCCGGCCTTGTGTTCGAGCAACGAAGCATGACGGAGCAGCGGTCCGACGCGCGCGTCCACGTCCTCACCACGCCGCGCCAGCGCGTCGTAAACCTGCGCCAAGCGTGGCCACGCGTTGGCGGCTGCAGCCAAACGATCGACTTCGCCGAGCATCGCGACGCTCGACATGTCCTTGGCAAGCGCACGCAACGCCGCCTCGAGCGCCTTGTCGACGGAACCCACCATGACTTCGTAGACGCGCGCAGCGTCGGTCCAGCGCCGAATTTGCTCTTGGTCATCGTCGCCGCGTTGGGCCAAGCCCACGAACAACTGCGCGAGCTGCTCGCCCCGTCCCGATAGTTGCGCAAGCTCGCGCAAGAGCTCTTCGGCCTGCGCATCACCCGCATCCACTACGCGCGGGACCAAACGCTGCCATGCGCCTTCGTAATCAGCGAGCTCGTGCATGGCGATCTTGGCAGCGCGCAGCAAAAAATGCGCGGCCTCGTCATCCGCAATCGAAAGCGTCGCCAGCGTATCGAGCGTCGTGCGTAGCTCAGGAAACTTACGCTCTGCTTCGAGTAGCGGCACCAGTCGAAGGTAAGCCTGAGGGTTCACCAAATCGAGGCTCGCCCACACATCAAGCGCGGCAATCGCGCGCGCCCGATCCGCAAGCGGGCCTTCGTACACATCCGCAAGCGAACGTGCCAGGTCGACGCGCACTTCGTCATCCGTCGCCACAAGCAACTGCTGCTCTTGGGCTTCCGCGATGCATCCGTTATCACCGGTCGAGGTGCCCAGCTGAATCAAAAGCTCAAGCGTGGCGGTGTCACCCGGCGCGAGCGTCTTCAGAATCGTGCGCAGCTCGTTCTTGGCACCCTCCGGATCGTTGAGGCGATTCGCCAGCAGCGACGCCCGCGAAAAACGAAGATCACGCGCCTCTCCCGCCTCGACGCGCTGGGCCAAAGCATCGAGATGCTGCGCAAGCTCCAACTCTCTTCCGTCGGCGCGTTCGAGTAACGTGACGAGCGAGCGCAGCGTCCCGACTTCGACCTCAAGCGCAAGCAACGCTTCGTGTGCCGTGATGGCTGCGTCGAGATCGCCGCCTTTGACCAAACGCGCGGCCACCTTACGTTGTAAGAACAGGCCGGCGTCCTTTTCCGTGGCTACGGCTGCATGCTGCGCGAGCAGATCCGTAAATGCCTGCGAGCGACCTGCCTCGTCAAAAGCGATCTCGGCTGCGTCAGTCAGTGCTGGGTCCCCGGGGGCAAGCTCGAGTGCGTCGCCATATAGGTCGGCGGAACGCGCCAGGTCCTGGGTTTTCGTGCGTGCGATTTCTGCCGAACGCGTCAACAACGCCACGCGCGCCGCGCCTCTCGCGTTATCAGCCCGCGCGAGCACGATCTTTAGCAACCGATCGAAGCGGGCTTGCCGCTCGTCGATGCGCTCCATGCGATCGAAAGTGGCCTCGTCGTCCGGGATCTCTCGCAGAATTTGCGAGCAGATTTCGTAGGCGCGCTCGTCGTCTGCAAGTCGCGTTTCATACAGATCGGCCAGCACGCGCAGCAGCGTCAGCCGCTCCTGATCGGTGGCGGCGCGCGCCAGGCGCGCTTCGAATGCGGAAGTCGCCTCCGCAAAGCGTTCCGCCGCGAGCAAAAGCTCAGACAGTAAGATTTCATCCGCGGCGTGGTCCGGCGCGAGATCGCGCACGGTTGCCATGGTCTCGATCGCGTCAGCCAGGTTCTTGCGCTTGTCTCGATGCAGGATCACGAGCTCGCGATAGGCATCGGCTCGCAGTTTCTCATCCACGATCGACCGCGCCTGAGTGTCTAGAACCTGCGAAAGCTCGTCCCAGCGCTGTTGGCGCGTGAGTAGCTTACGTAGTTTGATGCGGCTCTCTTCGTCGTCGGGCGCAAGCGCGACCAGCGCCCGCCATGCAGCGATGGTGCCTTCGACGTCGCCAAGCTTACTCTCGCTCAACATCGCGGCTTCGCGCAGGCGCTCCAGACGAATCTCGACCGCCATCGCCGGCTCTTTGCCGATGCGCATCGCAAGCTCACGCATGCGCCGGAAATCGCGCGATGAACGATAGTGATCTTCGAGCGCACGGATGGCGTCTGCATCCGTGGGATCGTGGCCGAGGATCGTCTCTGCTATTTCGGCGGCCCCACGCGAATCACGGAAGCGCAGCTTCTTGGCGAGCTCGACGCGCAGCTTGGCAAGCTCAGACAGCGGAGCGACAGGGAGCGGTGCGGCCTCCGCATCACGCTGCGCCTCGGGCGCGCTCGAAGTGGTCGTAGGCGCTGGGCTGACTGGTTGTGCAGCGCTCGGGTCTGCAGCTTGCGAGCCTTGTGCATCGTCTTGGCCAGCGGTGAGGTCCGCCGGAGCGAGCGGCACTTGGGGCGTTTGACTCAGGTCCGCTTCGCTGCTCGGGCTGACGCCTACGTCGCGCGACGGACGCAGCGGAAGCAGGCTGGCGCGCGGCTTCGTTGCCTCGCCGTGCAGGTCCCCTTCGGCGCTTGGCTCAGCCTCGTCTTCGTCGTCGAGCGCCGCGGATTCGTCTTCCGGAGGAAGTGCCATCTCTACGGACGACAGCATCTGCACTGCTTCGTCGGTCACGCCGACCGAGCCCGGGGGGGCCACGGACTGCACAACCGCGAGATCGTCCAGACTGCGAGAGCTTCGGTCGTCATGCTCTTGATCACGTGCGGCCAGGGCCGCGAGATCACTGGCGAGGTCTAAGCGTATGGAGCTTTCCGCTTCGATCAGGTCCACGTCGTCGAGAGACACTTCGCCCGTGGGACCCGCCAAATCGAGCTTTTTTGGGGGCATCGACAGCGATTCCGCGAACGCCTGGGCCTCGCCGTCGTGCGCTTGCAACAACGGATCGAGACAGGCGCGGGCATCTTCGAGTTGTCCGACGTCGCGGTAGGCATGCGCGAGCTTCAAGCGAAGATCCCGAGAAAGCGGCCCGAGCGGCGCCATCTGCAAGCCCGCTACCCAGCGTGGGGGAATGGTATCTGCGCGACCGACACGCGGCGCGACTTCTTCCAACAGCGCGAGACCTTGGCCGTGATCGGGTACGGCATCGAGCGCCGCTTCGATGTAAGCGAACGCGTAATCATCTGAGACCGCGCCGGCCATTTCGCACAGCACATCTGCCGCTTCGCGCCGCTCGCTATCGGCGCGATTCGCATCCATTTCACGATCGGCTTGATCGAGCAGTACCGTGGCCAGGTCATGCCGAATCTGTAGATCTTCGGCATCGGCGGCGGCCGCTTCGCGCAGCGCTTGGGTAGCTTGTCCGAACTGTCCGAGCCGATCGCGATAGACAGAAGAAAGCTCCTTCAGCACGGTCGCGCGCTTTTGTCCGGGCGGCAGCGACTCAGCTTCGCGAGTGAGCAGCTTTGCGACCTGATCCCACTTTCCAAGCTCGGTATAGATGGCGCGTGCCGCCGCCATGGCGGGCCGCTGTGCCGCGTCGTAATCGATGGCCGCCCGATAATGGACGATGGCGCGATCCGCTCGCCCCATGCGCGCCCGAAACAGATTGCCCAGGTCGAAATGAATGCGTCCGAGCTCGATCGGATCACCATCCGCTTCGGCCAGCGCGCGTGCGTGCTGCTCCATCGCATCGACGAGCAGGGCGTAGTCGCCCATCTGCTCGCAATGCGCGCTAAGGGCTGATAGGGCCGCGCTGTCCGTCGGGTTTTGACGTAGGCGCGCGAGGAGCTGTTGTGCCATCGCGTCCATCAAGAGCGTGGACCTTACCACCAGGACCCCTGTGCTGGGAACCAGGATGAATGGCTCTAAAGCCGCCAAATTTCGGGTGCCGGAGCGGGTAAAAAAATGGCTACTCGCTGACGCTGCCGCTCCCACCATCGGAAGTTGCACGAATCGCTACAAACCCATGACCGTCGATCGGCTTTCGCGCGCGATAACTCGCGTGCGGGAGACGAAAAGTTGTGATCTGGGCTTCGACGGGGGTCCAGCACAAGAGGACTTCCGTTGTACCGTCTCGATACGAATACATCTCGACCAAGCCCAGCCCCAGGTCGCGCACTTCGACTCCCAAGCTCTGCAAGGCGCGTTTCTCATGGGCGAGCAGGCCCTCGAGCGCACAGGCGAGGGCGGTGCCCGCTTCCGAGTCTTGGACTTGCCAAGCTGCAACGACCGGATCGGCCATCCATGGTGTACCGGGTGGCATGGCAGTCGCTCCACCATCTCCATCGGTGCGGAGTTGGGTGCTGAGCTGCATCATGCGCTCAAGTCGCGGACGAACACGCGGCAAGAGAGCGTTGGCTTCTACAAGCGTAAAGTATCTCTTTCGCACGAAGCCGGCATACCTGCTCTTTTTTCAAACGGCAATCACGTTCGACCTCGAGTCCCTTGAGGTGGCCCCTTTCGAGGTCAAAGCTACGCTACTGCGATGTACGAACGCGATCCGATCGAGCGCTTTCGCGAAGCCTTCACACGCGCACTAGCAAGCGAGCCTTTCGATGCAGCGCGCGGCGCGCTTGCGACTGCAGACAGGGACGCACGTCCCTCGGTACGATTCGTGTTGATGAAGGAATACGATGCCCGTGGTTTCGTTTTCTACAGTCACGACGACAGCCGAAAAGGCCGGGAAATCGCGGTAAATCCGCAAGCTGCCCTGAGCTTTCATTGGTTCACGACCGGGGAACAGATCCGCATCGAGGGCAAGGTCGAGCGCGTCAGCAATGAACAGTCAGATGCTTACTTTGCGACGCGGCCACGCGGCAGTCAGTTAGGTGCATGGGCCAGCGCACAAAGTCAGCCGATCGCCGCGCGTTCCGAGCTCGAGCAACGCCTACGCGAGCTCGATCAACGTTTCGGTGACGGCGCGATCGCGCGGCCCCCAGGTTGGGGGGGCTTTCGCATCGTCCCGTCTACTATCGAGTTCTGGTACGACCGGCCGGACCGCCTTCACGACCGCATCCTGTACGTGCGGGCCGGCGAAGGCTATGAGCGTTCACTGCTCTCTCCATGAAGATCCTCGACGCCATCGCAGCCCTAGACTCTGCTCGCAAGCCCCGGCTCGCTGCCCGCTGGCATATCGCGCTCGATGCCAAGAAGCGCATCTCTACGGATGAACAAATCGCCCGTGGCCTCGTGCTCGTACCTCGTTGGCTCGACGAACGTGCACTACCAGACGGCGCGCGCGAAGCGCTGCGCTTATTGTGCGCATCACCCAAGGGGCTCGTTCGCAGCGCCTTACCCAGCGAAGTCGAGCGCTTGATCGAGGAAGGCGTGGTGTTCCCCGATCCCGTTCGCACCGATCGCGTGGTCTTACCGAGCGCGTTTCGCTTACAGCTGCCGCCATCTCCTTCCGACAGTCCGCTTTCGGCGCGCGTTTTGCTGCTCGACGTCGCCGAAGAAGCGCGTCGCGAGTTATGTGTTCACCATCTCAAGCGTCTGTCACCGTTGCCATGGCCGATGCTGCTCGAAACCGTGCTCGAGCGCCTCGAAGATGCCGCGTGGCTCAAACAAGAGATCGCGTCTCTCGCAGAAAGCGAGCGCGCATTGCTATTGGCGATCGATGCCCTCGGCGGCACCGTCACGCCCGAAGAAGTGCTCGAGCTCGAACGCGAGCCTTCGCGCATCTCGCAGGGCGGTAACCTGAGTGTTCCGCGCCGCAGCGCGATCTATCCGCTCGCGCGCCGTGGCCTCGTGCTTACACGTGCCAGCGGCTGGGTCATGCCTGATGAGGTCGAGCGCGTGATCGGCGGCCAACGTCGCGCGCGTGCCGCCATCGATCGCCAACGTTTGCTGATGAATCGCCATATGTACGAGCTCTCACCCGCTCGTGCGCGCTTGGCCGATGCACCTGGCGTGCTCGCCGTAGCCTTACTGTCGGCACTCGCAGGCCGCGCTGAGCTGCCGGCCGAAGGGAAGGGCATGTCGCGGGGCGCGGTGCGTCGCGTGGCCCAGCAGCTCTTCATACAACCAGAACGCGCGGAGCTGCTGGTTTGCTTGGCGCGCAGCGATGGTCTGTCGCGCGCACCCGTCCCACTATCGATCGCAAGCGCTCGGCTATGGCGTGCATGGCGTCGCGGTGGCGCGTGGGATGAATGCGCGCGCGAGCCCGACTTGTTTCGTCCCGGTCATCCGGCGACGGCGAAAGCCGCCGCGTTGTTGCGCGAATCATTGCTCGAAGCTTTGCTGTTGATGCCAGCCACCGAGTTCGCGTTGGTTAGCGATGTCGAAGCCGCAGCCGTGAGCGACCGGCGTGCACTCAGCGCGCAACGTGCGCTGACAGCCGCAACCCGCACCGCGCAGGACGTGCTCCCGACCGCGCTCGAAGTGGTGCGCGTGCTGCTCGAACGTTCGTTGCCCGGCCTCGGTCTCATCGATCGCGGCGCGGTCGAACAAGGCGAAGTCGTACGCATCGCGCCGAGCGCCCGCGTCTGGCTGGAGCGAGGTGTCGATCTCGAAGAGCACACGGACACGCACGAACCATCCGCGCAGTGGCTAGCCGACGACCGTCTTTCCTGCACATCTTCCTGCGATATCGCTGCCATCATCGAAGCGGGTACTTACGGTGTGACCTGGGTCGACGATGCATCGATCGGCCTCGGCTTCACGAACGACGCGCTCGCTCGCGCTTCCGAACGCGATCCCGATCTGGCCGGTCTTCGTGCCGCGCTCGGAGTGCTGACGCCGCGCATTCCGCCCGCCCTCGACGCCGCATTCCGTGAGGCCGTCACCCATCGGCCTTACTGCACCGTCACCGATGCGGTCGCGTTCGTCAGCATCGACGATCCGGTCTTGCGCCTGGCCCTTTACAACGATCCCGCCGCCCACGATGTATGGGCGTCACCCCCGCTTAACGAAGGCTTGCTCGTCAAGCCCGGCATCCCGCGCGAACGCGTTTACGAGCTCTTAACGCGACACGGCGCTCGCCTGCACCCGATTCCCACTTCCGGCGATCTGCCAACGCTCGAACAATCTTGACTCAAACGGGCGTTTGCATAACCTGAGGTCGGCCTTTGTCGGGCCAGCTTGGCTGGGAGGACGTAGATGGCAAACGGTACGGTGAAGTGGTTCAACGACAGCAAGGGGTTCGGATTCATCAGCCTGGATACGGGCGCCGATGTCTTCGTTCACTACTCGCAAATCAACGGCGACGGCTTTCGCACGCTAGAGGAAGGCCAGATCGTGGCATTCGAGCTGCGTGACGGGCCCAAAGGTAAGTTCGCGGAAGCGGTGATGCGCGTCTCGTCGGCATCGTAGGCATTGTGCGCATCGTGCGCATCGTGCGCATCGTGCACAACGCTGCGAGGCCACAAGCGCCGAAGTAGATTCACTCACCAGGCTGGGCAGCTTTTTATGGCGGCCCGCCCCATGGAGTGAAAGGGCAGACCTGGATGGCTGCCCTTTTTTGCGTTCCAACGCAGCAAGTCACCGATGGCAAGGGCGCAGTTCAGCGGGACAGCTCACCAGTTCGAAACTTCGGCGGGTGCCCACTGCAGGTGGGGTTGCTCTCCTGGCTTCATCCAGCTACGTTCATTTCGCGACTTTCGGGTGCAAAAGCGTCCGGGTGTACCCACCAAGCGTGGGACGCCACGGAGAGGAGACGTACCGATGCGAAAGCAGATGTTCCTGTCCAAGATCCATCGCGCAACCGTCACACACGCGGACTTGGAGTACGAAGGCAGCGTCACCATAGACACGGACCTCCTCGAGGCCGCAGACATCTTCGAGAACGAAGCGGTCCACATCTGGAACGTCACGCGTGGCACTCGCCTGATGACCTACGCCCTGCGTGGTCCGCGTGGCTCGGGCGTCATCTGCATCAACGGTGCA
>JBKJIA010000473.1:0-19473 GCA_046598735.1 Polyangiales bacterium
GGCGCAGGGGCACACAGGTGCCAGCGCATGGTCGTGGGTCGTTAATGCCAGCATCGCGTGTGCTTGTGCGATCGAGCTCGGCGTGGCAGAAAAAGCGCTCGAGATCACGGCACGCTACACGACGGAACGTAAGCAATTTGGCGTCGCGATTGGCAGCTTTCAGGCCGTGCGTCAGCGCGCAGCCGATGCCTACATCGATGTGGAAGCGATTCGGCTCAGCATGCAGCAAGCGGCCTATTTACTCGATGCCGGTCGCGATTCAGATCTGGCGTGTTCGGTCGCCAAATTTCAGGCCGCCGACTGCGGGTATCGCGTCACCTTCACCGCCCAACATCTGCACGGCGGTATGGGCTACGACGTGGATTACCCACTCCACCGCTACTACAAATGGTCCAAGGCACTCGAGCTCAGCTTGGGGAGCGCACCTGAGCATCTAGCCGAGATCGGTCGCATGCTCAGCGAGCGCAGCGTTCGCATCGGCGAGTAGTGGGACGCGACCGTAAGCCTTAGTTCGCGTTCGAGACCACGCGCAGCTTTGCGCTTTTCTTGAGCAACTGCGCCTCGGGTACGAAATGCTCAGGTGCCTTGGGGGCCCTGCCCGCACGTAGAGCCGCCACATCCCAGGACGCGCGCATGGTGCATGAAAGGCCGGGCAAATGTGGCTCTAGCTCGATGCGCAGGGGGGAGTCTTTGCCAAAGGCAAGCTCGGTACCGCCTTTGCAGCTCACCAGGCAGGCTTGTTCTTGGGGCTTGCCCGTTCCTACCACCGTATGCATCGCACACTCTGGAATGTAAGCCTCGATGTAGCCCGCCTCCATGTCCATCTGACGGATCTGCATCGGGCCCACCAGGAAGCTCACGGCGTTGAAGTGCTTGAACATGTTTTCGGAAATGAATTTGGTGACCTTACGCTCTAGTGCCTTCACGCGGGCTGAGCCGTGCTTCTTACTTACGCCTGGTTTGTCGGCGAATAGCTGTACGAACTTGGGTTTGAGCGCGCCTGCCCAGTGCTCGATGGCTCGCGCCACCGCGCCACTGACGAGCGCCTGATACTCTTCATCTGACAAATGCTTCTTGAGCTCTTGGCTTACCCATTCGAGCTCGCGCACAAACTGCCCATACCCTTTGCGCCAACGTTCACGCGGCGAATCGAAACGTCCGACAGCTTCGCGCTGAGCGAGCACCGCTGCGTAGGCATGATCTGCGGCGACGGGATCACCGCTCACCAGACGCAGCACGGGCATCAGCGTTTGAGGCACGAGATACTCCATGCCGCCGACGATGCCGCGCACGGCCCAGGCGTCCCAGATCGCTTGCAGCCCCCATCGCTCGCGCAGCTCAGACCCCATCACCCCACCTCGGTAAACACTGTTATCTGTCGACGCTACCACGCGCGAATCGCCCGAAGAATCAAGAAATCGGCAGACTGGCTGCTCTTGCAAGAATGAAATCCTGGCCAGTAGCGATCCGCACAACCCCCCGGATCCGCGGGATAAAACGCACGGCGCCTCGCCTAGCCTGACTTGAGCGAGTCAGTTCAGACTTGAGATCAAAGCGTAGATAAGCGTAAATCTGAGCTCAGGGCGCACTCGGTGTGACCCGGGAGGACGGGATCGAAAGCACGGCGCGGTTGGGGGGGGTGTTATGTCGAAGATTTTGCTCAAGCAGGGGTACGTAGAGATTCGAGTCGGGTGGCTCGAGCGCGCGTTGCTCGGGGAAAAGCCCCAGAAGCTGCCGCTCGACCAGATCAGGAGCGTGGATCCGCATCCACGTTTGCCGGACATGATGCTGCATTGGCTGGCGCGCCAAGAGCTGTGGATGAGTGGCGTCTCGGCCTACGAGGGCCAGCTTATCCCCACCACGCGCAATCCCACACGCACGCTCGCGATCGACCTGGGTGACGACGAGGGGCGTGTGTTCGTCGAGCTCGACGATGAGACCACCGAGATGGCCGCTGCACGCATCAACGGCGCGCTGCTTGCGCAAAACGATAGCGATCACGACAGTATGCCGGCAGATGCTCGGGAAGACGCGCGCGGGGCCGAGCCTGCAGACATGTTTGCAACGGGTTTGATGGCGATGGGGGGCCTTACGCTTGCCGCGGGCGCCATCTTCGCGATCACGGAGACAGCGCCCAATCCATTACTAGTCGGTGCAGGCGTCGCGTGCGCTGTGGCTGGGATCATCGCACGCACTGTTTCCCCTTCGAAATAGCGCCTAGCTTATTCGGCTATTCGGCAGCCTGTTGCTGATCGATGCCGGAATAGAACTGGCGCGCCCAGCTGCGGAACAGGCCGATGGGACCGTCGCCGTCACAGATGAGAGGACGCTGCAAGAAGATCTTGTTCTCCCAAACAGGAATGTCCTGTTCGAGCTGCCGTGCGACCTCGTGCACAAAGGCGCGCCCAACGCCCTTGGCCATGCTCGTGTCGCCGTTGATCTTTTTGACGGTGAAATTGAAGTGCACGTCGACGAAGTCTTCATCGAGCGGCGTCACGGTCGTCAGGAGTAAGGTTTCCACGATGCCGGTGAAACGTGTAGTGGTGAAACCAAAACCATGCGAGTTGACGACGATCGAGCCCTGCACGCCACCGCGCGGCGTGGTCATGTCGTTGTTCGCACGCGAGATAAACAGGTGACCCTGCGTTTCGGCCACGGCATCGGGCATGTTCGTGGTGCCGTGCAGGTAGCGAAAATGTGCGGTATCGACGGCGTTTTCGGCCATTTCTTGATTGCGCGTCTTGATCTTCCAAGTGCGGCGATACAGGTCGGTCCACTCGGGATTGCCAACCTCGGCTAGATCGGGAAGCTCCCACTTAGGCGCTGCGCCCGCGGCATGATGCCAGACGTAGATCTGCCCGTTCTTCTCGCGAATATCCCAAGCCTTCACGCAGGCGCGTGGCGGGATCTTGGTCGCATAAGGTACGACCTTAGCCTGGCCTTCGGTATCGATCTGCCAAGCATGGAAAGGGCACTCGATGTTCTCGTCCTTGACCTTACCGCCGTACCCCAAATGGGCACCTAAGTGCGGACAGTAAGCATCGAGCAGCGCCGGCTTGCCCGATTCGGCCCGGAACAGCACGAACTCTCGCCCCAAATAGGAAAGCGGCTTGACTTCACCGGCAGCGAGCTCGGCTGTGTAACCGACGCGAAACCAACCATCTGGATAGGCAGGAAATGGAAAGCGACGCTCGCTCATAGTGTCTCCAAAATGCCCCTCAGGTTTTGGGGGCTTTGATGCCGCGCAGCATCCAATCCGCGGCCATCGTCACGCGATCGACGATCACGTTTTGATTGTGCAGACCACCCATCCAACCAACGATGGCTGCAAACCAGATCTGCTGCAGCGTGAACGCCAGCTCGAGCTCGAGCTCGCTGGGCGCCACGCTACCATCCGCGCTGCACAACGTGCGCGCGATGACTTCTTTGAGACGCGTGTGATAGCCGGCGACCTTCTCAGTAAGGTCTGCTTCGCCCGACGTAAGCGCTTTGATCAATGCCTTGGCAAGATTGGGCTTACGGCACATGCCGCGCGTGATGGTGCGAAACAGATTGCCCACGCGCTCTTCGGCCGTGTCACCGGTGATGGGTTGCTGCGCCAAACGACGCATCATCTTCTCGGTCTCCATCTCGAGCGCAGCGACGAGGATGCCTTCCTTGCTGGGAAAGCGTTTGTAAAGCGTGCCGAGCGCAACGCCGGCACGCGCAGCCACATCGCGCTGACGAACCGCTTCAAAGCCACCTTCTTCGGCGAGCTCCACTGCGATCTCCAAGATGCGACGCGAACGCTCCTCCATCTCGGGCGGAAAGCCCTGGAGGTCCCTGTCTGCAACCGCTGCATCACCCGTTCGATCAGGAGCCATTTACGTCACCTCAAGTGCCACTAGAACGCGCCCTATCTATACCGGAGACGAACGTTCGCCGCACTGTTGGCATCCCCCAATTCTCAGGCTTTTCATAGTGCCGCATCATTCACTTAGTGAGCTTTGAAACGGCTTGCTCGCGCAGAAATTGTGGCCCACGCACGAAAATAGAACACGTTTCAGTCGTCGAGATCAAGCACGAAAATGCCAAAGCTTTCGCGCAATCTTTAGAAACGGGCACGCAACCACGCGGCCAGGATGCGACCTACCTCGACGCGCCCGCCGTGATCTGCACGGCCCTCGAGTGGACGTCCGAAGTGGTCGCCTTCGACGTAGCGCATCGTTTTGTCGGATGCGGGTGAGTGCTCGTAAATCTGTTCGAGTTCGCCGGGGAAGATCATGTTGTCGCCGGTGAAGGCGATCACCAACGTCGGCACGTTGATGCGGGGCAGACAAGCCAGTGTCGATGCGCGCGATGCATGGACGGACCACGTGGAGAGCCAGGCGCGCGCCGTCTGCCATTTGCCAAAGCCCACGGCGAAGTAATTACAAACGTCAGGTCGCTCGGAGTAAAAGCTGCCGATCTGACGCTGATTGGGCAAGAGACTCAGGTCGAGCAACGCCGGATTGGCCTGGGTGCGATGTACTTGAATGTACTGTCCGGCGTAGGCGCGACGTTCCATGAGCTGACGCTCGGCGCCCGAAATACGTGCGGCGTCCGGCGTTCCGAGCAGGGTTTGAAAGCGTCGGTTCTCGGCGATCATCGCGCGCGCGATGTTGTCGATGCGTGCGACGCGCCCAGATTGCGCCACGCGATAGCGGGCGAGAAAGTCAGGTTCGTAGTGCGAAGGCTCAGGGGGAACGCGATAGCCGTTGCGCGCGTCATACATATCGAGACTGGCATCGCAGCTGAGCGGGTCGGATTCGTCGACCACCGAGGGATCGATGTTGTCGAGCATCAGCTTGCCCTGACCGAGGTGCGTTGCGAGATGCACCATGCCGCTGAACGCAGGCATCGTAAGCGTGCGCAGCGCACACGCGTCGCCGGCCGCTGTATCCGCAAGACGTTCTTGAGGCGGTGTGAGCGCTTGCGCTTGATAGAGCGCGAACAACGTACCGCCGCCGCTATTGCCCACCGCGATCACATGTTCGTAGCCGCGATCACGCAAATGGACGCAGGCGGCCGCGATGTCCGCGAGCACATGCTCATAGACAAAGTCTGAATCGTTGAGGAGATAGCGCCCGGCCTGGCCAAAGACCGCGAACCCTGCCTCGAGTAAGGCAGGCATGGCCCAATGGCGCGACTGGTCACCACGCGGATGCATGAAGCAAACGACGCTGCGCTCGCGTTTGCCAGTGTGTGCGTGGCGCGAATAAAGGACGCCTTGGGATTCGCCACCGTCCTCGGCGCACAGCACTACGTTCTCGATTTGTACGCCGTCGGGCAGCCGATCAAAGCTGTGCAAGCTGTTGCCGAGAGCCGTGAAACGAACGAGACGCATTCTTCCATACTAGAACATGTTTCAATCGCACAGCAATGCATGGATCCGCCACTGCATTGCGTAGCTTGGTGGGAAACTGGAATGCTACACTCGGGTGCCTTTTGTATTTCTCCCCGCACCAAGCAAAAGAGCCCACTCCCAGAGACCCGCCCAGGCCAAACATGAAGAACCAGATACGCGATATTCTGCGCCAGCACGCACGCCTTGGAACAGACGCAACCAACCTGACCGACGAAGCCGATCTTTACGCAGCCGGTCTTACCTCCCATGCGACCGTCAACTTGATGATCGCGCTGGAGGAACACTTCGGGGTCGAGTTCCCTGAGCGTATGCTCAAGCGTCGTTCCTTTGAGAGCATCGCATCGATCCACGCCGCGGTGTCGGAGCTAACGGGTGCGGCCGAGTGAGTGAAGAAAATATGAACCAGCAACCATTCCTGAGCGTGCGCGAAGAGCTGATGGAGCGCGCGCGACGCGCAGCGGAGGTCGCAGCCAAGCATGCGCTCGACGTCGATAAGTTGGCCCGTTTTCCGAGCGAAGCACTGGCCGCCATGCGCACGGAGCGTTTGCTGGGCGTAGCCATTGCAAGAGAGCTGGGCGGTGAAGGCGCGAGTGTCGCCGAGCTTTCCGGTATCTGCAGCATCCTTGCCCAGTCGTGCGCGACCACGGGCATGGTGTTCGCCATGCACCAGATTCAGGTGCTGTGTATCGTGCGGCATGCCGGCGCCTCGGCTTTCTTTCGCAGCTACCTTACTGAGTGCGCCAAGGATCAACGATTGATCGCATCGGCCACGAGCGAGCTCGGCGTCGGCGGGGATGTGCGCAGCAGCAAATGCGCGATCGAGCGCGACGAAACGCACTTCGACCTGACCAAGCAAGCGTCTGTCATCTCCTACGGTGAAGCAACCGACGACATCTTGATCACCGCACGCCGCGCGCCCGATGCCGTACCCAGCGATCAGGTGATCGCGCTCGTCAAAAAGGACGAATACACGCTGCAGCGCATCGGCGACTGGGACACCTTGGGCATGCGCGGCACGTGCAGCTTTGGCTTCATTCTCAAGTCGCGCGCCGCGCTCGACCATATCGTACCCTTACCGTTTGCCGACGTGTCCGAGCAGACGATGCATCCTATTTCCCACGTGCTGTGGACGCACGTATGGCTTGGTATCGCTACTTCGGCCGTATCCATTGCGCGTAAGTACGTGCGTGCAGAAGCGCGTAAGACGCCCGGCACGGTGCCGCCCAATGCCATGCGTGCTGCGGAGCTCGTGAGCCAGCTGCATGCCCTGCGTGGCTCGATACGCGAAGGCATGTTCGAGTATGGCCAGCGCTACGACGACCACGATGCGCTGGCGGGGTTGGGCTTCCAGATTCGCATGAATAACCTCAAGATTTCCACGGCCGAACAGATCGTACCGATCGTGTCCAAGGCCATGGCCGTATGCGGCATCAGTGCCTATCGCAACGACACGCCTTACTCTTTGGGCCGCCATTTGCGCGACGCTTTCGGGGCCGGCGTGATGATTCTGAATGATCGTCTGTACGGAACGAACGCATCGCTTTTGCTCGTAAGCAAGGAAGACTGATCATGGACAGCGGAACCGAAGCCCAGCAGAAGTATCTCAATGAGCTATTCGAAGCAGGCCTCCTGATCGATTGCGGCATCCCGGGTGTGTACGGGCGCAGCGCGCTGTTTGAAGAGATCGTGGAGCGCTTCGATCAGTACATCACGCGCCAGGGCGCGCCTGACAATCCCACCGCGGTGCGCTTTCCGCCGGTCTTGAACCGTAAGCATTTTCAGACCAGCGGTTACCTCAAGAACATGCCGCAGCTCGCGGGCACCATCCACAGCTTCGAGGGCGACCAGAAGGCGCACATTGCGCTCATCCAAGCCCTCGATGATGGTAAGGATTGGGCCGAGCATCAGAAGATGACCGACGTGGTGCTCACGCCCGCTGGTTGTTACCCGCTCTACCCCACCCTACGCGGCAACCAGCCGGCCGAGGGGCGTCTGATGGACGTGTTCTCTTACTGTTTCCGGCATGAGCCTTCGATCGATCCCGCACGGATGCAGATGTTTCGCATGCGCGAATACGTGCGCGTGGGGCAACCTGAGCATGTGCAGTCGTGGCGCTCTGGCTGGCTCGATCGCGGGCTTGCGATGATGCAGGCGCTCGAGCTGAACGTGCACATCGCGCTCGCCAACGATCCCTTCTTTGGCCGTACCGGGCGCATGCTTGCGGCCAATCAGCGTGAGCAAGAGCTCAAGTACGAGCTGGTTGTACCGATCACCTCGGAAGACAACCCGACCGCCGTGCTCTCGTTCAACTACCACCAGGACCTCTTCGGTGGGCTGTATGAGATTCAGGTGAACAACGCGGTCGCCCACACCGGCTGCGTGGGTTTCGGCATGGAACGCGTGGCGCTCGCGCTGCTCAAGACCCATGGTCTGGATCCCAAGGGTTGGCCCAAGGGTGTACGAGAGAAGCTCTGGCCGTGAAGACTGAAATCCTACCGCTCGATGCACAGCGTTATGAAGCGCATGCGCTGCATCGGGGGGAACGCGCCTGGATGGAGACGAACTGCTACGCCGATCTTTGGATCGAGGTGTTGCACGCATTCGGCTACGACCCTACGGCGGTCTTACCATTTACGTTGGGTCTCGATTTCGAAGGCGATCAGTGGTTGTTCTTCAAGCCGCCCACGGGCGACTTGCTCGAGCTGTACGGCGTCGACGTTCAAGAGCTCAACATCTGGCGCAACCTACTCGATCACGTGATCGAGCAAGTGTCACGTAAGCGCGTGGTGCTCGTGGAAATGGACGCGTTCTTTCTGCCCGATACAGCAGGCGTCAGCTATCGCTTGGCACATACCAAGAGCACTGTCGGCATTCAGAGCATCGATCGCGATGCACGCACGCTTGGTTACTTTCACAACGCGGGCTACTTCAGCCTGTCCGGCGATGACTTCACGGCATTGTTTGGTCTTGAGCGCGAAAAGCGTGCGGATGAGCTCGTACCTTATACCGAGTTCGCCAAGCTGCAGGTCAACCCGGGTATGCTGCAGGCGGAGCTTGTGCAGCGCTCGCTTGGGCTCTTGCGTAAGCAGCTTGCGCGCCGACCTGCCAGCAATCCCTTCACACGCTTTCGCGAGCGTTTTGGCGCGGACATCACCTGGTTGAGCGGTGAAGCCCAGGAAGTCTTTCATCAGTATTCGTTTGCGACGCTGCGCCAGTGCGGTGCGTGCTTTGAGCTGGCAAGCTCGTACATGCAGTGGCTGACCGCCCACGAACAGTCAGGTTTCGAAGAGGCGGCCAAAGCCTTCGAAGTGATCGGCACGCAATCGAAAACCTTACAGTTCAAAGCTGCGCGCGCGGTGGTGCTCAAGCGGGCCGTCGACTTTGCGCCTATGCTCGATGCCATGGAACAAGCCTGGCAACATGGCATGGACTCGCTCGATACGCGCCTAAAGGCATAGTGCGGCATGGCGCGCGCTCCAATCGTCAGCTCCCACGTCTACTCCGCGCTCGAACGCTTCGAGTTGGTGAGCACGGGCAGTGATCATGATGCGGTGCCAGCCGACGTAAGCTGGGAAGGCGCGCTGCAGCTAGGGTGTCCAGGCACGGTGGCACAAGCGCTGGATCGCGTGGGTAAGCTCGCCTGGTCCACGCCGCCTGAGCTCGATGGTCAAGATCATTGGTTACGCTGTCGCTTGCCAGACCTGTTACCGCCAGGCGACCAGGTGCTCGTGTTCGAGGGGCTTGCCACCTTCGCGGAGGTTTGGCTCGATGGCGAACGCGTGCTGAGCACGAGCAACATGTTCGTCACCCATTCAGTCGATGTCACAGCGTGCCTGCGCGCCGGCAGCGAGCTGACGCTTTGCTTTCGTTCGCTAGCGTCGCGCTTGGCTGCACGACGGCCGCGGCCCCGTTGGCGGACGCGCATCGTAGAGCAGCAGCAGCTGCGATGGGTGCGTACCAGTTTGATCGGCCGCACGCCGGGCTTTTGTCCGCGCATCGTGCCGGTCGGACCTTACCGTGAAGCGCGGCTCGAATCGCGGCCCGATCTACATCTCAATGCAGCATCGCTACGCACGCGCATCGAGGACGAAAAGGGACTGGTCGAGCTAGACCTTACCCTTTCTGCGGTGGGCACTCGCCCCTTGCCCGCACGCGCCACCTTACGTATTGAGGGTGCGGCAGGCGCGGCCGAGCTCACGCTAAACAGCCAGGTTGAAGCCGACAAGGCTCGTTTTCATGGCTCCGTACGCCTCGACAGCATCGCCCTGTGGTGGCCCCACACGCATGGCGAGCAGCCGCGCAGTCGCTGCACACTCGTGCTCGATGGCGGCGTTGAGATCGAGCTCGGCCAGGTAGCGTTTCGTAGCTTGCGTGCCGATCTCGACTGCGATGGACGTGGATTTGGCATCGTCATCAACGACACGCCCGTCTTCTGTCGCGGCGCATGCTGGACAACGGACGATGTGCTTAGCCTTGGTGCGGACAGCGACAAGCTGCGCGCGACCTTACTGCTTGTACGCGCGGCCGGCATGAACATGCTGCGTATCGGCGGCACCACCAGCTACGAAAGCGACGCGTTCTACGAGCTGTGCGACGAGCTGGGCATCCTGGTGTTTCAGGATTTCATGTTTGCGAACATGGACTATCCCGTCGCAGATGCGGAGTTTCGCAGTCAGGTAGAGCAGGAAGCGCGCGAGGTACTACGGCGCATCGGTGCGCGCCCAAGTCTGACGGTGTTGTGCGGCGGTAGCGAAGTGGCGCAGCAGGCCGCCATGTTAGGCATGCCGCGCGAATTGTGGACGGGCCCGCTTTTTGACGAGCTTCTGCCGGCGATTTCGCGTGATCTTGCGCCAGGCATACCTTACTTTCCATCTTCGCCCTGGGGTGGAGAGCTTCCGTTCTATGTGAATGAAGGCATCGGACATTACTACGGCGTGGGTGCCTATTTGCGCCCGCTCGAAGATGCGCGCCGAGCCGACGTTCGTTTTGCCACGGAATGCTTGGCGTTCGCCAACGTGCCGGAGCGCGCCACGCTCGAAGGCTTCTTGGGTGACCTCGAAATGCCTCAGCATCATCCGCGCTGGAAGGAACGGGTACCGCGCGATCGCGGCGCGGCCTGGGACTTCGAGGATGTACGCGATCACTACGTGCGCACGTTATTCGCCGTCGATCCCCATACCTTACGTTATAGCGATCCGGAACGTTACCTCGCGCTGGGTCGTGCGGCGGTCGCAGAGGTCATGGAAGCAACCTTCGCCGAATGGCGACGCGAAGGCTCGCGCTGTCGTGGTGCGCTCGTGTTTTGGCTCAAGGATTTTTGGGAAGGCGCGGGCTGGGGCGTGATCGACTCGCGCGGTCTACCCAAGTCTGCCTATTACGGTCTGGCGCGCGCACTTCAGCCTGTGTCGCTGCACTGCACGGACGAAGGCGTCAACGGCATCGTGCTGCACGCGATCAACGAGAGCGCGCTGCCTATTACCGCGAACTTGCGAGTCACCTTATATCGAGAAGGTGAGGTCGTCGTGGCGCAGGCCGATCATCCCCTTACACTACTTGCTCGCTCCGTATCGGCCCATCCTGTAGAGCGGCTGTTGGGACGTTTTGCCGACAGCGGGTTTAGTTACCGTTTTGGCCCGGCGGGACATGACCTTATCGCGGCAAGCCTAGCGAGCGCGGACCACGTGTTGGCGCGAGCCTTTCATTTGCCCCTGGGGCGCGGACGAGCCGTGGAACCTGACCTTGGATTGACGGCAGTGGCGGCCACCCAAGCGGGACGGCCCGGCATCCACGTCAGCACGCGTCGCTTTGCACAACACGTGTGCTTGGACGTGGATGATCACACGCCGCGCGATAGCGGCTTTCACCTGGAGCCGGGCAGCACGCGCTGGATCGAGCTTGTGCCCCGCACCAACAAAGCCGTGGAAGTGCGCGGCTCGGTCACCGCACTAAACACCAGCAACACCACACGCATCGCAAGCGAACCAAAAAGGTAAGCTAAGGCATCGGGCGCGATGCCTTAGCTGTCTTAGCTGCGATCGAGCTTAGCTTGCAACGCTGCCTTCACCTGGCTCCACTCGCGCGCCACGATGGAGAACATCGCCGTATCGCGCACCCCACCGTCGGCCGCGGGACCATGGCAACGCAGCTCGCCCTCGAAGCTTGCCCCAATGCGCTCGATGGCCGCGCGTGAACGCAGATTGCGCGCATCCGTTTTCAACATCACCCGCTCGACGTGCATCGTCTCGAAGGCATAACTCAGCAAAAGCCACTTGGCCTCGGTGTTGATGGGGGTTCGTTGCGCCCGCCGGACGAGCCAAGTCCAGCCGATCTCGAGGGCGTCTGGGCCCGGGCGCTCGGGCCTGGTTTGCTTACCCCAGGCCCACCAATCAAACGTCGCAAGGCGCGTGCTACCCACGACCTCGTTGGATGCCAAAGCGATGACCGTGAAAGGGTAAGCCGCGTTGTTTTCATGTAGAGCCAGGGCATCGCTCACGTAGTGCAGCGTGGCGCCCTCGCTGTCGGGCACGGTCGTGAAGCGACCCGTGTCCCCCAGGTCCTGCGCCGCCCGCCACAGGGCCGGAACATGCGCCAAACGCATCGGCTCAAGCTTCACGTGGCGACCTACGAGTGCGGGGTAATCAAATGCCATGTCGGAAGCTTAGCCCAAGCTCGGCTGCCGGTACGTCGCGTGCCCCCTTGCTAGAAGCGCGGCAAACGCGTATTCACCGTTTGGTCAGTTCACTTGAGGGGGATACGTTGACACTGGTTGCAAAGACGTACTGGGGCGGCGCGCCCTACAACTTCAAGAAGAAGCCCGAAGCCGACGTGGATCCTTTGATCCTGAAGGCAGCAGACTTTCGCGAGTTTTCCGGCTTGTACTGGACGCCCAAGGGGAACCCTAAGCCGCGCGTGGCAGTGGTATGTATGCACCCGCGTGTGGATTTTACGCGCCACTATACCTTTCCGCGTTTGTTGGCTGCGGGCATTGGCTGCTTGGGTGCAAATACACGCAATCCGAATAATGACACCGATACCATCCATGAAGACATCATCCTCGATGTCGCAGCATGCGTAAGGTTTCTCAAGAATCATCGCGGCGCCGACAAGGTCATTTTGATCGGCAACTCCGGCGGCGGCTCGCTCAACGCGTTCTTTCAAGCGCAAGCCAAAAAACCCGCGAAAGAGCGCTTACTGACCACCCCCGGTGGATTACTTACTAAGCTGCAGACGGCCGACCTGGTTCCTGCCGATGGCTTGGTATACTTGTCCGCGCATCGCGGCGAAGGGCACATTATGAACCAATGCATCGACGCTTCGGTGGGCGATGAGCACAAGCCGCTGGCGACCGATCTAAGTCTCGATATGTACGCAGCGGAAAACGGCTTTCGCCCCGCGCCGACTTGGAGCGAGTACACGCCTGAGTTCGTCGCGCGCTATCGGGCGGCACAGATTGCGCGCGTCAGACGCATCGATGCCATTGCACGCGAGCACATCGGCGATGCGGAACGCGCGAGAGAGAGTGCGGCGAGCGACTCCTTCAAGAAGTGGCCCGCTAGCAAGCAACAGGATGTGGAACGCCGTAAGTACTTCCAACAAGTGATGGTCATTCACCGCACGATGGCGAACCCGAATTACACGGACAACAAGCTCGATCCCTCCGCGCGCGAGTATGGTTCCCTGCTCAGTGAGCGACCGGATTTGATGAACGTACAACTGTTGGGCTTTGGTCGCATCGCTACGCCGCACGCTTGGCTGTCGACTTGGTCCGGCGTATCGAGCCATGGCGACTTGGTGGACAACGTCAAGCAAATTGACGAACCAACGTTGGTGGTCAA
Organism: Polyangiales bacterium; assembly: GCA_046598735.1. Classification (GTDB taxonomy): domain Bacteria; phylum Myxococcota_A; class Polyangia; order Polyangiales; family DASUME01; genus DASUME01. The sequence continues at coordinate 13,222 of JBKJIA010000473.1, forward strand.
TGCCGGTCGCGATCGCGAGATCTATCCCAGCACCGACGCCAAGCCGATTTTTGAAGCCGTGGCCGCCAAGGACAAGACCTTCCTGGAGCTTGCGAACGCGCGTCACTACTTTGAGCCTGATTTCGGCCAGAAGGACGCACCGGATGTGGGGGCGCTGATGGATCGCGTACTACCCTGGATCCAGGAACGCTTTGGCGAATAGGAGTAGCTGAACGCGCACGGTAAGGCCGCGGCGCTCCTCACACGAGTTGGACGTGGCCTGCGCCCTGCCCTACACCTCGACGCGAAAAAGGAGAACGATCATGGGAGCACTCGACGGCAAAGTCGCAATCGTCACAGGCGCAGGTGGCGGCATCGGTCGCGCACACGCGCTTAGGCTTTCTGGGGAGGGCGCGAAAGTCGTCGTCAATGACCTGGGCGGTGATCGGCATGGCGCGGGCAAGAATGCAGGGCCTGCGCAGTCTGTAGTGGACGAAATCGTCAAGCTGGGTGGTCAGGCCATCGCACACGCGGGCAATGTCACCTCAGCGGACGACGTCAAGGACATGGTCAAGCTCGCCGTAAAGACTTACGGACGGCTCGATATCATGGTCAATAACGCGGGAATCCTGCGGGACAAAACCTTACGTAAGATGAGTGTCGACGAATTCGACCTCGTGATCTCCGTGCATTTGCGCGGCAGCTTTCTCGGCACGCAAGCTGCCGGCCTGCAGATGATCGAGCAGAACGAAGGCGGGCGCATCATCAATACCTCGAGCGTATCGGGCCTGATCGGCAACTTCGGCCAGGCGAATTACGGGGCGGCTAAGGCGGGTATCTACGGGCTTACCCGCGTGGCTCACCTGGAATGGTTCGCTAAGAATAAGATCACGGTCAATGCGATAGCCCCGGTGGCCGTCACGCGCATGACCGAAGACCTTACGTGGGTGAACAAGGACGAGAAGAGTAAGGATGACCTTGCACCCGAGTTCATCGCCGATGTGGGCGCGTTCTTGGCATCGGACAAGGCCGCGCAGATTTCCGGCATGGTGTTTGGCGTCGAAGGCAATCGCGTCTTTGAATATAAGATGTGCGAATCGCCGCGCGTCACGCCGCGCGATCTTGGGCACTGGTCGATCGACGAGCTGGCCGAACGGGTGGACGAAATCCGCGTCAAGTGACATGCGCGGCCGGCTGCTGGGCTATGGTTTGGTGGCCACTGTCGTGAGACCGCGCAGCACTTCGGCAAAGTGGGCTCGTGGCATGTCGCCGTGAGCCGTGGGTACACGGGCAACGATGCGCGTATGAGTACGCAGCGCGCCCGCAAGGGAGCCGTGCAGCTCGCGCAACACATCCGCGCGACCAAGCCGGCCAAGCGCAGCGAGCAGCTTACGGTTGCCCGCCGTGGTGCCTGCTTGTGCGCTGTAGAGCGAGATGATGCGATGCGTTGGGTCCTGCTTCATCCAGCCAGCAAACACGTGCCAGCCCGCATAGAGCGCATCGAGTAGCACCACTGCACCGATATCCATGCTGCGCTCGGAATCAGAGAGGATGGCAGTGGCGGCACCATACCCTGCGCTGTGGGCGACTAAGGTGACCGAGTGAATGTCGGCCAGCTCACGCCTGCCAAGAACGTCAACTAACTTGTCTGTCAGCAACTCATACAGCATTGCATCGAACGCGGCTGGCTTCCGAAAGCGATGCCCGCTGGCGCTGCGCGCAAGGTAGGCGAGCTGCGGCACGATCAGGAGCGTGTTGGTATGTGCAGCTTCGTGCAGACCCGCCAGGTTCCAGACGCGATGGGGTGGTTCGCCCTTGCGACATGGTGTGGGCTCGGCTGCCACGAGCGCGCGCGCGCAGCCGTCGAAACCATGTAAGAACACCACCAAGTCGAGGGGTTTGCTGGCATCGTAACCTGACGGCACATGGACGATCACATCCGGCGCATCACGTGGTGGATGAGGGCCCGAGGTAAGGTTTGCTTCGATGATTCGCCCGGCGTCCGCACGCGCGAACGTCGCAAAAGGGGGCGCAGGAATGACCGCTAACCACGCAGCGACCAGGAGCGGAAGTGTGACCAGGCAGCGCGACATGTGCTTTTAGCGTGACCACGCCGGGCACGAACGCGCAAGCACTTCAGTCTTCGGTTGGGCAATGCTTTGGGTTCGTGCCACGCCAAGCGCCGAGCAGCGCGGGCGAATCGCTCGTAAAGATCTCGATCTCTTCGCCATGCTGCTTCACCTGCAGCCGCAGGGATTTGTTCGCGCGCAGGTCTTCTGCAACGTCTTGGGCAACGTCGCCGTTTGCAAAGCGGATGCGCCACGACAACGCGGTTTCGCCGTTCGGCCCCGCGAACACTTCCAAGTGATCTTGACGCCAAGCCAGCGAGCGCTCCCAACTTAGCTCGGTCTGATACACCCCATCGTCCATAAGGTTATGCCCTAAGAAGGCGAAGAGGGTGAAGGCCCCCAGCGTATCGCTCCATGTTCGTGCGAACCCTTTTGGAGTTTCAGCCAGGTTGCATGCCAGGATGTCTGTAAGGGGCTTGGTGCGTTCATGAGCATCCGCGAAGCCGCGCATCCAATACAGGGTAGAAACGGGAGGCGCCTCGAACAGAGATTGGATGGCCCAGTTGCCACCTGCGAGCCACGCATCGGTAAGGTAGCGTGCACCCACGGGATAACGCAGAATCCACAGCTGATCGTAAGGTGAATCCGCAGTCACCACCTGATCACGGGCATACTTGAGGCGACTCTCGAGCGCTGCAGCCACGTACTCTTGGTCGATCGTGAGGCCACGCAGCAGAGCCCACGCAAGCTCTTTGTAGACCTCCGCTTCTCCCTCCACCAAGCAACCGAATGCCAGGTCGCCGTCTGTGGAGTCTCCCGTGATGCGGGAGATCTCCCAAAACCCCATGTACTGATCCTGCAGCGCGTGCACGAACTCGTGGGCAAGCGTCATTTGGGACGAGGCACTGTCTTGAGGGGCCCCGCGATCGATTAGCGTAATGCGACTGTCGCTTGGACTGTAATAGCCGCCAGTACTGTCGACTGAATCGCGAGATGATACGGGCACGCGCAACCCAAGGAGACGCAGAGCGCTATCCTTGTAAAAGGAGTGCGGGCTTTCAGATGTGGGTTCCTGCGTGCCGCCATCACCGCCATCGCCGCCATCGCCGCCATCGTCTGCTGGAGCTCCGGCATCGTCCGGCGCCCGTTCCTCGCGCACTTCGTCTTCGGTAAGGGTGCGAATCACAGGTAGCTCTCCGCCGCCACCTCGCACGCAGCTGACAGCATCAAAGATTCGTTGCTGACATGACTCAACGAGGATGTCGCAGTCGGAACCGGCAAGCTCCAAACATGGATCGGAACAGCGCTCAAGATCGCACTCTCCAATCGAGGCGCTCTTTTCGTCAACACAGCCGACTGCGAGCAGGCTTAGGTTCAGCCCAATACTCAGGTACGCGATCTTACTCCTCATAGCTGCAAGTCTCCTCGGGCTCGTCAGAGCCGTCGCTGCACTGGGCATAACCATCACACTTGGCCGTGGCGCGCACCAGCTGCCCGCTCTTGCACTCAAAGTACTTGCAGCTGCGTTCGTCGCTGCCGTCTACGCAATCTGCGGACCCGTCGCAGCGCCACCAATCTTGGATCGTGTCGCCGTCAGCGCAGGTGAACTCCTTGCTGCATGGCGCCACGCACTGCACGAGCCAGGCTGGATAGTCAGCGCCGTTGTCGATGGCGTCTAGCTCATCGCAGCTTGCCTTGGCGTAACACGCAACGGAGCAGCGCCCGTCGGGGGTAGCGCAAATATCCACGTTGAAGACGCGGTTGCAGGACTCGACCTTGGCCTTGTGCTTGGCGCAGGCAGGCTGCTCGTCGCAGCCCGTACTGAGCGGGCTGAAACACAGCGTAAGGCACAATAGAAAGACACGCGGCGAGCGGACCAGGCCCGTGGGCCAATCAGGGGGGAGTGTGAGCACCGGCTGTTCTTAGCGCAAAATCTGCCTTGTGGGCTCTTTTCACCCCGGCGTGAGCTCAAGCTTGCCGGCAGCGTCGGTCTTCGCGGCTATCTTAGGCGCCTCCAAACGTCGCCATTTGCGCCGCTGGATCATGGTTTGGCCAACACCTTCAGCCGCTCGCACCGCCACGTTGCAGACAGGGACCCGGAGCTATGAAACAAGTGCTCATGACGATGCACAACCTCTCCACGAGCGCGGGAGGCATCACGCGGGTGATGATGAACCGCGGTCGCATGTTTCGCGAAGTGGGCATCGAAGCGAGCATTGCCACGTTCGCCTGGAACCCTGGCTTGGGCGTAACCGTGAAGCAGCTCAAGCAGCAGGGCAGGCTGACCGCCGCCGTGCCAGTCTTGAATTTATATACCTATTACTCCGCGCTTTCGGACGCCAAGAATCCCGTTTGCGTGGCCAGTAAGGCGGGCCTGTGCGTGGAGAGCGCGGGGGCGCACGTAGATCAAGGCAGCGTACGCGTCGTCACCGATGCGACCAGCGGCCTGAAACTTGCCGAAGAACACCTCTCCCCAGACGGGCACCGTTACCTTACTAAACATTATGCGGTGAACGGCTTAGACCTTAGCGGGGTGACTCTTTTCAAAGCAGATGGCACGCAAGCGGCCAGTTTCTCGAGCTTGAACAACCTTTATACCCATTGGCTGAGCGAGCTTGCGCAAAGCGCGACTCCTTGCGCCATCATCGCTGATGCGCCTTGGTCGGCCGTGCCCGTGCTCAACGTGAGGGCCCCGCACACCTTTCGCATTCTTACTATTCACAACAATCACTACGTCGCGCCCTTTCGCTACGGCGCAGACTTGCGCGATAGCTACGCCGGCATCTTGCGGACATTCACGCAGGCAGACGCGCTCGCGGTACTGACCGAAGCGCAGCGCCAAGACATTGAGCAGCAGTTTGGCAAGAGCGAGAAGATCCATTGCATACCTAACTCGGTCACCGTGTTCGAACCCGGTTCACCCATTGAACGAGATCCGACCCTCGTGGTGGCCATCGCGCGCTACCACAAGACCAAGGGCCTAACGCGCATTATCAAGGCATTCAAACGCGTGGTGCGGCGTGTTCCGCACGCTCGGCTCGCGCTCTATGGGGCGGGCGAGCAGGAGCACGAGCTCAGACAGCTCATCACGCGTCTTAGGCTAAACCGTGTGGTGACGTTGAATGGCTACGCCGTGCAGGTCGCGGACGTGCTGCGTCGCGCAGGGATGGTAGTGGCCGCGTCGCGCTTCGAGGGGTTTGGCCTCGGCGTCGCGGAGGCACTGTCGGAGGGCACGCCCGTGGTTAGCCTCGACTGCAACTACGGCCCTGCCGAGATCATTACGGATGGCGTCGATGGCCACCTCGCCTATACCGACCTCGACCTGAGTGATCTGATAATCGAGCTGCTTCGAAATCCCACAATAGCGCGCCGCATGGGTGAGGCAGGGCGCGACAATATGCGCCGCTTTTCGAAAGAAGCGATTCGCGAGCGCTGGCTTGCGCTATTTGCGCAGCTGCAAGCGCAGGGCACCGAGCCATGCCGCGAACAGACCTGACACCACTCCTAACCCGAAGCTGTACTGTCGTCGCATGCGCGCAGTCGCCGTACTTTCGGTCGTTCTATTTTCCATCGCTATCGTCGCATTAGGTACGTGTGCCGTCATCCATGCAGGCGGCTCAGGACCTACCCTGCTCGGACGCTGGTTGGGTAGTAAGGTCCCGGTGAGCATCGGACTCGTATCTTATGGCCTATACCTATGGCACTGGCCGCTGCTCGTCTTTGCACGCATCCGCATCGTAAGGGTCTGAGCCGATCTTATGCGGCGACCAGCAGTGTCAGGTGCAGCGCGGATATTTACTCTTCTACAAGGACACCAACCACCTGTCTCCGGTGGGCGCAAAACTACTCACGCCGCTGTTCGCAAAAGCATTCCAAGACGGCGCGCCCTAGGGTACGCCTGAGAACTTCGTGGAGCTTGGCGTTGAGCGGCTGGCGCAACGCAGGGGCGGCGATCCGTTTCACCCCGGGCGCCGTCGCTGTTACCATGGACGCCAGTGAGGAGAATAACCCTGTGCGCGTACGGATGACGATATGGACCGGCCTGCTCTTGATGGCCATCGCACTGTTCAACGCTTCGGGCGTCCAAGCCCAGGCAGCGTCGCCGAACAACGACGAGGAAGCGCGCGTGCACTTTCGGCTCGGCACCGCGTACTACGACAGCGGCCGCTTTGCGCAGGCTGCCCAGGAGTTCGAGCAAGCGTAT
>JBKJIA010000496.1:0-16112 GCA_046598735.1 Polyangiales bacterium
GTGGGGCGCAGTAAACAAGAACAGCGGCACCAAGATCACAAGCTTGCTCTCGCGCGCAGCAAGCTCGAGGGCATCGTCGAGCAGTGGCTGCGCAAGCTCGACGTAGGCATGCCGTACGCGCTCAGAACGCTCTGCCGCAAACGTTGCCACCAAGGCTTCGAATGCGGCGGTTGCGCTCGCATCACGACTGCCATGGCCCACGATGAGGATCGTGGTCTCGTTGCTATGTGCCTGCTCAGAAATGACAAAACCCCCTGTTCTGCGCAAGAACAGGGGGTTCACGTCGACCACGCGAGGCGTGACGGTGGTGACGCCCCGTGTCCACGCGGGAACGCTTTCCGAAGAAACTTCAGGTAGGTCTCCTGGCTCACAGGCCTCGAACGAGTGGTTCGAGCACCGCTCCACCTTTCCCGGCTTGATATGACCGAGTGGCTTCTGATGAGCGGCTTATGCCTGCTTACAGTGGCGGGACCGCACCGGTCTTGCACCGGACTTCCCTTTTACGCCCTCGCGGGCACCTGAAGCAGATCGAGGATGAAAAAGAACGAGAGCGGCTAACAGGTACGTGAGCCCGAAGAAGCTGTCAAGCGCGACGCCTAGATAGCGGCTCATGCTCGGAACGCGGGTAAGCGAGCCGACTTCGTCCCTGAAACAAAGAAAGCCGCGATCGTTCGCGGCCTGCCGATAATCAATTACGTTGACGATCTGAGGGTTGCTGGCCTTACATGCTGGTGACGACCGCGCCGAGCATGGCGGTCCAGAAGCCGTCCGTCTTCTCGTTGTCGCCATCCAAGAAGTACTTGTCGCTGGCCATCTCGTAGCGAAGTTCGGGGCGCAACACGAGCGCGCTGCTGTTGGGAACGGGCTTGAAATCCAAGGTGCCGGTGAGCGTGATCAGAATTGCGTCCTCGGCCAAGGTCGCTCCTGCCTTGTCCGTGGTCATGCCGAACACGGCATTGGCGCTGTCGGAGAGATATTCGACGCGGCCCGCCACACCCATCCAGTCCGTGATCGAATAGCCGGGCGCGACGCTGACACCCCACCAGTTCTCGCTGTCTTTCACGCCCTTGACTCGGTACATGTTCAAGTCGAAGTTGCTGACCAACTTGAAATCACCAAGCGTCAGGATCGCCACCACATCGAAGAAGTTTTCGAAGTTTTTCGTGGCTGAGGTGTCGTCGTCGCCATCACGGGGGTGCAGCCCGCCCATGAAGCCGGCCGAAAGGAACAGCTCGTCGATGGGTGTGATCACTGCCTGCACGCCAACGGTGGGACTCTTGTTGCCCTCGAAGGAGCTGTTCACGCCGTTGACGACCATGGCGTTGATCGCGACCTTGTCGTTGATCGCGTAGTTGGCCTTCAACCCCGTGTGCCAGAAGGGCTGCATCGCATAGTACAGACCGCCACGCGAGTAGTTGAGGTTGCGCCAGCTCTCCGCTACTTCGGCGCCGAACAACGTATAGAACTGGCCGAGATCGAGCGTGAGTTTGTCGACAGGCTTCCACGTTACGTAGGCTTGCGTGATGTTGCTGGTACCAAAGGGACCTTGGTCGGCGCCGTAGAAGCGATTGACGCCAGGCCCAAAGCGCATGCTGATCGTGGCGCCAAATTGCTCGCCCGAATAGGCGACGTCTGCTCCAGCAAACGCCAGCGCAAAACCATCCGCCTGCACGTACGCTTCGTGTGGGTAACCAGAGGGCGAGCCCTGGGCCACCGGCACGCCCGCTCCCGCGGGTACTGGAGCGCGCACCTCGTTGTTGTCACTGCGCAACGCACCGTAAGCATCGACGAAAGCACCGATCGCAATGTCGTCGGTCCACGAACGCTCGGATTCGACTTGCACGGCTTTACCCGAAGCGTCGGGGGCGAGCGGCATGTGCTGGTGCTCGGCCTCCTGCGCGAGGGCCACGCCCGCCCCAACAGTGGACAACCCGAAGCTCAGGCTGCCCGCAAGTAGCACGTTCGTTAGCGATCGGATTGGCGCATGACTCATCGTGTGTTTCTCCCTGGTCCAGTGGATCACCTATGGCGCCACTAAACTCTTATCAAACGTGGCGGAACGATGTTTCGCCGTGATTTCGGGGCCGAAAAAAGCCTGCGCGGGCCACTTTTCTGTCACCTGCTACATCTCGCGACCTATGGGTCTTTCGGTCGGTATCGTCGGGCTGCCCAACGTAGGCAAGTCCACACTCTTCAACGCGCTCTCGTCCAAGCAGGCCGAGGCCGCGAACTACGCGTTCTGCACCATCGAGCCCAACGTGGGCGTGGTGCCCGTCCCTGACGCTCGCTTTGATGCGATCTGCGCCGTGGTCGAGCCAGAGAGCAGCGTACCTGCCACCGTCGACTTCGTGGACATCGCCGGTCTCGTGCGTGGTGCCTCGCGCGGTGAAGGTCGGGGCAATGCGTTCCTTACCAACATCCGCGAGTGCGACGCGATAGCGCACGTGGTGCGCTGCTTCATCGACGACAACGTCTTACACGTCGACAATCGCGTCGACCCGGCGGCCGATGTGGAGACGATCCACACCGAGCTCATCCTCAAGGATCTCGACGCCGTGCAAAAGCGTTTGGATAAAGCGCGTCGCGCATCCAAGAGCGGCGACAACTTCGAGAAAGCCGCGGTCGCGATCTGTGAGCGGCTCGAAAAGACGCTCGATGGCGGTCAGCGCGCGATCGTGATCAAGCCCAGCAACGAGGACGAGATCAAAGTAGTCAAGGAGCTATGTCTAATCACCGACAAGCCCATGTTCTACGTGTGCAACGTCAAAGAGGATCAGCTCGAAGCGGGCGTGAACGATGCGCTCGTGCAAAAGGTCAAGCAGATTGCCGATAAGGAAGGCGCGCCTCTGGTCGTGATCTGCGCCGCGATCGAAGCCGAGATCATGCAGTTGCCGGTCAGCGAGCGCGCTGAGTTCTTGTCGTCCGTGGGCTTGAAAGAGCCGGGTTTGAACGGCGTGATCCAGACCGGCTATCGCATGCTCGAGCTGATCACCTACTTCACGGCGGGTAAGAAGGAAGTGCGTGCTTGGACAATCACGCGCGGCACCAAGGCACCGGGTGCGGCCGGCAAGATCCACTCGGATTTCGAGCGCGGCTTCATCAAGGCCGAGGTCACCTGGTGGGAAGATCGCGTCACGCTCAAGACCGAGGCTGCCTGTCGTGCCGCTGCCAAGACCGCGACAGAAGGTAAGGAATACGTCGTGCGCGATGGCGACGTAATCTTCTTCAAGTTCAACGTGTAATGGAGGAGTTCTTCGCGACCGCGGCCAAAGGCACGGAAGGCGCGCTGCGCGACGAGCTGCGCGAGGTAAGACTCCGGCACATTCGCGCTGACCGCGGCGGTGTACATTTTGGCGGCGTATTTCGCGATGGTATTCGCGCTTGCTTTGAGAGCCGCATCGCGCAACGCATCCTATGGAAGCAAGGTGCGTTCAATGCGGCCGGTCCCGATGCTTTGTACGAAGGCATGCGCGCCATCGACTGGACACGCGTGCTCGATGACAAGCGCACCTTGGCCGTGACAGCGCACGTCAAAAATGGCGAGCTACGACACTCAGGTTTCGTCGCACAAAAAGCCAAGGATGCGATCGTCGATCAGTTGCGCGAGAAGTTTGGCGCGCGGCCCGATGTGGACCGTAAGGATCCGGATGTGCACGTGGTAGTGCATTTGGCCAACGACGAAGCGGAAGTATTCGTCGACATGGCCGGTGATCCCTTGCACAAGCGCGGCTATCGCACCGAAGCGCGCGAAGCTCCGATCAAGGAGACGTTGGCCGCGGCCATGTTGCGGATTGCCGGCTGGGATCGCGTGCGGCCACTCATCGATCCCATGTGTGGCTCGGGCACGATCGCAATCGAGGCTTACCTTTGGGCCCACGACGTGGCGCCGGGCTTACTGCGTAAGAACTACGGCTTTGAACGCTGGGCGTCGGCGGACGAGCTGCAGACGCGCATTCTAAGCGATATGCGTGCTTCGGCGCGTGCACGGATTCGCAAGGAAGGCCCCGCGATCATGGCGCTCGATCACGATCACGAAGCGGTGCGCTTGGCACGTACGTTAGCGGAGCGCGCAGGTACGACCATCGAAGTTGTGCAGGCCCAGGTCGAAAAATTGAGCGGCGACGAGGTTCCGAGCCACATCGTGACCAACCCACCTTACGGTGTGCGCCTGGCGCGAGGCGAAGACTTCGAAGTCATGCTTGGTAAGGTGTTCAGCCAGCTCAAGGGCGACCGCATCACGGTGCTGTGTCACGACCGTACGCTCGAGCACAACATGCGTGTGGCGCCCGCCCAGGAGCACGCGTTGTGGAACGGCGACTTGGAATGTCGGCTGTATACCTGGCAGCTGTAAGTTCTGCGGCGGCCAGGTTGCGCGAGGCTGCGCGAGGTTGCGCCAGGTTTCGCCGGCTCGGCGTTCAGAGCTGGCGTGCGTTGCACACGCGATCGCGACCGGTTTGCTTGGCAAGGTACAGCGCCTTGTCTGCCAGCTCGAACAGTTGCTTGTCCGCCTTGGCGTCTTCGGGGAACTGCGCCACGCCCAGCGAGACGGTGACCCTGAGCTTGCCGAGCTCGGTCTCGAACTCGCGTGCTTTCAACTCCTCACGCACGCGTTCGGCTAGGAGCTGCGCGCCTTCGGAGTCGGTTTCTTCGCACAGAATGCAGAACTCTTCGCCGCCAAAGCGTGCCACCGCGTCGGTCTCGCGCGCGGCCTTGCGCAAGATCTCGCCGAGGCCGCGGATCACTTGGTCGCCCACGGCATGACCGTACGTATCGTTGACGCTCTTGAAGTGATCGATGTCGATCACGATCAGACTCAGCTTTTTGCCAAAGCGCTCGGCCGCTTTGAAGCGTGAGGCGAGCTCGTCCAAAAACGAACGCTTGTTCAAGCAACCGGTCAAGCCATCGGTGGTGGCAAGCTCTTCGAGCCTGCGCACGGAGGCGGCGTTCGCGAGCGCCACGGCCAGCTGATTGCCGAGCACTTGTAAGGTCGGCCGCACCGAAGCGCTGAAGGCATCGCGGCGTTTGGCTGCGATGGCCAAGGTGCCGACCGGATCTTCACGTACCAGCAATGGTAAGATCAAAAGTGACTGCATGCCGGTCAGATTGGCACTGCGCGTGTACACCATCTGCTGCTTGCCATCGAACTCGCCGCGATAGGGCAGGTAGTGGCGATTCTTGACGGCCATGGCGGTGAGCGAAGCGTTGTCGCGAAAGCTCAGGTTGTGTAGCTCGGCCGCGCATTCGCCTACCGCACGACGTACTTGATGGCGCTTGTTTTCAGCGTCGTACAACGTGACCGCAGCAAAATCGTAAGGTGCAATTTCGGCCGCTGCTTTGAGCCCGGCATCGATCACGCTGTCTTCGGTCATTGCCGCGCCCAGCGCCTGTGACGCTTGGTGTAAGACCGTCTGTTCGCTCTTGGTGCGCTCGAGCTGCACAAACACGCGCTCGTTCTCGATTGCGCGCAGCACGTGGCGCACGGCGCCCTGCAGGATCTCTTCTTCGCGGTCGGTGAACGGCACGTCGACCAAGCGATCGCCGCACAACACCCCGCGCACCTTACCGTGTTCACGGACCGGAATACCCAGGAACGCGCGCACCAAGGCAGGGCTTCTGTAGTAACACAGGCCGCGATAGCCGGGCTTGACGTGTTCGAGGTTCATGGTCAGGCCACGCTTCATTACGGCGCCCACGGCACCTTCGCCCGATGCAAACGGACCTTCCGCGATGTCGTCGCTGTCGGTGACAAGCTCCACGATTTGAAAGCGCTCGTCTTGGTCGTCTGCCAAGAGCAGTACGCAGGTGTGCAGCTCGAGCGTGCGCTTGAGCAAGTCGAGCGTGTAGTAGAGCGCTTGATGCACTTCTTCTACGCTCGAGCGCGCTAGGCGTTCTTCGTCGCGCACGGCGGCTTCGGTCGGGGCGCTGATCAAACGGTAACGTCGCGCATCTTCCAGCGCCTTGAGCTTATCGTTGTCGAGTTGCTTCTTGGAGGTCTGGCGCACGCGTGCGATCTCGGCGCGCGTGAACAGCAGGTTCATCAGACCAAAGAACACGATGAACGTCGCGTGCAGAAAGAATGGCTGCGGATCGTCGCGGCGTTCGGTGCCGAAGTAGAGCACGCCTTCCAAGACCACCGCGGACACCACCAGCACGGTGCCTACGGGCCTGAGCGCAAACGACGCCAGGAACGCCACGAGCACGTACACGAGTGGATACAGGTCGCCCGTAAGCCCGCCTGCGAGCTGCACGACGGCGTGCACGGCCACCAGCATCAGCGCGCCCATCTCGAGGTCCATGCGCGGTGTCAGCCGGTTTTTTTCTTCGGCGCGAAAACGTCCGGCGGCCCGATGGGTAAACAGCGCGAGCCACGCGACCAGCACCATCCCGTGCTCAAGCGAAAGCTCAGACAGCGCGACTCGGAACACGCCCAGCACGCACAGCAGCGCAAAGGCCATGGCCGCGAGCAGCCCGAACGAGGCGCGCACGCTCTTACGAAGGGACAAGGCTGCTTGCACGAGGGTGGTCATGGCGTTGTGCCCAGCACTGGACACCGGTTCCGGTTATCGGAGTTAGCGCCCACCCGTCAAGAAAGTGGTGCCGGCTGTGTTGGCAGGCGCGAACTGAAAGACGATTTCACCCTCGCGAATCATGCCGAGCTCGTCGCGCGCCAGGCGTTCGACGGCGAGCGGATCATTGCGCAGACCCTCGACCTCTTCGGCGCGCCTGCGAATGACTTGTGTCATGCGTGCGTTCTCGCTGCTTACGCGTTCGAGTTGATCGCGGAGCTTACGGTAGCGTGGTAGGCCGTCTTCACTCAGGATGCGCAAGGGTACGCACACCACGGCGAACACGAGGAGCCCGAAGGGCAAGAGCCGGGTGAGGAAGCTACCGAACGACACGACCCCTTACTTTCGCGCGGGCCCTTCACTAGCGTCAACTTCCTGCCCGTAGCCGACGTCGGAGAATCACGCTGTATGTCACGTCTCGCTTTTGCTATGTGCGTCAGTCTGTGCGTGTTGCCTTCGGCTTGCGTCAATCTCGCGTTGCTGCCTAAGGATCGCACCGAACGCGCGCTCTACGTGGATGCGCGCAAATCGCTGAACGGCGAGCATCGTCTAGGCTGGACAGTCGAGCGCGTGGAGATCGAAGAAGCCGCGGCGCAGACCGAGCCGAGCGCCTGTCAGATAAGCGAAGCGAAACGCAAATCGCTTATCGCCTGGTTACGCGTGCAGATCGCGGCGCAGGGCGGGCCTGCACGCCTGCGCTTTGAACGTGGTGCAGACAAGGATGAGCTCGATGATCTGATCGACCTCGAACAGACTTTGGCGTTGCTCGAAAGCGTGGAGCGCCACCTGCCGGAGGATTGTCCGTTTTGGCTCAAACCCGATGCGAGCTTTCAAGGTGAGCACAGCGTCGAGCATCGCTTCGTGTTGATCGCAGAGAGTATGGGTGCAGGCTCGTTGTTGATCCGCAGCGGCGCAGTACGCGTGGCCGGCGGCGGCAGCGCGCGCATTTTGGGAGGTTACGGCGTGTCGTCGCGCTTAGAGCTTGCGGTCGGGCTGGAAGGAGGCGGCGACGCCGTGCTCGAAAAGAACGACGAAGGCTCGCTTGCGCCCGCAGGTGCCTTTCGCTTTGGTGCACCGGTCTGGTTACGTCTGCACGACATCGACCGCATCTACGATGTCGAGCTGGCCGCGATCAGTCGCTTCGAACATGGTGCGTTCCAGCCATGGGGGATGCGTGCGGCCGTGGGTGGCGGCGTGACCGGACTCAGACGCTTAGGCTTCATGCCCGCGCTCGAGCTGTGGTTCGGCTACGAGGTTTTTCCGGCGCAAAGGGGCGAGTCTGCGCAGCATGCGCTTCGGCTAGGCACGCGTGTGGGCTTCGACTACGCGTTGTGATCTGACGGTTTGCCCGGCCCCGCGCCGATCGAATGCACGTTGTTCAGCGTTTTTTCGAAGGGTCGCGATCGAGCGTGACGGTGTCGGTAGCTAAACCATCGCGAAATAGCGCGATGCGCGTGATGTAGCCCGGCGAGGAGACGCGCAGCTCGTGGGTGACGTTGTCATGGAAACGTGGCGTCACGAAGGCCCCTTTGCCGACGAAGCTGCCATCCAAGAATACGGCCGCATCTGACGGTTCGACGTGGATGAGGCGCCGCGTGCCCTGCGCAAGTGCGTGCTGGCCGCCCTCGACCTTACCGTTGTGGTGATGGCTCGCGCGATCTTCCGCCGCGGCACGCGGTAACACGACGTCGACGGCATCGGCGTGCGGCGTGCGCAAGATTCGGCGGCCGTGCATGGTGCCCACCAACAGACCGGCTGCGAGCGCGCAGACGGCGATGGCGAGCAACCCCAGGCGCGGGCTCGGGCGTGCGATGCGCACGATGCGCGTGGTTTGCGTGGGCTCATGCTCACCCGAATCGTCGTCCCACATGCGCCATACGCCCGACAGCAATTGCGCGCTGAGCAGACCTTGCCGGGCATCGCGCGACACCCACAGGCGACGCGTACGCGTGCTCGCGAAGGGTAAGAGGGCATGGGCGAATTCCGCGACGCTTGCGAAGCGATTGCGCGGATCGAGCGCAGTAGCGCGCCCAAGGACGTCATCGAGCGCGGCCGGCATGCGCGGCTGCACATCGCGCACGCGCGGAAACTTGCCGCGTGCCACGCGCGTAAGCACGGCGTTCACGTCGGGGCCCGGGAACGGCTCGCGGCCGGTCAGGCACTCGTACAACATGCTTGCCAGGGAATATTGATCACTGCGTTCGTTCAGCCCCCGCGCGCCCCGCGCTTGCTCGGGTGACATGTAATGGGGCGTGCCGATGGGTCCGAGCGCGCCCGTGATATTGCGACGCTCGGCCACGGTGGCGATGCCGAAATCCACGAGTTTGGGCACCAGGCTGCCATCGGGCGTGCGTGACAACAGAATGTTCGCGGGCTTGATGTCGCGGTGCAGAACGCCTGCGGCATGCGTGGCCGCCACGCCTTCGAGGATCGGCAGCATCAGATCGATGGCGGCGCACAACGGTAAGGCGCCCTCGCGCTCGAGCTTCTTGTCGAGGGGCTCGCCCTCGAGCAGCTCCATGACAAGGTAAGGTACGCCGTCGTGACTCCCTACGTCGGTCACATCCACCACGTTCGGATGCGAGACACGCGCGGCGCATTCGCCCTCGCGTTGAAAGCGTTCGACGGATTCGCGATCGTGGCGCAACGAGGGCCTGAGGATCTTGAGTGCTACGCGCTTGCGCAGCCCCGTGTGCATGGCGACGAATACGTCCGCCATGGCGCCCGAGCCCAAGTAAGCCAAGAGCTCGTAGCGTCCAAATGTTTGTGCAGTCGGCGTAACTACTGCGCCCATGCTCGGCCCCCCCGTTATCGCGACCGGAGGGTAGCAACAAGCCCTCGGGGCTAAGAGCAACAATTACGCGAACTCGTGGGGTTGATCACAGCCAATCCACAAGATCCGCACATCGGTTCAGAGGATCAGTGTGAAGATCTGTCGTGTGTCGCTGCAGGCTCGTGAGGCCGGCTTGCGGGGTTTCGGGCGCCGTGAACCAAAATGCCACCCGCGCAAACCATCAGAGCGGCGCCTGCGTATGCAGAATGCGCGGGCCATGCATCAAAGAGGATCACGTCTGCCAACATACTCAGACCGATGCCGGCATAGCCCACCATGGCAACGGTCGGAGCGTCGCCATGCACGTGGGCGCGCGTCATCAAGACCTGGCCGAGGGTGCCAAAGCTCGACATGCCGGGCACGATCAAAGTAAGGTCAAAAGCGCTGACACCCGTCGGAATCCCCGAAAAGTAGCCGCGCGCCAGGCCGATCACGAGTGAGCCCACCGCGACTAACGCGGCGAAGTGAAAGACCACACGCTCAGGTGGATCTTCTTCCGTGGCTTTGCGCACCCAGATGTGGGCAAAGGCGCTGAACAACGCGGAGGCCACCGCGAGCAGCGCGGGCACGAGCGCGAGCGTATGCGCATCGAGGCCGGGCGCGATCAATACGAGTGCGCCCGAAACTGCACACGCCATCGCGATCCAGGCGTGACGATTCAGGCGCTCGCCGAGCAACCAGGGCGCTGCCAGCGCCACGAACACCGGCTGGCTCAGGCCCAGGGTAGAGAACTGCGCGAGCGACAACCAACGCATGGCCGTGAAGTTGGTGGACATCGCCATGCTGCCGAGCATGGAGCGCACCAGCACGTCCTTGGGGCGCGTGGGCATTAGACCTTGTCCGCGCTGTCGCAGCGACCACCACAAGAACGGTAAGCCCGGTGCAGTGCGAAAGAACATGGTCTCGGTGGTGTCGAGGCCGACTTCGCGCGCGTGCTTGACCACGGCCTGCATCACCACGAACGCAAGGGAAGCGCCAAACATCAGCACGATCGCGAGCACGGGACGAGTCCGAGGGCGGCGCACCTTACGATGGCTCATTCGCTGCGCGTGACCACGAGGCGGGTGACTTCCGCGCCTTGTGCGCGCGCACGTACGGCCAGCATGATGCGTCCTGTCATGCCATCCAGTCGGCAAGTGCGTTCGCTGTTGCCGGTTTCAAGGCGTACCTCGTCCAGGGTGCGAATCAGCCTGACGCTTGCGCCTCGTTCATGCGGAGTCGTGCACAAGGCAGGGCCAACTTCGTCTGTACCCACTTGGATGGCGCGTTCCGAACCGCCTTCGAGCCGCAACAGTAAGTCCACATCGCGCTCGGCTTCGATCTCGATTTCCACATTCTGATAGCTGAGGCCCGCCAGATCAAACCGCGCGCCGCTGACCTCCGCGCGCAACGTGAGGCCGTGGCGCGACCAGCGTGAAGGAGCATCGAATGCCAGCACGCCCGTGTCGCTAGCGAGCAGCGTGCCGCCAGGGTTGTCATAGCGCGTGCGCTCGTCATTTCGCAACACACTCAGACTGTCGCGGGCGAGCAACAAGACCACGCCATCATCGCGCAGTAAAAGCTGCTCGGGCAGCGCCGCGAGCGCACTTGCACGAACACTCAGGGTCCCGGGATCGATCAGGCGCGCGACCGCTTGACCATTCTTCAACCCAGTCAAGATTACTTGACCATCGTGCAGGCTGAGCGCGCGGCCAAACGTGATACCAGCAAACGACGTGAGCGCGCGCTCCAGCCGCAACACGTCGCCGCTTGTCAGCATCAAAAGTAAGGTGCCCGTGGTGGCACCTGTCGCGTCGACCTCGAACAGTGCGAGCCGTGCGCCCGGCAATGCGGCGACTAGCTCTGGAGTCGTCCTCAGATCGACGGCATTCAGCTCTTTTACCGCGCTGCTCCTGGGGTCGAACAAGGCTAAAAGTAAGGTCTGGTTCGATGCGCCCACGACTACGACCACGCCGTCATCGCGCATCAGCATTCTGCCGTTTGCGAGCGGCCACGGCAGACGCGCGCTGAGCGCTTGGGCTTGGCCTGTGCCTGCAGCGAGCCGTTCGAGGCTGTCCAAGGCTGCTCCGCCCTGCTTGCTGCGTCCGCCTGCGATCAACACATCGCCGTTACGGAGGGTTGTGGCGGCAAGCTCCGTGCGCGCTTCAGTCATGCGGCCGATGCCGCTCAAGATATTGCCGCTCGCGTCATACCGTTCGAAGGCATCGAAGGCGGGGTTGCCTGCGTTCAAGGTCTGCGTACCGCCCAAGATCCAGGTTTCATTGCCGGTACGCACGGCGCTCGCTCCGCTGCGCGGCACGAATAGGTCGGGCTCGATACGCGTGCTAAGGCCGCTGTTCACGCGCAGACGGTGCACTTCGTTCAGCGCGCTGTCGTTGCGTTGTCCGCCTGCGATTAAGAGATCGTCATCACCCGTGAGTGCGATGGCTGCACGGTCTGGTAAGAGTCGCGCGCGTTCGATCGACAAACAGGGCTCGCCGAGCGGCAAGATCAACGCATCGAAACGCTCGCCTTCGTCGGCGGCCTTTGAGATCGCACGCCCGTTGAAATCCGAGGTCACGACTTGCAGACGAAATAGCCGCGCGTCCAAGGGCAGCGCGTCCAAGCTCTGCTTACCGTTGCCCACATCGATGGCAGCAAAGCTCGCTTCGCGCGTGGCGAAATCACCGAGCGCTTCGACCGTGATCTGCTCGACGCGATTGGGTTTACAACGTTCGAGATAACGCACGCTCAGACCGCTCGTGACGGTGTGCGTGGTGGTGCTTTCGCAAGCAGAGAACATCGTCAGCGTAAAGCACGCGCATAACAGCGCGCAGATGGCGGCGCCTGGTGTGCGCTGGCAGGCTATGCTCGTTGGCAACGCATCGTGGTAGCGCAGCTCGGCCCCTATTTGATCGACGAAACCCTTGCCGAAGGCGGCATGGCACGCGTGTACCGTGCGCGCTTGCGCGGGCTCGGCGGTTTTGAAAAGACGCTGGTGCTCAAGCAGATCCGGCCGGAGCTCGCCAAGGATCCGCGCTTTGTCGAGATGTTCATTCGCGAGGCCAACACACTCGTGCAAATGAGCCATCCGCACATCGTGCCGGTGTACGAGCTCGGTGCCGTCGACGGCAGTTACTACCTGTCCATGGAGTACATCGACGGCGCGACCTTGGCGCGATTGCTCGAAGACGGTCCGCTCGGCCCCGCGCTGGTCGCCCAAATCGGCGTGCAGTTGTGTGATGCTCTCGATTACGCCCACGGTCGCTTCGGCATCCTCCATCGCGACATCACGCCGCGCAATCTTATCGTCGATAATGCAGGTCACGTACGATTGCTCGACTTCGGGATTGCCGCTGCTTTCGATGCCGGAGGCGCCGAGCGTTTTGGCTCACCTGGCTATATGTCGCCCGAGCAAGTGCGTGGCCAAAAGCTTTCGCCCACGAGCGATCTGTTCTCGCTGGGCGCCGTATTGTATGAAGCGCTGACAGGGAAGCCGGCGTTTGAAAAAGTGATCAAGGGCAGTCTGCAGGCGGCGCCCAAGCTGACGGACAACAAGACCTTACCGATCGCTCTCTCCACGTTGGTCGATTCGTTGCTTGCGCAAGACCCGGCAGCGCGACCGCAATCGGCGCTCGAGATGGCGCGTCCACTGCGGGAGTGGTTGGCGCAAGCGCAACCTGAGGGTGCTTTCACGCAGCTGCGCGAACGGGCACAGCGAGTGCGTGACAAGGCCGCGGCCGACATCGCAAAAATGCCTGCGAACACCCCCGCTGCCGCCGTCGAGAATGTGACGCGCGCGCTACCGAAAGCGGATAGCAAACCTTACGAACATGTAGGCGACCCCTCGATCACACAGGCGCACGCTTTTGCGACGAGCCCGGTGCTGACCGAAATGCTGCGTTCTGCCTCGGGCATCGCGCGGCCTATACCTACCGCACCTACCGCACCTACCGCTGCGAGCGCGCCTGCGTCTGATGTGGGAACACGTCGCATCGAGCCTGACGAAGTTGAGAGGGCGGAGCCGGCTGTGCCGGTCGAGCCAGCGGCGCATCCGCGCGCCACCGTGTTCATGTTGCGCTGGTGGCCGGCGCTCGCGCTGTTGGCGTTTGGGATTGCCGGCGTGGTGATGCTTGGGGCTCCGCAGCAGACACGCGATGCGCGCAAACGGCAGGCGAGAGCTGTGGAGGTTGTGGGAGTGAATAGTAAGGTTGGGCGGGGTCGTGCGGACTCGATTCCTGCCACGGGGTCTGCGCCTACCGCTACGACCGCGCCTACGCTCACGCCCACGCTCACGCCCACGCCTGCGAGTACGGAGGGTGCGGCGAAGGGGAATGGAGAGGAGCAAGGGACAGAGAGCGCTTGGCTCACGTTGAGCGCGGCGCCCTGGGCCGAGGTGAGCCTCGATGGACGCAAGCTCGGCACCACGCCCGTTCGTAAGCTCAAGGTGCGTTCGGGAGCACACGTGCTGCGCTTTGAATGTCCGCCGCTGGGCAAGAGCGGGCGCGTCAGCTTTACGATCAAGAGTGATGCCGATGCGCGCGTGATGCTGGATTTGCGCACCGAGCCGCCGCGCACGATTTTGGACGGAGCCAGCGAGCTGCGCTAAGCGCAGTGCATGCAGAGACGTCGCCTATTGAAAGCTTGTCTGGTCAGCGGCCTGCTGAGCGGCCTCATCGCTTGCGATTCCAAGCCTAAAGTCGAGATCAAGCAAGCCGAGCCGCAAGCTGCTACGCCCAGCGACAAGCCGGCGACTGCCGCAGCGCCGGTAAAGCCCGCAGCGACGCGCGGCTTGATGTTGGCGTATTCGCAGTTCGCGGGTGCGACGCCCAAGCCGGCGCGCGCCGAGCTTTTGATTCCCACGGGCGCTGGCTTTCGCAGCGAGTTTCTCGACGACGCGGACAGCAACGTCTTTCACAAAGCGTTTGCATTCGCACCGGCCGGCGAGCCCGCCAAGCTGGTGACCTTGGGCGGCATGAAAGCCAAAGTCGTGTTGTGGACGCGCACGCCCAGCGGTTTTACGCCTGAAACGCTGTGGACCGAGGCCTTTGGCGGAAAGTTCGATCGCATGCGCGACGCCGAAGTAGGCGACGTGGACGGAGATGGCGCCCAAGACATCGTCGTGGGCACGCATGACCAAGGCGTGGTCGCGTACCTTACGCGCAAGCAAAAAGCCGGCACATTTACGGTCGAGCGCCTCGATCGCGAGAAGGACACCTTCATTCACGAGATCGAGCTCGGCGATCTCGATGGTGATGGTGCACTTGAGATCTACGCGACGCCGAGTGAGCCCAATCGTTTGGATGCGGGCGCGCAAAGCGGTTTGGTCGTGCGCTACGTGCCCAAGAACAAGCAGGGCCGCACGGTCGTGGCGGATCTGGGCAAGCGGCACGCGAAAGAGATTTTGGTCAAGGACATTGACGGTGATGGTCGAGACGAGCTGTACGTAGCCGTGGAAGCCTTGACCGCAGGTGACCGCGACAACGTGAAGATCGTCGAGCCCGTGGAGATTCGTCGTTACGACGCCGGCACGCCCAAAGACAAGGGCGTGGTGGTAGCCCGCATCGACGATCGCTACTGCCGCTTTTTGACCGCTGGCGACGTCGATGGTGACGGCAAAAAAGAGCTGGTGGCCGCGGCATTTCGCAGTGGCGTGTGGTTGATGCGACCCGGCAAGGACAAAGCCCCATGGTCGATCGAGAACATCGAAACAGCCTCCAGCGGCTTTGAGCATGCGGCCTTACTGACCGATCTCGACGAAGACGGTAAGGACGAGTTGTACGTAGCGGCCGACGATCAAGGCGAGCTGCGCCGCTACACCTGGATAGATGGTAAGCCCGTGCGCGAAACGATCTTGAAGCGCGACAATCCGCGCGAGACCTGGACTTGGAATATCATGCCCTTGCCCAAGGAATTGCTGCCGCACTGATCTGAGTGTCTGCGGCCTGGAATCTGAGTGTTATTGAGTGCGCGGCAGTCTGACTTCGAAGCGACTGCCGCCGCCCTCGCGTGCCACGTAATGAACGCTGCCGCCGTGGTGGTCAGCGATGCTTTGCACGAGCGCAAGCCCTAGCCCCACGCCGCCGTCCTTACCTTCCCGATGGCCTTGGGGCCGATAAAACGGCTCAAAAATGCGCGCGCGCTCGGCTTCGCTCACTCCGTCGCCGCGGTCTTGCACCCAGATCAAATGCGCGCTCGTGCCGGTTTCGATGCCGATTTCAATCGGATCGCGTCCGTAGCGGCGCGCATTCTCGAGCAGGTTACGCAACAGGCTGCGCAACAGGCGCGCATCCGAGCGCAGCATGCTACTTCCGCCCAGCGCCGTAGCGCCTACGCGTTCGGCTTCTTCGCGCACGATGGGCCAGGCATCGAGCTCAACGAATACTTTCGGTAGCTCCGTGTCCTCAAGTCGCGCGGCGAGCAACAGGTCGCCTATCAATGCATCGAGCTCAGCGATGTCGCGTGCAGATTCATCGCTCAGCTTGTTGCGCATGGCGGCGTCGAGCGCGTCGTCGCTCAGTAGCTCGTGCGCCATGCGCAAACGCGAAAGCGGCGAACGCAGCTCATGGGATGCGCTTTGCAACATGCGCCGTTGCGCCCGCAACAGACCGGCAATACGCGTGGCGCTTTGATTGAACGCTTGTGCCAGACGCGCGATCTCATCGCCGCCGTGCTCCGACGCGCGCGCATCGAGCTCGCCGCGGCCGAAGCGCGCTACGGATGCCGCGAGCCCT
>JBKJIA010000525.1:0-19947 GCA_046598735.1 Polyangiales bacterium
GTCGCTTGAGGGCGATTCCGCCGCGCCCGACGCGGCCATCACCAAGCCCGACCTGACCGGGCCCGTCGAGCTGGCCTACGTCGAAGATTCGGAGGGCGCTTCGGCGCTTGAATACAGCGTGGCCCTCGACGAAACGCTGCGTGTGCAGCTCGTGTTCGGTACCGACCCGGAGCTTGCTCCAGGCACCGAGATCGAGGTCTGGGGCGAGTGGGCAGACGACTCCCGGCTCATCGTGCGCGGCTTCCAGGTTACGTCGACCCCCAAGCGCGTCGACGCGCCCCTGAGCCGCAATCCCAAGCACCATCGTGTGGCGGTGCTCGCGACGGACAACGTGTCGATCACCGAGAGCGGCGTGAGGCGTGAGATGGAAGAAGTGGGTCGCTTCTACGCGGAGACGACGCGCGGCGTCGACACGTTCTCGATGGAGGTGTACCGGCACTACGATCTCGGGCTCTCGACCACTGACTGCAACGACACGGGCGGCGTCATGAGCCGCTTGACTCAAGCCTTCGCGCAGGATGGTTTCGATCCGGCCAACTATGAGCACCTCGCCTTCATCGTGCCGAAGAGCTGCGGCTCCTGGGGCGGCGCAACTGGGTATGTCGGTGCGATCGACGATAACGGCTCATATAGCGTTAGAAGGATGTCCCTATACAAAGACAACATGGCCTACGCCTTCGGCTTCATCCACGAGCTCGGACACAACCTCGGGATGCGGCACGCTCAATCGGCCACGTGCGCCGGTGGTTTCTATGCACCTTCGCTCGCGGGGTGCAGCATCATCGAATATGGCGATGCCAACGATCCGATGGGGGGGGGCCACGGCGCCTATTGGAGCGGTCCCCATAGGCGCTTTCTCGGCTGGATTGCGCCAGAGCGGGTGATCACCGCAGGCGGCAATGGCACCTTCAATCTCATTGCCGTGGACGCCAAGGAGGGCTGCGGCATCCAAGCGTTGCGCATCCCCATCCCCAACGAGCCTGCCAAGTACTTCTACGTGGAGTATCGCAAGGCCCGTTCAGACAGCACCTACGCCGGCACGGGCCCGGGCGTGCTCTACGCCGGGACGAGCCCGGGCGTGCGCGGTGACGCCGTGCTCATCACGCGCTCGCAGGATGGCCTTACCACTAACTCGAGCACGCAGCGCATCGAGCTCGGCACCACGGGGTATCAAGGTGCCCTGGTGGGTAGCACCTACGATCTCGGCAGCGGGGTGTCCGTGCAGGTTCGAGCCATGGGCGCCCAGACGGCCCAAGTCGTAGTGAAGGCGCCGGGCACCAATCCCCATCGCGACGATGCGGGTGGCAGCGTTGCCACGCTCAGCGACGGCAGCGTGGGACCGGCTTCGTGCTCGGCTCCACCCCCGAGCGTCGACAACTGCCCGAGCGATCCCAACAAGACTGAGCCCGGCCAATGTGGCTGCGGCGTGCCGGAAGGCACCTGCAGCGGCGGTGATGCGAAGTGCGTCAAGGCCAACGAGGGAACGACTGCATCGCTTTCGTGCCCGAGCGGTCAGGTCATCAAGACCGTCTCCTTCGCCAGCTACGGGAACGCCAGCGGGACCTGTCCGAACATCGTGCAGGGCTCCTGTCACGCCTCGAGCTCACTCTCCAAGGTCCAGTCCCTGTGCCTGAATAAGCAGTCTTGCAGCGTCGGGACGAACAATTCCGTGTTTGGCGATCCCTGCTCCGGTGTCGGCAAGAATCTGGCGGTCAAGTACACCTGCGGCAGCGTCGACAACTGCCCGAGCGATCCCAACAAGACTGAGCCCGGCCAATGTGGCTGCGGCGTCGCAGACACCGACAGCGACGGCGACGGCACGGCGAACTGCAAGGACCGCTGCCCCAACGATGCCAAGAAGGTAGACCCAGGAACCTGCGGCTGTGGCACCGCAGAGGGAAGCTGTGGCGGCAGCACCGCGTCGCAGTGTGTGCAGGCGACCGAGGGATCGACCGCACAGCTCACGTGCCCAACTGGACAGACGATCTCGAGCATCACCTTCGCGAGCTACGGCACCCCAACGGGGGCATGCGGATCGTTCGCGGTGAGCAGCTGCAACGCACCAACCTCGCGCAGCGTCGTCGAGGCGGCATGCGTCGGAAAGTCTTCGTGTGCAGTTGCGGCCCATAACGCCCAGTTTGGTGACCCCTGCGTCAGCACCAGGAAGCAGCTGGCCGTG
Organism: Polyangiales bacterium; assembly: GCA_046598735.1. Lineage (GTDB taxonomy): Bacteria > Myxococcota_A > Polyangia > Polyangiales > DASUME01 > DASUME01. Next base: position 2,180 of record JBKJIA010000525.1, read on the forward strand.
GCGTTCCAGTGCGGCGGCCTGCAACCGGGCCTGAAGCGCGCTCACTACACCGGCAGCTTTAGCGTGCTGCCCAACTTCACCCAGCTCACCCCCGACGCCGAGGCCGTCGCGAGCGTGGTCGGAGTCGGCTCGTACGCCGGCACCAACGACTTCGCCCTGGTGTTCACGGGCAAGCTCCAGATCGGCACCGCAGGCAGCTACGATTTCGCGCTCGGGTCGGATGACGGCTCGCGACTCCTCATCGATGGGAAGCAGGTCATCATCAACGACGGGGTGCATGCCTTTGCCACGGTGAGCGGCACCGCGACGCTCTCCCAAGGCTTTCACGACGTGCGCGTGGAGTTCTTCGAGCGGACAGGCGGCGAAAACCTGCGGCTCAGCTACCGGCCTGCCGGCGGCACGCTGATCGAGGTGCCGGCCGCGATGCTGTTCCACTAACGACGTAAACGCACACGGCGGAAGTCTGCTTCAAGGACCTCAAGCAGCTCCTGGGATTCGCAGACTCCTCCGCACGTAAGCAGGAGGCCGTCGACCGCATGGCTCCGTTCGTCGGGTATGCGTACACCATGCTTGTCCTTTGGTTCGCCGATGGCATCTGGTGCACTCCTCTCGCTGCTCCGCCCATCAGGCCCTGCTACCCACACAGGAAGCACGCCAGCTTTGCTGACATCCTACGCGCCGCTCAGCGTGCAATCCACAGCGCCGACGTTTTGGATCCGGCTCGTGATCTCGATAAGTTACACCAACTCCGAGATGACTTCCGGAACTTAGGCACTTCCGCAGAATCTAGGGCTGCATATCGGCGAAACATGAGACAGAGGCCACGATCCAGGCCGCCGTTCCGAGTAGCCGCGCCGCCGCGCCGGTCGATCCGCCCGTAGCGATCAAAGACACCGTAAAACTCACGATCAACGCGGAGACGCCCGGAGTTCAGGCGTTGCTCGACGGCTCCGCCATTCCCCAACTCCCCTTCGAGGCCGACGTGGCGCGGGCCAACATCGTCGCCTGGTGCTGCCCCAGCCGAGCTGCTGCCTGGGCAGGAGATGGATCATCGCAGGACAGGCCGCGTCGCGGACATGAGCGATGAGGACCCCCTGCCGGTAGTCTGCTCTGCCGCAGATGGGCTCTGATCCAAGGCTGCGGTCCCACGTTGGCGCACGAAAAGCTCGCCGAGAAGCGCGGTCTTACGCTTTCGCGGAAGCAGCAGGTCTTGCGAGCCTCGCGTCTACCTTACGGTGAATGTTGCCTTGCTCTTGAGGGTATAGCTATCGTTGAGGAACAGGCGTGCTTCGTAGCTTCCGGCGCTGCGACCCGCGAATGTCAGGGTGCCCATGAGCTTTCCAGCGCCCGTATACTTGTAGACCAAGTAACTCGTGTTGGCCGCTCCCACCGTGAACAGTCCGATCCAATCATTGCTCTTCCCGCTCAAGCCGGCGAAGTTGACATTGATGGCTTCGTTCACTGCGTAAGTGGATTTAGTCATCGCGATGGAGGGAGTCTGGGTACAGGACCCTTCGGGCACGCCGCAGCCACAAACACCAGGTTCAGTCTTGCTTGGATCGTTCGGACAATTGTCAATCGGCGCAGTGGCGACCGTAAACGAGACCTTCTTCTGTAACGTGTAGCTGTCGTTGAAGAACAGTCTCGCCTCGAAGTTCCCTGCAGCCCTGCCCGCAAACTGCATGGTGCCGCTCTTGGCGCCGTTCGTGTAGATGTACTGAAGCTCGGCGGTGTCTGCCGCTCCGGCACTGAAGATGCCTATCCAGTCCTTCGCGTTGCCGGGTAGGTTGTAGTAGCGAACGACGATCGCTTCGTTGACCCCGTACGTGGACTTGGACATCTCGATCCGCGGGACTGCGATGGGGCAGGTCCCCTCTGGCACGCCGCAGCCGCAGAGCCCGGGTTCGGTCTTATTGGGATCGTTGGGACAAAGATCGGTGTTGCCTGGGGTGATGCCATCGTTGCGCATCGAGGATGACGTGCAGGCCTTGACTCCGTTGCGAGTGAGGTACATGCGGGAACAGCTGTCGTCGTAGCTGTACGTGCCAGGATGGATCGTCCAGCCAGAGAGCACCTTACCATCAAGACTCGCTTCTTGATTCGCGGAGAAGAGTGTCCAGTGAACGTGGGGACCGGTCGAGCTGCCTCCGTTGCACAGGGCCTGGCTCTCCGTGTTTGCGTACTTCGCGATGGGCTGATTCGCCGCCACAGTCGCACCATCACTGACCAAGATCTCACCCAGATGGTAGTAACCGGTCGACCAGTCACCGCTATGTATGACGGTGACATAGCAACTGGAGTGCCTCTTCAACCTGCCCGCCGCGGCAGCGACGACCTTCACGTTGATGGGATCGCCCCAATCGGCGTTACTGCCCCAGAAGTCGAGAGAGCTGAGGGTGGATCCGGAGCCGCCATCAGCATGCGCGCCACCGAAGCGCCAGGACTCGCCAACGGACCACGGAAACTGCATGGGGATCTGCGCGGCGGTTGCCTTTTCCTTGAGTCTCGGCTGGCTGACGACTCCGGGAAACAGGTTCTGGTAGGTGTCTGCCAGTCCATAAAGACTCTCGGCCGGCAGCACGGAGGTGATCGCCGCATCAGGGGAGCCAATCACCACCCGCATGCTGGTGGTCCTTCGGAGACCTTCGAGACGAGTGCAAAGGTCTCGGAGCTGGTCGAGAAAGCCGCTCTTGAGGGAGAGATCACCGAACGGGCTATTCTCAGCGAAATCGGAGTTCTCTACGGCCCCGGATTGCTGTTCCATGAGGGCTATGAGGGCACGCGGGCTGATTCGGGACACGCCGGCCACATGCGAAATTTCTTCCGCGTGAGGCAGGAGATGTGGGGCGTTTTCCTGCAAATACTGCTCGATGTTGAAGCCGAACATCTCCTCCTGGGAGTAGTCGAGGTCGATCGCGAACTCTGTCGAGGACACTACGGGCGAGTCGGAGCCGGCCTGAATCTCTTTGGGTCCACACCCAGCAAGGCCCAGTAGCGATAGCACCCATACCGCAATCGGTAGGCACGCCCGGTGGAGCGATTTTTGTCTGATGAACATGGGTCGACGTCCTTTCTGTTGGCGCCCAGTGCGAAGGCAGCTTCAGTCACCTCACGCTTGTGACTCGCAGCTCCCGACCCCCGGTTGCTGTGTATATGTGCAGAGGGCCCGGAGCCTTCGGCTCGGAGCCCAACTCACTCAATCTGGAGTTGTTCCGCTTTCGTGGACAGGGTGACTATGCTGCACGAACCTGACGAGCTCCTTGCGCAACGTCGCGAAGAGCGAGCAGAGGTGGGTTACCCTTTGTCCGGCGGTGAGGCACGCAGTCAGTCACGACATCAACCTTGCTGGCTCCCAACCAACGTACCCACTGCCGGACCGCACCCCCCACTACGGTCCTAATGCTGGACGGCTCCGAAAGGCGGACTGCGTGGACAGTTGTCCAGACGGTCCCCTGAAGCTCTTTGCACGACCCCTCGCTGAGCTCATGGACCTGAAGCTAGCGGTGCCGCAGCCGGCATTCGGGGCGCTGCGCGAGCTCCCAGGTTCTGGGCGCGCCGGCAAGAGATCCTGCATGCGCTGCCCCATCAGACACTTCTACCCTAGTGGAACAGCACCGACGCCGGCACCTCGATCAGTGTTCCGCCGGTAGGCCGGTAGCGAAGGCGCACGCTCTCACCCCCTGAGCGTTCGAAGAACTCCACGCGCAGGTCGTGAAAGCCTGCGGAGAGTGTGGCGCTGCCGGTCTGGGTCGCGAATGAATGCAGGCCATCGTTATTGACGACCTGGGTGCCGTCGATCACGAGCCGAGAGCCATCATCGGACCCGAGCTCGAAATCGAAGTTGCCTGCGCTGCTAATTCGAATCTTGCCGGTGAAGACGAGACCGAAGCCCTCGGTGCTGGCGTACGAGCCCACACCGATCACGCTGGCGATGTCTGAGGCGTCGGGGGTAAGCGTGGTGAAGTTGGGCAGCGCGCTCCAGGTGCCGGTGTAGTGAGCTCGCTTCAGGCCCGCCTGCATGCTGCACGCGAACTCCACGGCCAAGACCTTCGGCGTCCCGGCGCAGGGGTCACCAAACTGCCCATTTGTTGCGGGGACCGCGCACGAAGCCTTGCCGAGGCAGGCCGCTTCCACGATGCTCCGCGAGCTCTGCGCGTTGCAGCTGCTGACTGCGAAGGCGCCGCACGCCCCGGTCGGGGTTCCGTAACTCGCGAAGTTGATGCTCGAGATCGTCTGACCGGCGGCGCAGGCGAGCTGGGCGGTGGCGCCCTCGTTGCTCTTCACGCACTGCGCGGTGGTGCTGCCACCGCAGGTGCCCTCCGGCACGCCGCAGCCGCAGGTTCCAGGGTCCACCTTCTTCGCGTCGCTGGGGCAGCGATCCTTGCAGTTCGCCACGCCGTCGCCATCGCTGTCGGTATCGGCCACGTTGCAGCCGCATGCGCCGGGTGCGGTCTTGTTCGGATCGGTCGGACATTGATCCGTGACGGGGGCCTGCGGATGCACGAGCAGCGCTGCAGGAATCTCCGCGAACGTGCCGCCTGCGAGACGGTACCTCAGAAGGAGGCCCTCTCCGCCGGTGCGCTCGAAGAACTCGACGCGGAGCGTGTGCGTGCCCGCCGTGAGGGCGATGCTGCCGGTCTTCGCAACGAGGCCGTGGATGCCGTCGTTGAGCACGATCTCTCGATCATCGATGCGCAGTCGCGAACCGTCGTCAGAGGAGAGCTCGAAGTCGTAGGTGCCCGCGGTGTCGATGCGCACGCCACCGGTGAACACCACACCGAAGCTATCGCGATTGGCGTAGTCGGCGAGGTTGATGGTCGAGACCACCGACTGCTCGTCCGGCGTGAGCTGGTCGAAGATCGGCAGCGTCGACCACGTGCCGCTATAATGTTTGCGGTCCAAGCCCGGCACCATCGTGGTGCACGCGCTTTCGAGCACGTTGCAGCCGCACACACCCTTCTTGATCTTGTTGACGTCCGTGGGGCACTCGTCGGCGCAGTCGTAGGTGCCGTCGCGGTCGGTGTCGACGTCCGGCACGCCGCAGCCGCAGAAGCCAGGGGCGGTCTTGTTGGGATCACTTGGGCAGCCATCGCCGCACCCGAGACCGATTTGACCTGTGCCGTCGCTGGGCGGAACCGCGCCACCGCGGCAGAGCGCACCGGCGCCGGCCGGCATGGTCACCTGGATCTTCGCGAGCTCACCCAGGCTCAGGACTTTGATCTGAACGTTGCCGGGCAGCGTGTACTGGCTGCCGATCGCAAGCCAGGCGTCACGGAACGCGCTGCTGCTGGCGGGAGTGGAATCCAGCAGATACCCATCTGGCCGCACCGTGGCGCCGTCATTGGCAACCGTCAACAGGACGCGGTCTTGGCCTTGCGCGCCTGCGAAGTCGCCGGCGCTCGTCTTGCGGTATTCGAGATAGTAATAGTTCGTCTCGCCCGCGATGGGAATGCGCAGGCTGCGCACGCCGCAACTGCCTTCGAGCGGGGCGAGGTTGAACACCGCACTTCCGCCGGCCGTGACGTCTTCGCAGCTGCCAAGCCAGCCCATGTATTGCTTTTGCACCGCGTTGTAGTGACCATCATGTCCGCAATTTGCGCCGCCCATGATGTCGAAGATGTTGCCGTATGCATCGTCGGAGCAGCTCGCGCGATTGGCCGCGTAGATGGAAGATCCGCAGGTGCTGGCGTGCGAGTGCTTCATGCCCAGGTTGTGTCCGACCTCATGCGCAACCACGTGGCAGTCAAACCAGTTGTTGTACCAGGTCGACTTCTGGCTCGTGGAGCCTGGCCTGCCGACCTGTCCCAGCCCGCCAAACTTGCAGCTGGGCTCATTGGGCAGCAGGAATCCGATTTCGGTGTAGCCGCTCAGGTCGTGCCCATCGGCCGTGGCGGCGGCCTTCGCGAGACCGGCTATCGTGTCGGCTCGGTTCCAACAGTCGGAAACGTCGATGTTATAGGGACCAAAGACGTCGCCCGCGAAGGTGTCGATGCCGCCCGAGCTCTCGCCAATGTACGAAGCAGCCGTGCCCGCGCCAGGATTGATCTGGCTCAGAACCTGCGCACGCGTGTACGTCGTGCCGGTGACCATGATCACCGCCATGCGGTGCAGCATCGGTGCGCGTGCCCCTGCAGAGGAACCCTGAACTTGAAACGCGCCACTCGTGGTGCCGGTACCGCCGGCTGCCTGCGTTTCCACCCCAAGGTGCTTCAGAACTGTCGTGGCCGTGAAGCTCGGCTCACTCAGCGACTTCGTGTTGTTCCAATGGCCGACCAGTGCGAGGTGCTCGCCCGGCTGCACCTCTCCGGGATCGGCGTCGAAGGTCACGCGAACGCGCTGGCCGTCCGCGGTCTGGACGACGTACAGCTGCTCGACGCGATCCGGGAACATCGCCACCAGAATCTCGACCTCGCCCTCCAGCGTATCGTTGGCGACCGGTCCGGCTTCAGCCGCGGGCTCGACGTTTTCCATACTGCTACAGCCACTCAGGGCCGCGCAGAGTCCGACTACCGTCGTCGCGGCAAGGTAGCGCCATGAAAGGGCCCGCATCAGACCTCCTTCACTCCATCCGTTGACCGTCATCGATCCCATGTGACCTCCTCTGCGACGCGACATGGGGGGAGAACAGGAGTGCTCGCCACGGTCCGACGCTTGGTTCAGGGCAGAGCAGAGCAACGCTCATGCCGTGATTACCAAATGATCGCAAAAGCACACATCTGACGCCTACTGCTGTCGTGGCGTACTAACGATGGCAATGAAATGTGGGTAAGTTGGCGAGGTCGCGCTCCGCTGACGCAACACTCGTCACATCCAGCGCAACACAACGTTACGTCGGAGGCAACGCGCTAGGCGCACGTCGGAAGTGATGAGCAGAATTCGATCGTAAGGTTTTCGGTCTTTCCCAAGGTCATCACGCCACCCTGGCCAATCGACGAAAGTGCGATCGCTGAAGGGGCTATTTCTGGCGAGCAGAGGTGGGTTACCTTTGTCCAGCGGTGAGGCACGCAGTCAGTCACGACATCAACCTTGCTGGCTCCCAACCAACGTACCCACTGCCGGACCGCACCCCCCACTACGCCCATCTACGTCGTGAACGTGGTGGGGTGCTCAGCGAGCACGCTCAACGTTCGCTTGAAGCGAAGACGAGGTGGGTCGAGCGACCGACGGAGTAGGTGAGCCGCAGGGCGCCCGGAGGGCCCGTGGTAGACGTTGCGGGAGGTGCCGGCCATCCTCTCCCGGGCCGCGGCGCAGGCGCCGCCTCCGGGGCTTCTCAAGGCCGCCACAACGGCATTCATACGTGCCTCGCGCGGCCGGTCGTGACCGGTATGAGGCTAGATTCGGCAACATACATTACAGTCGTACGCCTCGAGCAACATCAGGCCGTCGCACCGGGGGCCGCACACGGTGCCTCCGAGACTGCCGCAGCTCGGCAAGCACCGGCCTGCAACCTCGATCGAGTTAGGCGGCTTGCAGGGAGTGTCGTTGCCAGGTGGCTCGTCGCCAGCGGCCGTGAAGTACAGGCGGTCGAGTCGCACACTGTCCGTGGCGTTGGCCAGCATGAGCTCGTGTGTTCCCTGGGTCAGCGTGAACTTGACGGGCTGCGAGTAGGAAACGTCGTCGTGCAGATCGTCCCAGAACCAGACCTCGCCCGTGCTTAGGCGCCACAGATACCAAGTGCCGCCGTCGATCTGGAACCAGAAGCGATTGTGCCTTGCGTCTGGCCCGTGGATACGTCCCCACAGCAAGTACTCGCCGTCCGCGCGAATATCGAGCAAATAACGCGCGCGTGCATCTCCGGGTAGATTCTTGACTTTCGCAGGCGCGAGAGCTGTCAGGAACTTGCCCCCGGAGGCGCCTTTGTCCGCAACGACCTCGAATCCAGCGCTCAGCTGGCCCAGCTCCGCTTCGATATAAGGTCCCGCGGGTTCTAAGGGAGTCTTTGGGCCAGCATCTAAGGTAGGCTCCGGGCTGGCATCTAAGGTGGACCCTAGAGTCGCATCTAAGGTATGCCGTGGGCTAGGTTTGGCTTCGTCGACCCAGGCGCCCACCGAAACGACGTCGGCGGCGCAGGCGTTGAGCAGGCAGAGCCCGAGCCCAGCGGCTGTGGCGCCCGCTCTCACCGTGGCTCCAGATATTCATGCAGCGTGGCGCTGTGAGGACTCATTCTCCTCCATGTCCGGAACACGCCACGGGCTTCGCAGGATCTTATACTGCGTGGGACTCTGTTCCCTTCGCGATCGCGGCGGCGGGGAAGAGTCGCGTGCTTTGCTTAGTTCCATCGTCCCGTGGGGTGGTCGCGCAGATGACGCCCAGATGTTGCGGGTCCTCGACCATGTCGTTGCATGCTGCGTGAGAGGCAACGTTTGCTGCGTGAAATGCAACATGCTCGGCCCACGAAGCTGCGAGTACGACCGCGGTTACCCCGCGGGGCAACCGCACTCCGACCGGAAATCGAAGGAGTTTCGCGCCTTTTTCCCCCTGTTCCCCATAAACAACGAGCTCTGCATGGGAACGGCACGAGCATTGCTCTTCTACTCAAGGACAGGGCACGGTACCCGAGCCCCCGCGCACTCAACACGAAGCGGTGGGTCCATGCTCCAAGCCCACACTCACTCCACTCCAAGGGGTGCATCCGAACCTTACGGTTTGAAGCCTGGGTGAGGGTGACAGTAGGCGTACTTGCTTGACGGGATAAGTATCCCACACCGCCGCGAACGCTTAGATGCGACCATCACGTTCCATTGCCACATAATATGCACTAAGATCTGAAGGGGGCCGGGCCCGCTCGACATTCAGGGTCAATGGCCGTCCCCGCGGCTGAATCTCTCCCCATTCGAGAGGTCCCATGACGATACGCGCTTTTTGGCGAAGCCGGTGGACGCAGTTTGTAGCGATCACGCTACTGCGAAGCATGAGCAGCTGCGGTCCGAGCGACGGCGGCAACGAGTTCCAAGGTGAGCTTGCGTCACTTTCAGACGCGGGAGCTGTCGACGACAAGGCACTTCCAACGGCCAGCTACCAAGCGGAGAGTCGTGAGAACGCATTCGTGCGGACAGCGGGCAGTCCGACCAGCACGGGGAACGTGTGGCTCGGCGGCACGGACTCCATCATGGAAGGTGTCTGGCGTTGGCAGAATGGGGGGCCCAGCGACGGCAGCCCGCAAGAGGACTGCACGGAAATGCGAGAGGGTGGCACCTGGAATGACGTAACGTGCGACAGACTGAACAAGTTTGTCTGTGAGCAGCCCTGAGGGAAGCCCATGTCGTGCGCCCTTCGATGCTGGCTGGCGATGACGCGCTCTCGGTCGCGCTTTTCATAGTAGTCCTGACCGCGATCTAAGGCACCTGCCACCCGCAAGGCCTTACGGTGTTGGTACGACGATCACGCGCGCTATTACTTTTCTAAACGTTTCCTGAAGCACCGCAGCTTCGCGCTGACTTCGACATGAACAGCATCCACGCCATGCGGTCTCATCGCGCATGACGTATCAACAAGGAGGATTCCATGGGGGAGCCAGACCAAGGTGGCGCTCGCGCATGCGGCGCGAGCGCGTTGCGCACGGCGAGAAAGCGAGCGCCGCTCGCAAGCAAAGGGTATGGGGTTTCACAGCCGAGTTGCCTTATGCCTAAGGCCTGGCGCTGGGGGGGCGGTTTTCTTCTCTCACTCTGCCGTGCACTGCATCCGAGGGCAGTTGGTCTCGCATTGGCGACAGCAATCGCCAGCTGTGCGCCTGCTGAGCTTGACTTACGCTCGGGGAGCGACGAGTCCGCAATCAGATCTGGAACAGACATTGGCTCGGTCGAGCAGAGGCTGAAGACCGCCGATGGTCTGGCCGCGATCAGCGGGCTCACCTCCGACAACGGACTCGTCACGAAGAACGGTCTGGCCGCGATCAACGGACTTTCCTTGACCAACGGGCTCAAGACCGTGAACGGACTGAACCTGATCAACGGTCTCGCAACGAGGCGCGGTCTCACGACCGTGAACGGCCTGTTTGTCAACTGCGAGGGCAGAACTGACTCTACCTGCATTGACCCTGACGGACTCCTGAGCAGGACCACGGGGATGATGAAAGACGCAGGGGGAGTCACAACTGCCCAGTACCTGATTCGCTGCGCGCTGCCGCCGGACCAAGTCATCCGGATTCGCGACTACACGGGCGCGTTCGTCATGATGTCTGGCGAGGTGGGGTTGGCACCCGAGTGGTCGACGAACTCCTGCACACGGGAGTGCGAGGAGAAGGTCTCGGCGTGTCTGCTCGCTCTCATCAACCAGAATGGCGTCCAGCGTAAGATCAACATGACTGCAGGGTGGACTGGTAACCCTCTGGGCACCAGCCATCCGGGCTACACGGTGCTCGAGAGCGCATTCTTCGGCAACCTCTTCAGGTCGCCTGTAGAGGCCTACGCCGTATCCGGCTATGACCACGCTCAAACGGTGACCGACGTCGAAAACGGCTCGGCAACCTCGAAGGGCCTGCAGCTCCGTTCCTGCGCCCACGCCGGCAGGCTCGCGGATACGTATCCCGAGTTTCTAGAAGCCATGCCCGGCTGCAGTGCCACCAACATCGGGTCCTCCGCACCACCTGAGAACAGCTGGAGTGCGCTGAGAGGCGACCCGACCAACTACAACAAGTGTTCGTTTGCCTCAACCGATGCGGCGACCGGTGGCGTACCTTCCAGGTCGACTGCCCTCGAGTGCTCAGGACCAGGCACATCCACCCGAAGCTGGCGTTTCCCAATTTCCACCTGGCGCCTCGCAAACCCGTGGATGGACTCCTGCCCCAGCGATCCGTATAAGTCCCAGCCTGGGCTCTGCGGATGCGGCGTTGTAGATCCTGTCGACACCGAAAGGTATCTCGATGCCCAGGGCTACACCTGTGCTGACTGGCGAGGCTACGACTGCACCCAAGCAGCGGCTCTGTATGGTTATACGGCAGCGGAAGAGATGAGCATCCTCGGGAACTGCGGCTCTAGCTGCAAGATTTGCCCCGAGTTTGCGAACAACCACGAGCAGACCAACTCGTCTGGAGCGTCCGCGACCTACAGCACGACCGGCAGCGTGGCGTCCGCTGGGCCCTTCTTCGAGAGCCTTGGCACCAATGGGCGTCGATGCGTGGACTGCCATCAACCGGATCAAGGCTTCGGCATCACGCCCTCGCGCCTGGCCGCGAGCTTCTCGCGCTCATCGGGCAACGAGCCGGTGTTCAGACTCGTCGACGGCGCCGCCTCTCCCACCACCGACGTGTCGACGCCGACGGCCAAGCGCCAAGCCTACAAATTGTTGCTCGAACGCGGCCTGATCCGGGTCGAGCTCGGCGTGCCGAGCGACCCAGAATTCGAGATCATCGTCGTGGACGATCCGGCCGGCTACGCCGACCCCACGCGGCTCTCGTTGTTCCGAAGGCCCTTGCCCGCGACCACTCTCAAGACGCACAAGATGGTGATGTGGGACGGTCGCGAGTCGCCCACGGGCGTGGGCCTCGATGCTGCGCTCTTGCAACAAGCATCCAGTGCGACGACGGGGCACGCCGAAGCGCTCCATCCTCCGACGTCGACGCAGACGCGCAGCATCGTCGACTTCGAGGGCGCGCTCGTCACGGCGCAGATCCGCGACGCGACCGCAGGAGCCCTCTACGACGCGAGGGTCGGAGCTTACGGCGGCCCGGAGCCGCTGGCCCGTCAGATCATTCCCGCAGGCAGCGGTGTCTTTTCGCTCTACGACGGGTTCGTGGACTATCCGGGCAGCGCGAGTTCGGACCTCGCACGCGCCGCCATCGGACGCGGCCAACAGCTGTTCAACACGAAAACCTTCCAGGTGCCGACGTCCACGGGCGGCGCGTCGCGCACGTGCACGTCCTGTCACAACGTCGCGAACGTGGGTACGAACGTGAACGGTACGTTCTTCACCGTCGGCACCGCCGATGCCACGCAGCGCCTGCCCGACATGCCGCTCTACACACTGCGCAACAAGACCACGCTCGAGACCGTGCAGGTCACGGACCCCGGCCGCGCGCTCATCACGGGCGGGTGGCGCGACGTGGGCCGCTTCAAGGTGCCAGGGCTGCGCGGTCTCGCCGCGCGTCCGCCGTACTTCCACAACGGCATCGCGCTTACGCTCGCCGCCGTGGTCGACTTTTACGATGCGCGCTTCTCTATAGGGCTGTCTACCGAAGAGAAGTCGGACATGGTCGCCTTCTTGCGCGCGCTCTAGCGAGCGGAGCGATGCACCGTTAAGGGTAAGATCGAGCCATGCGGATCTACAGGCCGCACATTCCCGCGACTGACGCGATCTCTAACGCGACGTTCGGCGGTGCTCGCGTAGGTATATGACCAGGTCCGACAGCTATCGGCTGCGGTGGTCAAATGGTAACGTAATGTCGCGTGAGCCCAGTCTCGGCATGCTCGCGTCGGCGCCGGGGACTAACCTTAGTCCATCCCAGTCGCCTCTCGACCAGGTCGCCTTCCCCAGTTGATGTTAAGTGACCTCCAACGCACGTATCGCTTCAACTGCGGGGTGGCGCGCTGAATAAGGACGATCGGGATGCCTGCCAACTGGGAATTTGTACCCCTGTGGACTGCGTCTAGAAAGCCGTTTCATTCTGTGGTGTACGGTCGTCTGTCAATAGGTAGAGGTATGGTCGATGACGCGCGACATTCGAAGTTTCCCCAGGTCCGAGGACATACAGGGAGGAGTCAAGACCGGTGCGTAGCGTTCGCGCTCACATCGACCCAACCGAAAGGCGTCACGATGAAAACCTTCCACCCACATTTTAGGTACGCGCTTCAGGTGCTCGCGGCGTCTCTCATGCCGCTGGCGACAGCCTGCATGACGGGCGTCCCGGAAGCGGGCAACGCTGGGCAGCCGGATGGCGGCGCCGAGATCCTGATGGAAAAGAACGGGGCGACGAACGTGGCCCTCGGCGGGACGGCGACGCAGTCATCCACGACCTACAGCGGCAGCCCTGCTCGCGCCATCGATGGCAACACGAGCGGGCGCTGGGCCGAGAACTCGGTCACCCACACCGCGAACACCGCGGCCCCGTGGTGGCGCGTGGACTTGGGCAACGCTCATCGAGTAGACGGCGTCACCCTCTGGAATCGAACCGATTGCTGCACTGCGCGGCTCTCGAATTTTCACGTCGACTACCTTGGTGCCGATGGGAACGTGATCGTCAGTCAGGATTACCCAGGACAGGCAGGCCCCACGACGGAGATCACGTTGTCGGCCCTCGGCGTGTACGCCGTGCGCGTTCAGCTCTACGGCGCAGCGCCCCTCTCCCTTGCGGAGGTGCAGGTGTGGGGTGCGGCGCCCGAGAGCACGACCCCGAACGTGGCGCTCGGCGCAACCGCCAGTCAGTCATCCACGACCTACGGCGGCGACCCGGCCCGCGCCATCGATGGAAACACGAGCGGCCTTTATGGCGGCTTTTCGGTGACCCACACGGCCCAGACCCTCGCGCCCTGGTGGCGTGTGGACTTGGGCAAGGCGCATCGCGTCGATCGGGTCAGCCTTTGGAATCGAACCGACTGCTGCACGGCGCGGCTCTCGAACTTTCACGTCGACTACCTCGATGCGGAAGGAAACGTGATTGTCAGTCAGGATCACCCGGGACAGGCAGGCGTCAGGACGGAGATCGTGTTGTCGGCCCGCGGCGTGCACGCCGTGCGCGTTCAGCTCTACGACACAAACCCCCTCTCGCTTGCGGAGGTGCAGGTGTGGGGTGCCCCGGATGCCGGGTCTGACGACCGGCCCAAGTGGTGCGTGGGCGCAGACACCGACGCGGTCGCGCCACCAATCTACGACGACGGTATAGCGTGCAATTTCTGTCCCTCTTTGAACGCCAACACAGCAGTGGGTTGGGAGAAGGACGGCATCTGTAGCAAGGCTCGTATGACTGCCATTTTGACGGATTTGAGAATCCCCGGAGGCGGCGCCTGCGCCGCGGCGCGGGCGAAGATGGCCAGCACCTGCTGCATCGCCGACTACCAGCCACCCAGGGATCCTATGCGAGTGCTGTGTGTGGACCAACCGGGACCTTACCCGAGCGTGGACCTGTGCAACGATGGTTGCTTTCCGAGCTCTGCAAATACAGCTCATGCAGAGCCGTTGTCTGGACCGCTGGGCTACTGGGTCACCCAACAGGGAGACCGTACCAACACCTGCCTGGCGAACGATTACTCAGTTACAAACGGAATCGGCTGGACCTGCCGCAAAGCCTATTACCTGACTAAGTACGGGCACCTGCCGCCACAGCTCGCCAATGAGGTGAGACTCTGGTGGAACGGAGCATTTTCGCTCAGCGCCCATTGCGGCTGCGACGGGGAAAACACGAACAACCCCGACAACCAGAACTGACCGGAGGCGAGGTGGCGGCGGGCCGCCCATGACCAGGAGGTGCGGCCGTTGCCGCTGCCACGAGCCAAACGATGCTGCCCAACGGAGCATCGTTGGCGGTCGACCATGTCGACGACTAAGGCGCCTCTGACCGAATGGGCTGCGATACGGCGTCGCGGGCCTCTCCGCGATGGGGCTACCCAGGGAGGAGTCACACCTCCTAGGAAAGCCATGCCTAACAGTCACTACGCGGAAAACTGGTTATATTAACAATGTAAACATCGCTCGTTTTCAGGGACTACCACCTTTGAATCGCTTACGCTCCGCCGTTTCGCGCGTTTACAACTGATTCAGGCATATAGTTCATGGAGTAAAGTATTTTCCTGCTTCGGGCATATAGGTCCCAGGAGGGAGGTTTTTCATGCCCGAGAGTACCCAACGGCTCCAACACGCAAAGGGAATTATGAAACACCACGTCAAAGCAATAGCCGGATTCCTCGCGCTGCTGTATCCCACTGGCTGCGACGCGCCGGAAGATCCTGAACACCAGAACGCGGCCGACTCCGTATGGGATGGTTCGGTTGCGCAGCTGAGCGAGGATACTGCCGATGTGGACAAAGCCGTCGTGGTCAACGGCTTGACGGCCAACTATTTCCACAACGCGAACTTTACGAGCAAGGCGTTCTCGCGTGTGGATCCCCGTGTAAACTTCGCCTGGGGCACGGGCGCGCCAAGCTCGTCTGTCGATAGGAATACCTTTAGCGTGCGGTGGTCGGGCTTCGTGAAAGCTAAGTATACACAAACCTATACTTTCTACGTGTCATCAGATGACGGTGCAAGACTGTGGGTGAACGGAAAGACTCTGGTCAACAACTGGACCTCTCATACGCTGACCGAGAACAGTGGAACGATCGCTCTCGAGGCAGGAAAGACGTACTCGATCGCGCTTGATTACTATGAGAACATCGGCAATGCGACCGTACAGCTTCGGTGGTCAAGTGCCAGTCAAGCCAAACAGATCGTTCCCCAAGCACAACTCTTCGTTAGCAACGCGATCACAGATCAATGTCCAAGCGATCCCAACAAGAGGCTCCCTGGGATCTGTGGCTGCGGCGTAGCAGACGTGGACAAAGATCAAGACGGTACCGCTGACTGCAAGGATGCCTGTCCAAGCGATCCGAACAAGGTTGCCGCCGGAAGCTGTGGGTGTGGTGTACCGGAAGGGCAATGTTCAATGACATGTGCCCAGGGCTGCTCCGCCCCCACGCCCGTCTGTGGCGAAAACTCGAAATGCACCAGCACCCGCTGGGTGGAGCCCACCTCCACACTGCCCGCCAAGTGGAAGGCTAAGATCGATACCCGCGTGTGGACCAAGTGGGTGCGTTCAGTGATTCCGGTAGTCGGCCAGGCGCTGACCCAGGATGCGGCCCTCTTGGAGGTCGCATACTTCGCTGAAAAGATACACATGCCGCAGGGTCGAGTTCTCGTGCCAGATCTCGTCAACTCCATGCTCGGTACGAATCCGACTCGCTTCTCTGTCTATCCCGCCTGTCCGAACGCTTGGATGCATCCCGCTGTGACACCCACCCAATCGACTGGTGCTGGTGGAAGAGATAATACCCTCGTGACCGAAGACTGGGTTCTGCGCTATCCCAAGTGTACCGGACAGAATGCTGTCGCTTGCAATCTGATGCGGCCAGGCACCCTGTGCAACAACTGCGGGTGGAACCGTTCGGAACCGGACACATGCCGCGATACGCTGGCCCACGAGCATGGACACACGATCGATAAGCACAGGCTGTATTTCATCGACTCCACGATGCAATCCGTCGATCAACAGGTGTTCCCATCCGACAGCGAAGAAGGCCCCGCCTGGTCCGCTGCACAGTACTTCATGAACCCGTCGCTGGAGAGCGGCAGGGGCCGGGATCGTGGCCAAAAAATGAACTCCCAGGAACTCAACTACTGGTCGGTGACGCAAAAGTTCACCATGTCGCAGTACCCTGCTGGATCGGGCTACATTCTGAAGACGACTCGCTGCCCACAAATGGGACTGACACAGCCCTGCCCCGATACACTAACTCGCACTTACGCTGTACCCTTAGACGGCGTTCTCTAGTGCCGTTCTAAGTCTCGTCTAAGGATAGAATTCGCTTCCCCCCCCGGCGAGGTTGCGTTGTCCCGCTGGTGGAACCGCGACCCCGGGTGTGGTTGCGACGGGCAGAACACCAAAAATCTCGACAACCAGAACTGACCGGAGGTGCGGTCGCGGCAGCCGGGAACACGTCAGAAGGGCTCGCAAGCCCTCTTGGTGAGCGGGCCATGTGCTGCTCGTTGGCTCAGAGCGGCTGGAGTACTTCGACCGCCACTCCCGGTTCGCCGGCTTGGCCGAGCGCAGCGTCCGCAGCGGCAGCCGGGCACGTGGCGCCCCCGCTTCCCCCCACGCCAAGCTCGTCGGTGACGCTCTGGGGATCGATCGAACCTGACCCGACGAGGAACACACCGATCGACCGACCTCCGGCGCCGCGGCCCCCGCAACCTCCCGGACCCGAGGCTGGTTCCCGATCGCTGACCATTTCGCTGCATGCTGCGTGAGATGCAACGTTTGCTGCGTGAAATGCAACATGCTCGGCGGCCACCAAGCAGCGAGTGCGACAGCCACTGCCCCGCGGGGCAACCGCACTCCGACCTTTAACCGAAGTACTTTCGCGCTTTCTGCCCCTGTTCCCGGATAAATGGCGAGCCCTGCACGGGAACGGCACGAGGGTTGCTCTTCTACTCAACGATGACACCGCCCAGAGGTGCGTTGAGCAGGAGGAGTCCGGTATATGCAGACCTGGATACGTGCAGGGCGCACTCGTGCTAGCGGTCGCTCTGGTCCGCGCTGTGCGGACGTTTTCGAGGAAGAACTAGCTGAGCTCGGAGTTGAGGACCTGACCAGCGTGAACGCCTGCGGACCGTGATCGGTCTGAGTACCACCAAGGGCCTAAGGACCGTGAACGGTTTGCTTACCATTCATGGTTTGGCGACACTCGGTGGGTCAAGGCCGTGAATGGACTTTCCGTCAACTGCGACGGCACCAAGTACCAGGAGCCACCTGCACATGGCGATCGCCTCCGCAACATGGATACATTCGTTCTCACCAGTCTCCGTCTATGCTCCCCGCCACGCGTCGGTGCGGGTGTGTTGCATTGGTTGCCGAAAGGTAATGTTAGGTCTTGGCGGCCAGTCTTGAGTACCTTATGAGGCTGCTCCTCTCGCGGCCCGGTTCTTTGCGAAAGAGGATGGTGAAGGGAGTAATGCCGGGCGACATAAATTCACATGCACAATCCCCCATTCCCACAACCAACCACCAACCAGTATCCGCGTGGCCGCGCGTGGATCCCTTTGCTTTCGTTGGCACTCCTGCATGCCGCCAGCGCCTGCGCGCC
>JBKJIA010000567.1:0-6978 GCA_046598735.1 Polyangiales bacterium
TTGCCGCTCTTTGCCCCGCCGGTGTACTTCCACGTAAGGTCCGAGGTATTCGCAGAGCCGGACGTGAAGAGTCCGACCCAATCTGTGCTTCCACCGGTCGCTCCCGCGAAGTTGACGACGATGCTCTCGTTGACCGCGTAGGTCGACTTTGACATCGTTACCGATGGCGTCTGCGCGCAGGTGCCTTCGGGTACGCCGCAGCCGCAGAGGCCCGGTACAGTCTTGTTGGGATCGTTCGGGCACTCGTCCGCCGTGGCCGCGCAGACCTTACAGCTAAGCGCGCAATTGGTCAGGATGCTCGTCTCTTGCGCCGCAGTATAGCCATACTGTTCCGCGGCCTGAGTGCAGTCGTATCCTACCCAGTCACTGCACTGGAAGTTCATCGCGTCGCGGTATCCGGCGACATCGACTGGCTCGCGAACGCCACAGCCGCAAGTCCCTGGGGCGGTCTTGTTGGGATCATTCGGACACAGGTCGCCGCCTCCTGAGCCATAGGACATCGAGCAATATCCGCTGCCTGAGTTGACCCAATTCCGCTGGATGAGGTACTTGCGCCCCCCGAGCGTGATGTTGTATTGCGAGCCGTTCGACGCCTGCTGGGTCGTGCCGAACGTCCAACTACACTTGTCGGCGTTCTCTTCACCGTTTGCGTCGTACCAACCCCCGCCGGTGGGGTCGGTCGCAGCCTCGGTGAGCTCGTGAGCGATGTGGGATGCCATGCCGTCCGCGCCCACGTTCCCGTTGGGGCTTACGGACTGCCCGCTGCAGGCGCTGCGGCAGCGACTGGAAGCGTCGCCGACGAAGCCATACTTGACGGACACTCCGCTGATCGTCTGACTCGTGTGGTAGCCGCAGAAGTCACAGAACCCCGTGACGTAGACGTCCTTGGAGGTCAGCACGAGATAGATCGCGTTGCCCGATTTGGGCAACTTGCCGCGAGTGATCGTGTCCGAGACTATGTTAGTGACGTCAGACTCCGAGAGGGAGTTGTTGTAGCCACTCGTTCCGGTGTACTGGTAGTTACCCAGGTACGAGGCCGAGTTAGACATCTTCGCACCAGAGCCGTCCGTATAGGTGGTGTTGATGTTCCACCACGACGAGCCGCCGAGACTCGAGGCAAAGTCCGTGAGCAGCGTCTTTGAGTTGCTGTCCCAATTGCCATACCAAATGTAGTAGATGCCCACATTGCCGAGCATGACGCTGCCGTTGTGGTAGCTGATGCCTGCCTGCGTGATGGCCTTGTCATGAAGGCGCGCGACGTCCGCGCTGGAGAACGGTCTGTCGCGCCCGCTGGGAACAATGTCCTCGTCGGCATGTGCATCAAGGCCGATGGAAGGCGACGCGTCGTCGAGTCCATCTTCGGCCCCGCCCTGGGAGAGGGGAGCGCACCCGAGCATCGTGAATACGAGCGGCACGAGCAGCTTCGTCTTCCACATCTCGCTGAGTATCATGTTGTCACCTTGCGGTTGATGCCCCCCCTGTCCATGTCGCGACTTCGTCATCGCTTCACCGAGGGCGTAAACAGAGCTGGAGATCAGAGCTAAAGCAAGACCCCTGCCATCGGATCAGCGTCGCGCGTCCCGTGGCGTGCATCGCGGCCGTCAACGTGTCGGTGGTCTCCGCCGCGAGCGAATCACCCACGTACAGGACATTCGACCAACCCACTGCATGCGCGGTCGGCCCGGTGCCTGTGCTCGTACGCATCGCCGCGCATTCGCCGTCACCAACGCTGTTGCTCACCGAGCTTGCGACCACGTTGCCAGGTTGTGCGAGCGGACTGCCCCAGCTCACGCGGCTCAAACGCAAGTCGCTGCACGCGTTGAAATCGGGGCCGTAGTATTCCGTGCACTACTCGATACGAAGTAATCACACACCCTCCTGTTTGGCCCTTACCGCGAGAGCCGCAATCGCGCTGGGTGCTACCACAGGCATGTGGAGTTCGCGAGACCTCCCTGGCTGCACTCACAGCAGCGCATGGTAGTGGTGACTCGTTACCGAGCGGAACCTTCCACATACCAACAACCTCGGATATGTATCGTTCCTCGAACCTTCACCTTACTGTCTGACAGGGTCGCGTTACGCCCTTGCATAGGTGAGATTGCCCGTGCCCGCCTGCTGTGGGCGGGCTTCCGGGCCCGGAGGGCGCGCTACGGCTGCGCCTATCAAGATATCATCCACCGGCAGCCTACTTTGGGGGTGCCCCGCGACGGATCAACTCCGTGGGGGACTCGCCCCATCCCTTTGCACACGTGCCTCATCGTCGCGTGGACGGGCGCCATAACAGCTCAAACCTGCGCTCGCAGGTGCATGAATGACTCACCGCCTGCGGCACGGGATCGCAACAAATGGGCCGAGATCGGCGATCTCTTCGTGCGGCACGTTACATGCATAGGATTAGCTGCCACAGAAAAGCAGGAGCAGAATCTCATGATCAGAGCACAGCAAGGCGCCAGTTCCGATTCTTGCTGGGAGAGTGTCAGCAGGAAGCTGCCATGCCCCCTGTGCGGCGCGGAAACGGGCTGCCGGCTGCATGGGGACCAACCTTTCGTGCTCTGCCTGCAGATGCCCTCAGTGTGGCCCCTACAAGGCGGGGGCGGGTTGCACCGCGATGTGCCCGCAGCGCGGGATGGTAGGGCGTCGAGTGGGGTGTATGCGGCCCACGACGTAACGGGTCCGCGCAAGGCGCTCGCTTCGCGCTCGGTTGAGCGTTCGCTGTCCCTCGGTAAGTAACGTGCGGCGCGCAACTGATGTAGGTAGGCGGCGGTGACGGCCGCCTCGCGCCGCGCGTGGGACGAGCCCGAGTCTTTACGCGGGCCGATCCTTAGTCTGCCCCACCTTCGAGATCATGCACGTACGTTGGCCATCGAGCATGGCGTGCCGAGCGCGCGAGGCCGCTCCGACTTGGTGGCCCGTCGCCTTAGGCAGACCAGGCTGCAACTCGAGCGTGCTTACGCGGTGCTCTCGAAAGAAGTGCGCACGGAACGCACGTCTACGCCCGCCGAAGAGTGGTTGCTCGACAACTCCCACGTGGTCGATGATCAACTGCGGGAAGTATCGGTCGACCTACCCAAGGGTTACCTTACTAAGCTCCCTCGCCTTACTGTGGGTGAGCTGCGCGGGGCCCCCCGTGTCTACGCGCTGTGCTTGGACTACCTAAGGCATACCGACGCCCTGGTGGAACCGGAGCGCCTGATAGCTCACATTGCCAGTTACCAAAGCGTGCATCCACTCTCGATAGGCGAGCTGTGGGCCGTGCCGATCATGCTGCGCATCGGGCTATTGATGATGGTGGCAACGGTCGCCACGGAGGCCGCGCAAGATGACTCGGCGCGCCAAGCCAAGGAGTTTGCGGAAAAACTCGCCCAGGCCCGCGACCCGCGCGACGTGTTGAGCAAGCTGTCCGCCGAAACCCTGACCGCCTCGTTCTTGGTCGAGTTGAAGCGCGTGGTGCTTGAGCACGAAACCGACAGCCGGACGGTGCTCGATTGGATTGGAGAGCGCGCGCTATCGCTTGGGGGAAGCCCCGAAGAGATGAGTCGCATTCACCACCTCAGGCGCGCCGCCGATCAGCTTACGGTGGGTAATGCCATCACGAGCATGCGTACGATCAGCGCCTACGAATGGGCCAAATTTTTCGAACGCACGAGTCTTGTAGAGCAAATTCTGTTGCGGGACCCAGGCCAAGTATACGCCCGTTGCGACGCAGGCACGCGCGATCGGATGCGCCATACGGTCGAGCGGATTGCGCGCCGCAACTCGCTCAACGAGCGGATGGTGGCGAGCACGGCCGTGCGCTTGGCCGAACAAGCGCAGTCCGCGGCCAGCGACGTTCCCGCGCGCAGCCATGTGGGATATTACTTAGTCGATCGGGGGCGGCCAGAGCTCGAGCGCGCGCTCGCTGCACGGCCCCCAATTCGTGATTTGGTGCTGCGCGTGCTCGCGGCACACGCGACGGCCTTCTACTTTGGGGGGGCCCTTACCGGCACCGTGCTGCTCGAGATTTTAGCATTCCGCCTGCTCACTCAGTTGGGAGTCCTGGGCAGTAGTCGGATCTTACTGTTAGCCCTACTGTTTATCGGCATCAGCGAAGTTGCTCTGGGCCTGGTCAACAGCCTGGTCATGGCGCTCATGCCTCCGCGCGTGCTGAGTAAGCTCGATTTCAAGCGAGGCATTCCCAAGGAGCACACCACGCTGGTGGTCGTGCCCACCCTGATCGACAGCCGAGAATCCATCAAGCGCCTCCTGTCAGATCTGGAGATTCGCGCGCTTGCAAACATGGAAGAGCATCTTCATTTTGCGTTGCTTACCGACTTCTGTGACGCTGCCACCGAACACCTCGAACAGGACGACGCGCTGCTCGAACAAGCCCGCGCGGGCATCGATACGCTCAACGGGCGCCACCCGCGCGCAAGCTCGCCGCGCTTCATGCTCTTGCATCGACGCAGGCTCTACAATCCCGCCCAAGGGTGTTTCATGGGGTGGGAGCGCAAGCGAGGAAAGCTCGAGGAGCTCAATCGCCTGATCCTCGGCAATGGGGATACTACGTTCGCAACGGTAACCTGTTCGCCTAAGGTCCTGTCCGAAGTCCGCTATGTCATCACGCTCGACTCCGATACCGAGTTGCCGCGTGGTACGGCCCGCAAACTCGTCGCCGCGATGGCGCATCCACTCAACCGTCCCCATTTCGACGCGGAACAAGGCCGGGTTACTTCGGGGTACGGCATCATTCAGCCTCGGGTAGGAGTCGTTCCCACGAGCTCTCGGCGCTCGCGCTTCGCTCGCATCAGTGCCGGCGCGCCGGGCATCGATCCTTATACGACGGCAGTGTCGGATGTATACCAGGACCTCTTCAGCGAGGGCTCATTCGTCGGCAAAGGTATCTACGACGTCCGCGCCTTCAGTCAGGCACTGGCAGGCTTGGTCCCGGAAAACACACTCCTTAGTCACGATCTGTTCGAGGGTTTGTTTGCGCGTGCAGCGCTCGCCTCCGACATCGAAGTATTCGATGATCAGCCCGCTTCATACATGATCGAAGCAAGGCGCCAGCACCGCTGGATTCGCGGGGATTTTCAGCTCCTGCCGTGGCTGGTCGGACTGGTGGCCCATCGAGCACGCCTGCCGTGGTTCTCGCGCTGGAAGATCATCGACAATATGCGGCGCGCACTGCTCGGCCCTTCGCTGATCTTTGCCTTGCTGGTCGCTGTCATGTTCATGCCGCGCGCCACTTTCCTTGTGGTGGGTTTGGTGCTCGTCGTCAGCCTCAGCTCCGTGTTCGTGCGCCTATTTGCCAACCTCGTCAGAAAACAGGACGACCGCGCACTCTTGCGTTGGCCATTACTCTGGGGCGATCTTAGGACCAACACCCAGCGCGCTTTTCTCTCCCTGACGTTCTTACTCGACTCCGCGATCGTGTCGCTCGACGCCGCTACTAGGACCCTCTATCGCCTCCTGGTCTCCCGCAAGCATCTGTTGCAATGGACCGCTACGGGTCAAACGGAGCGTCTTTCCCGCGAAAAGGGCCTGGGTGTGGAGCTGCGCATCTTGGGCGGCGCGCTCGGGGCCATGTTGCTGGCGGGCTTTAGCGCCGTAGCGCAGCCCACGGTAAGTATTGTCATCCTACCCCTTTGCATCTTATGGGTGTGCTCGCCGTGGCTTGCCGCTTGGCTCAGTCGCGAGCTGCCCGGACGCTTCGAGACCACTCCACTTTCTAACGATGATCGGGCCTACGCGCGACGCCTCGCGCGCAAGACCTGGCGCTTCTTCGAAACCTTTGTCACGGCGGAAGACAATTGGTTGCCCCCTGACAACTATCAAGAAGAACCGCGCGGCGTGGTGGCGCATCGAACTTCCCCCACCAACATCGGCCTGTACCTATTGTCGTGCCTGGCTGCCCGCGACCTCGGCTACCTTACGCTTCGCGAGCTGTTCGATCGCATCTCGGCCACGCTCGAGACCATGGAACGACTCGAGACGTACCGCGGCCATCTTCTCAATTGGTATGAAACCACCACGCTCAGGCCGCTGCCTCCCAAATACGTATCCATGGTCGACAGCGGCAACCTGCTTGGCCACCTCTGGACCTTGCGACAGGGCTGCTTCGAGCTCGCTCAGGCGCGACTCGATAGCTCCTCGTGTCTACGTGCAGTGGAAGACGCCTTACTGTTGGCGCGCGAGGGCGGAGCTAGCGTAGATGCGCTGCTCGAAGGTGTTTCCCGCGCCCGTGGCCGCGACGATGGCAGCATCGCAGGCTCGATCCGCGCACTACGCGAGCTGCTCTCCTACCTTCCCATCATCGGGGAGCAACGGCGGGTGGAAGATGACGGTTCATATTGGTTGAGTGAAGCACGGACCGCCGTCGCGTCGTCGCTCGAGGAGCTCGAGCAGCTCGCGCCTTTCATCCCCTTTCTAGATGCACTAGCCGCCCCCTCGCCGGTCGATGCTGAGGCAGAGGAATGGATAGCGCGCGTAGGCGGCGCAACCTCACTGGGCGAGTTACTACGCGCCTGCGAGGAAGTGTTACCTGCCATGCGTGCTCGCACGCAGGAGCTCGCGCAACTCGAGCCACCACCTTATCTTGTCGAGCTCTTGCGACGGGTAGATCGCTCGCGCGTGGCCGTGGATACCCTACGTTCCCGCATGCTGCGCGAGGCGACGCGTGCTGGATCGCTCGCGGACCGCATGGACTTCTCGTTCATGTACGACGAAGACCGCTCGCTGTTTTCCATCGGATACAATGTGGAGCTGGGTCTGCTAGACGGATCGCGCTACGACCTACTGGCGTCAGAAGCGCGCCTGGGAAGCTTTGCCGCCATCGCGAAAGGGGATGTTCCCGAGGAGCACTGGTTTCACCTCTCGCGTGCAAGAGTAAGATCGCAATCGCGCGCCGTGCTCGTGGCATGGAGCGGCTCGATGTTCGAGTACCTGATGCCGCTGCTCGTGATGAAGCGCTGCGAGAATACGCTGCTCGACGAAACGTAT
>JBKJIA010000104.1:0-3196 GCA_046598735.1 Polyangiales bacterium
AGATGGTGCGCGACGCGCTCGCGATCGATCGAGACGGTGCGCTCGAAAGCCCCGGCCAAGAGCGCGTGCTCTTCGGTCCTGCGCCACTGCTCGATGCTGCTCACGATACTGTCGCGCAGCCGTGCGTGAACTGCGTCGAGCAGCTCGACTTGGCCCTTGCGGTGGGCTCTCACCAGGTTCAGTCGACGCAAATCTGCGAGTACTGGAGCGAGCTCTCCCGTCTCGTCCGCGAGCGCGTCTCGGAGCGTGGCCCGGGGCACCGGTCCGCCGGCCAAACAGATCAAGTCCAGGACGCTACGCGCGTAAAGGGGGAGCTTGCTCAGGGTGCCTGCGATGGCTTCATCAAGCGACATCCGTGGGCCGCGGCCACCGCCTCCATGCTGGATCAGCGCTTCGAGCAAAAATGGCTGTCCAGCCGCCTCGTGCGCTAGGCGCGCCGCTCGCTCACGATCGTTCGTGCCGAGCAGAGTGAGGGCGAGGTCCGTCGCGTGCTCGAGGCTCAACGGCGCGACAGTCAGGCGCGTGTGTGTTGGGTCCGATGTTTCCAGCAGCGACAATATATTGCGTAGGTGCTCGTCGCCGTCCCCGGTGTTCCGGTACGAGATGAGGAGCAACATCTTGGGAGGGTTGGGCACGCGAAGCAGCTCGCTCAGCAAGGCCACGCTCTCGGCGTCGCTCCACTGGGCATCGTCGATCGCGAGAATCAAGGGGCCGCGCTCCCCCAGCTTGAGGAACAGCTCTCGGAGCGCGGTGAAGGCCAGCCCACGGGATGTCAGCTTGTCCTGGCCGACACGCGCCTGGTGTCCTGTCGAGTTGAGCCTCGCGAGCTCACCAAAAACGGGAAAGACGCGTGCGAGTAGTCCGGCGTTGGAGGGCAAGAGCGCAACAACCTCCGCCCGGCTGAGGCGGCGCATCAAGGTGCACAGCCGGTCGACGGCGCCGTCGAGGGCTTTGTACGGCACCGTCTCGCTGTCTAGGCAGCGGCTGAGAAGAGCGAATGACGTTCCGTCAGCCAGGGTCTCCTGGCGAACGACTTCCTGTAGCAGACGCGTCTTGCCCACTCCCTCGTCGCCTTGAAGCGCCACTGCGGTGAAGCACTGACGCGAGCGCAGGAGTGCCTTGCTCAGGATCGAAAGCTCGGCGTCGCGGCCGATCAAGCCAGGCATGGCTGTACTGAGGGCCGGGCCGAAAGACGTAGTGACGCGCGATGCCGGCGCAGCGAGCGGTCGCAGGTCCTGCGTGACCACGCGCTCGATCTCCTCGGCCCCTGGGCGCTGGCTGGGGTTGACGGAGAGCAGCGCGGTGCAGAGTGCGCAGAGGTCTGGAGGTAGCTCCGGTATCAGGGCCTGCGGTGGCCTGAAGTTGCCTTGGTGCTTGGCCATCAGCATCTGCATCGCCGAGCCAGCAAACGGGGCTTCGCCCGTGAGGGCCTCGTACATCAGCAGTCCGACCGCGAACCAGTCGGCAGCGGCAGTCAGCGCCTGCCCGTTGGCCTGCTCTGGAGCCATGTAGTTGAGCGTGCCGACGATATCCCCCTGCGAGCCTGACCCATTGTCTTCGTCCGAGGTGACGAGCCCGAAATCGAGCAGCACTACCCGGCCGCTCGTGGCCACCAGCACATTGAACGGTTTGACGTCTCGGTGGATGCGGCCTGACTGGTGGAGGGCAGAGAGCCCATGCGTCAACTGCAGCAGAGCCTCGCGCAGGCGCTGGTCATGGAACTTGAGCGGCCCTCCACCGCTTTGACAGGTGGAGGGTCTCTCACCTCCCAGAATGTGCTCGAGGAACGTCGTCCCTCTGATCAGCTCCATGACCAAGATCCACTGTTCGCCGTCGGCGATAAGTTCGGTCAGCTCGACCAGATTGCGATGCCGAAGATCTTGCAGTGCCCTGAACTCGCGCTTGAAGCGCAAGAGCGCGCCTGAATGACTCCGGGTCAGAAACTTCAGCGCGACGTGCTGCCCCGTCGCCAGATCGAAGGCTTCCCGCACCGTGCCGAAGGCGCCCTCGCCGAGCAGGCGGCGCAGCTCGAAGCGGTGCAGCAAGAGCTCTCCGCCCGCTGGCTCAGCCGATGGCCATGCTGATGCACGTGCAGAATCATGACCCTGGCGCAACAGCGGTCCCCCCGGAGGCTAGGCCCGATTCTAGAAGCCTTGTCTTGGCACAACGTGCGCAAAGCAGTCTTCTTGTATCAAGCCTCACGAAGCCTGCCGGGGGATCACCGGCCCGCACTCAAAATGCGAACCCACCAAGCGCATGCCGCTGACCATTGGACTACCTGTGGGTGCGAGGCGAAAAAATTCGTTGAACGCACCTTACCTACATGCTAGACGCGGGATAGCTCGTTTGCGTACCTGAGTTCGTGTGCGTAGAGCGACCCCCCCCCTATAAGCGCGCGAGCCCAGGCTTCGCGCGAGTGAGTAATCCACCGTGCATCGTAAGAGTCTCACCCATGCGGTGGCCGCAGCCCTGGCCACAGTTCTGCTCGTTCCCGCTGCTCAGGCGGAGCATTTCGATACTGACTGCGGCGACTTGCGCGGTTACCAGGAGAACGCGGCATGGCCCACTGCGGGCGGCTGCTCTACCCGACTCGGCCTTGCCGGCGTCAGCGGTGCTCGCACGGCCGACGTGAACTGGAAGCTCGAGCTCGGCGACCGCATTAGCGCTCCGGTGATTGCTGCAGACGGTACGCAGTACATCGGTGTGGGTACAACGCTTCGTGCGGTCGCCGAAAATGGCAGCGCCCAGTGGTCGGTCAATCTCGGCGGAAAGGTCGAGGCGTCTGCAGCCATCGGTCACGCCGGCGTCGTGTACGCGGTCACCAAAGACGGAACGCTTTCGGCACGCAATCCCGCGAGCGGCGCGATGCTCTGGCGCTACGACGGCGCGTCGGGCGTGGGCGTCGATGCCGAGCTGACGATCGACGGGCGCGGCACGATCTACCTCGTAGATAAGAAGGGCACCGTCCACGCTGTCGCCGGTGACGGCAAGGCGCGCTGGCGCCAGAGCTTGGGCAACGTCAACCACAGCTCGATGACCATGTCACGGGACGGCCTTACGCTCTACATCGGCAGCAACGACAAGGACGAAGCGGGGAAGGCTAACGGTAAGGCCAATGGAAACAGCAACGGCAAGCCCTCGTACGGCTTGCATGCCTTGAAAGCGTCGAATGGCACGGTGCGCTGGCTCTCTGCGC
>JBKJIA010000102.1:0-10305 GCA_046598735.1 Polyangiales bacterium
CGAAAGGATGGTCGCCCACCCCTCGCAGCCTACGGCTTTTACGTGGTAACCGAAGACACCATGCACAACGCCAAGGATTACGAGCTAGCACCCCTGACCGGCTCTTCGATCGCCGCTGCCGCCACCACGGGCGTAGCCGCATTGGTATGGAATGTAGACCCTAACCTTACCCCCGCCGAGGTCATGCAGGTCATCTACGATAGCGGCATCAACCTCGGCGGCGAAGCCGGCAAAGCTAGCAGCGACTTCCGCCTGATGTCCGCCGTCGAGCAGCAGCGCCGCGACATCCATCGCATTTCCATGTGTCGCGCCGTACGCGCCGCAGCGGGTGACTCGCCCGATCGCTGTAAGAACACCACCCGCGCCTATGCGGGCTCAAGCGACTTACTCAGCCGCTTTTGGCAGAGCGTACCTCTAGACAGCGGCAGCGCCGTCGCGTTGCCCTATCCCGCCGTGCTTAGCTTTCGCGCCGGACTCGGAGCGAACACCGTCCACGAACCCTGGGCGGGCCCCCAACCCACGTCACCCGGGTGCTCCACCTGCAGACTCTTCAGCACCAGGCTCACAGGGCCCGGCATCGGTATTGGCCTGGTCGCACCGAGCGCGCAGCTCGATGTATCCCTTACCCCCGCCATGCACGCGACATCTTATACGATGCTGCTTACCACCGTGTCGAGCGGCACTACGTCTTCGTATAAGATCGACCCGCCTGCGGGCAATCCGCAAGGTTATACGGTGAGTGTGCCCATGCCGAGTGATGCAGACAGCGCGACCCTTACGTTCCAGCAGGATAACGCGGGCGTGCCGGTGGAAACCTTCGAGCAGATTTTGGTGCAGTGATTCAAGGCGCAAGCGCGCGTAGCACCGTGAACGAGCCGCTCGGTGGGCCGACATATGGATGTGTTGTGGCGCGCAATCAGCAAACCATCTCCTGCAATTTCTACTGCAGTGGGATAACCCGCCACATGCTGCTTTAGGCAGATTCTCCCCTAGCTAAGACGCGACTTTGCGTAGTCTTGGAGAGTGAGAATTAAGTCCGTCCAGGGTCCGCGGTCACGCCGCGCGATTCATCACCGCGTTATCCATCTCGTCCTGACCCTCGCGCTGCTCGGCGGCTGCGGGGTGAACGACGCAGGCGGCAACTCAGGCGGCGCCAACGCCGGTAACACGGGCGCAAGCGAACTCGGGCCAGACGGTTCGGCCGATGGTGACAACGCGGGCGGAAGCGGCGGAAGCGGCTCCGGAAACAGTTCAAGTGGCGGCACGAGCGCGGGTGAACCCGATGGCGGTGTGGGTTCCACGGGCGACGCTGGCGTGATTACGCGCAACCCCTGTGGCAACGGCCTGCTTGAGAACGGTGAGGCCTGCGACGATGGCAATACCCGTTCGGGCGATGGTTGCAGCAGTGACTGCAAGGTCGAAGAGGGCTTTGAATGTCCGGTGGCCATGGCGGCCTGCGAAGAATGTGGAAACTCCGTCATCGAAAGCACCGAGCAGTGCGATGACGGCGATCGCACTCCGGGCGATGGTTGCGACGAGAACTGCGACAAAGAGCCCGGTTACGTGTGTCGTGTGGGCGGTGCCCCCTGCGAGCTGTGCGGCGATGGTAAGAAGGGCGCCCTCAGCGAGAACTGCGATGATGGCAACTCCGATCCAGACGACGGCTGCAATGACAGCTGTACGATCATCGCGCCCAACTACGTATGCATCGTGCCTGGTCAGCTTTGCGTCGAGTGTGGTAACGGTAAGATCGACCGCGTCGTCGATGCGCTCGGCGCCCTGGTCTACGAAGAGGCCTGCGACGACGGCAATGTGACCGGCGGCGATGGCTGCGCGTTCAACTGCTCACAGATCGATCCCGGCTTTAGTTGTCCGGCAGCAAATGTCCCCTGCGTGCGTTGTGGCGACGGCGTGAAGCAGCCCGGTGAAGGCTGCGACGACGGCAACTTCGATAATACCGACGGCTGCCCGAACGACTGCAGCGAAGTGGCCGAGGGGTGGCAGTGTCCGATCGCTGGCGAGCTATGCGTCGAGTGCGGCAACGGGATCAAGGAATCGATCAACGACGGCGACGGCAATAGGGTGTTCGCCGAGGCCTGCGACGATGGCGACCTTGTCAGCGGCGATGGTTGCTCAGGCGACTGTACGGCGATCGAAGTGGGTTGGGTGTGCCCCAAGCCCGGCATCGATTGTGGGTTCTGCGGCGATGGTATCCGTCAGGCGATCGAAGCTTGTGATGACCATAATACGAATTCGATTGATGGCTGCGCAAGCGACTGCAGTCAGGTCGAGGCAGGCTACCGTTGTACCCAAGACGGTGCTGGGCTGAGCCGCTGCTCCTCGTGTGGCAGCTCGGTGCGCGAGCTGCCCAATGAAACTTGTGACGATGGTAATAAGGTGGGACTCGACGGCTGCTCGGCGACCTGCGCCCGCATTGAAGCCGGTTTTACCTGTTTAGAAAATGGCAGTGGTAAGTCCACCTGCTCGCGCTGCGGCGATGGGATGGTCACAGGCAACGAAATATGCGATGACGGCAACGCGCTGCCCGACGATGGTTGTAACGGCACCTGCGCGGCGGTTGAGGCTGGCTACACCTGTCAGATTCCAGGCGTCTTGTGCGCAGCCTGTGGCAACGGCGTGAAGGAACCGGGCGAGGCCTGCGATGAAGGCGCACGGGCCGACGGCATCGGCTGCATCAACACGTGCAAAGCGATCGATACCGCCAATGGGTATACCTGGTCGACGGCGGGTCTGCCCTGCGGTAGGTGTGGCGACGGTCTGGTTGCCGAAGTCGAAGCGTGCGACGACGGCAATAAGATTTCAGGAGATGGTTGTGAAGACACCTGCCTGAGTGTCACCCCCAATTACTTCTGCGCACCCGACCTTACGGGCAAAAGCTTTTGTAGCTTGTGCGGCAATGGCAAGCGCGAGGCGCCCAACGAAGCGTGCGATGCGGGCGACCGCACTGCCGGGGACGGCTGTAGTGCAGACTGCCGGCGCGAGGAAGCGGCCTGGGTCTGCAACGAAGATAGTCAGGGCCTTTCGACTTGCACCCGCTGTGGTAACGGAGTGCTGGAGGGAGCGGAGCGCTGCGATGACCGCAACACGCAGGCCGGTGACGGCTGCAGCGCCGACTGCCTTGCGATCGAAGCCCACTACGGCTGCGTGACACCTGGCCAGCGCTGCGAGCTGTGCGGGAACGGTACCAAAGGGTCAGGGGAAGCCTGCGATGACGGCAACACCGACGCCGGGGATGGCTGCGAAGCCACTTGCAAAAGCATCACGACCGGAGGTTGGACCTGCAACCTTGCAGGAACCTTATGCAGCAATTGCGGTGACTCGAAGGTGCAGGTACTCGAGATTTGCGACGACGGCAACAACAGCGCTGGAGACGGTTGCGCAGGCGATTGCAAGAGCATCGAAACCAGCACTGGTTACAGCTGCGTAACGAATGCCAATGGTAAGAGTCTCTGCACGCAATGCGGCAACGGCGCGCGCGAGGCTAGCGAAGCGTGCGACGACAAGAACCGCGTCGGCGGTGATGGGTGTAGCTCCGATTGTAAACGCACCGAGACCGGGTTTTTGTGCAGCGAAAACGGCAGCGGGCTCACCTCTTGTACCTTCTGCGGCAACGGCATCGTCGAGAGCCCGGAAGTCTGTGACGACCGCAATGCTCTCGCAGGGGACGGCTGTAGCAGCGATTGCCGCGCCATTGAGGCCAACTACACGTGCGTTGCTGGCTCGCCGTGTTCCTTGTGCGGCGACGGCGCGGTGGGGCCCGGCGAGCTGTGCGACGAAGGGACGGCTCGCGACAACATCGGTTGTACCAATACCTGCAGAACGATCAGCACTGGCTACGTCTGTGATCTGCCGGGTAGCGCTTGCAGCTTGTGCGGCGATGGCCTCGTGAACGGACGTGAAGTCTGCGACGAAGGAGCCCAAAGCGATGGCGTGGGCTGCACGACGGCGTGTCGCGTGGTCAGTGCCAATTTCGACTGCTCGGTGATAGGAGAGGCCTGCACGCTCTGTGGCGATGGTTCTATTGATGGACTTGAGCTTTGCGACGATGGCAATGCCGTCGGAGGCGATGGCTGCAGCCGTCGCTGCGAGCGTATCGAAGATGGGTTTGCCTGCACCAATGGCGTAGCGGACCAAGGTCCGACGGTGTGCAGCTACTGCGGCGACGGCGTGCTCAGTGGCAGTGAGACCTGCGATGACGGAAACAGCGCAAGCAACGATGGCTGCTCAGCAGTGTGCAAGCTCGAAAATCCCACGGACTATAACTGCAAGCCCGGCTTCCCTTGCTCGCGTTGCGGTGATGGCGCGATAGGTCCCGGTGAAGTGTGCGACGAAGGTACGTTCCGCGATGACTTCGGCTGCATCAAGACTTGCACGGCGGTCGACACCGGCAATGGCTTCGTCTGTCCGCGCGCTGGCGTCGCTTGTAACAAGTGCGGCAATGGCGTGATCGAAGGCCTCGAAGCCTGCGACGACAGCAATAGCGGCGGTGGCGATGGTTGCAGTGCCGACTGTCGCACGATCGACGCCAACTACGCGTGCGTGACCGAAGGTGCTCTGTGCGAGCGTTGCGGCAATGGGCTGATCGGCCCCGGCGAGGTCTGCGATGATGGCAACGCCGCCGGTGGTGACGGCTGCGATCGACGCTGTAAGACCCTGGAAACAGGCTTCGTCTGTGCTCCAGTCAATACTCAGGGTGCAGGCCCAACCGTATGTAGCTATTGCGGTGACGGTAAGAAGACTGGCAACGAAGCCTGCGACGACGCCAATCGCGTCAGCGGCGATGGTTGCAAGGCCGACTGCTCGGCTGTGGAGACGAACTACAACTGCTTTGTGCCGGGTTTTGCCTGCGCCTTGTGCGGCAACGGCGTGAAGGATCCGGGCGAGACCTGCGACGAGGGCGTAATGCCTCCCGACGGCGTCGGCTGCAGTAACCTATGTAAGACGATCGATGCCAACTACCTGTGCAGCGTGCAGGGCTTCGATTGCTTACTATGCGGCAACCATAAGATCGATAGCTCGGTGCGGGGCAGCACCACGCTCAAAGAGCAATGCGACGACGGCAATCGCATCCCGGGCGATGGTTGCAGCGCGTCGTGCGTGCAAGAGCCCGGTTGGGATTGCTTGAGTAACGTGTGTCTAGCCACATCGTGCGGCGACGGCTATCTCGCCGGTACCGAGGCCTGTGATGACGGCAATCAAACAGCGGGCGATGGCTGCAGCCAGCTGTGCCGGATCGAGACGGGCTACGTGTGCAGCGGAAGCATCAAGTCGACCTGCAGTAAGACGACCTGTGGCGACGGCGCGGTGGAAGGAAGTGAACAATGCGATGACGGCAATACCTCTGCCTCCGTCGATGGCTGCACCAGCGCCTGTAAATTGGTGAGCGGTTGGAAGTGTCAGGTCCCTGGGCAGCCGTGTGCTCTGTCCGTGTGCGGCGACGGCTACGTCGAGGGCACGGAGCAGTGCGATAAGGTGCTCGCGTGCGATGCGACGCTCACCACCTCGTGCACTCGCAATGCCGATTGCACGGGCGGCCAAACTTGTCTGCCGCGCGCTGTCACCGGTTGCTCCGCTTCGTGCACCTTGACCAGTGGCTATACGTGCCCCGTACGCTCGCCAGAAGCATGCAACGGTGGAACGAGCGCGGGCACAAGCTGCACCACGGAAGCCTCATGCGGCACGGGCGACTGCTCGCCGCCAGCGGGTCAATGCCGCACTACTGTGTGCGGCGACGGCGTAATCGAAGGGCTTGAAGCGTGCGACGACGGCAAGCAGTGCGCTGCTGGCAGCAATGTCGGCCAGTCTTGCACGGCGGATAGCGGCTGCCCCGGCAGTACTTGCGCCACCAAGTCGAGCGATGGTTGCTCGGCCACCTGCACCATCGAGACCTTCTACACGTGCTCAGGTACACCCAGCAGTTGCAGGCCAATCTTGGAGTTCACCGCCCTGCGGCGCTTCAAGCTCGCGAACATCCAACCTCAAGGCTTGCTCTACGATCCGGTGCGTCGCTCGTTCATCGGCTACAAGCCCCAATCGGCGCAGCTCCCGGCCGAGTTGTGCCTCGACGGAACCGTGATCGATGCCGCAGCGCAGACGATCACCTATCCACTCCAATGCCTTGCCGGCAGCAACGTCGGCAAATCGTGCACGATTACGTCGCAATGTCCGGGCGGCACCTGTGGCTATCCGACCGCGGCGCTCTACACCGTAAACCCCGGTTATAAGTATGCGCGTCGTCCGATCGGCACCATGAACGAAGCAGCTTACGATCCGTTCACCGGTCACCAGTTGTTCTTGGATAGTGGCGGACGTCTTACGGACCTTAGTCTGTGCGACCCTTATACCTCCGCGAGCTGTCCGGACACGGGTATGGCGACCGGCACGGACGTGCGCAGGTTCCAAGTGGACCTGGTGGCCGGAGGATCCAACGTAGGCTCGAGCTTGCTTGGCCTGACTGTGGGCGAAGACGGTAACCTATATGTCAGCCTGGATGCCGGTGGCAATACCATCCCCGAGGTGCGCGTGTATGCACGCCGGCGCGATGGCAATGGTAAGGTGCTCGTACCGAGCTGCTCGAGCAACACCGAGAGCGGTGGCGTGCTGCAGACCAACTGCACGTCGTTCTCTGCCACGGCGACCTCGGCTTCGAGCTGGACTACCGGCAACAAGGATCCCGACACGTTGTGGGGCATCTTCACGGTGCCCGGCGCAGGCATGGTGGGTGCTTTCTACGACTACACGAACGCGCTGCCCTATACGGGCAAGGACGCTCTGACGGGTTCATCGGTCACCTCGACTCAATACTTTACCTTCTGGGATCCCGCGCTGTTGCCGGGCACGAACCCGCCTGTTTATGGGCGCTCGGGCTTGCCCGGCTTGCTGTTCGATCTCGGCTCGGTGGGCACGAGCTATACCAAGTGGGCCCAGGCCGCCGAAACGGCCAGCGATGGCGGCGCGTTCATCTTCTGTCCCAATGCCAACTCGGATTGCTCGCTGTTTGCGCGCACCTGCGACAGCGACTCGGACTGCGCAGCCGTGGCGCCGGGCACGAGTTGCGACACCAGCGCGGCTGTACCTTACTGTCGCCTGGTGGGTCGCGTGCGCGACGACTACGCCACCATCTCGACCGGCTCGAGCAACAACAGCATCAAGGTGCTCGCTAATGACACGCGCAGCGAGCGCTCGTGCCTCAAGCCAGAGTTCTACATTCAGTCGGTCAGCATCGCGACGGGGGATGGGACGGCCAGCGCCGTCGATACCGACAGCGATGGGCGCGCAGACACCGTGCGCTACACGCCGCCTGCTAACTTCTGTGGCGGCTTGAAGACCTTCACCTATACGGCGCTGCTGGGCGGCGGAGACTCAGGCACCGCGACCGTGACCGTGTTCATCGCCTGCGTGTGTGGCGATGGCAACGTTCAGTCGGGCGAACAATGTGACGACGGCAATCGAGTCGATACCGATCGCTGCAAGAACGACTGCACGCTCAATGTCGTGTGCGGCGACAAGGTCATCGACCCGAGTGAAGAGTGCGATGACGGGAAGAGCTGCGTGGGCGGCACTAGCGCGGGCGCGTCCTGTACATCCTCTACCACCTGCGCGGGCGGCGGGGTTTGCCAGACGACGAGTGGTGACGGCTGTAGCGCCACGTGTGTGCTCGAGAGCGTGTGCGGAAACAGTAAGATCGAAGGCGTCGAGCAATGTGACGACGGCGGTACGGTCAGTGGTGACGGCTGCAACTACAACTGTCGTCTCAATACGTGCGGCGATGGCGTGCTCGACTCGACGGCCGGCGAAGCCTGCGATGATGGCACAGCCAACTCCGACACGAAGCTCGATGCTTGTCGTACCACTTGTACGCAGGCCACCTGCGGCGACGGCATCAAGGACAGCGGCGAGCAATGCGACGATGGCAACACGTCGAACCTCGATTCTTGCTCGACGCTCTGCCTGACCCAAGTCTGTGGCAATGGCTCGCGCGAGGGTGCCGAGCAGTGCGACGACAGTAACCTCAGCAACGGCGATGGCTGCTCGTCCCTGTGCCGAAGCGAGTCGGTATGCGGCAACGGCGTGCGCGAAGGCTCCGAAGAGTGCGACGACCACAACACCAGTAACGGTGATGGCTGTCGTGGGAACTGCAGCCTCGAAATTTGCGGTGACGGCAAGACCGACTCTCCGCTCGAGGAATGCGACTACGCTGACCCCGCACTCAATCCCAACGTCGTCTGCACGACCGGCTGTAAGGTGCAGCCTGCCTGCGGCAACGGACTGAAAGAGAGCGGCGAAGGATGCGACGCGGGTGGCTCCAACTCCGAGCTTCCCAACGCGATCTGCCGCACGGACTGTTCCTTAGCAGGTTGCGGTGACGGTGTGCTGGATGCCGGTGAAGCCTGCGATGATGGCAACGCGTTCTCGGGCGACGGCTGCGGTCTGTGCGTGCTCGAGCCGAGCGTATGCGGCGATGGTCAGATCGCGGGGCTTGAGGAATGCGACGATCACAACGTCGTGAGTGGCGATGGCTGTCGTGGCACGGACGTGCAGGCCTCGCTGCGCTGCACCTTCGAGATCTGCGGCGACGGCATCCATGATCCGCAAGAGGCGTGCGACTATGCCGACCCGGCGCTGCCAGCAGGTCAGGTCTGCACGGCGCAGTGCGTGGTGCAGCCGGTGTGCGGCAATGGCATCAAAGAAACGCTCGAGCAGTGCGATGCAGGCAGTGCCAACTCCGAGCTGCCCAACGCGACCTGTCGTACCAATTGCACCTCTTCCGGCTGCGGTGACGGCGTGCTCGATAGCGGCGAGGGCTGCGACGACGGTAACAAGGTAAGCGGCGATGGTTGCGGCATGAGCTGCGCGCTCGAGCCCCCGGTCTGTGGCAATGGTAAGGTCGAAGGCACGGAAGCCTGCGACGATGGTAATAAGACAAATGGCGATGGCTGTCGCGACAGTTGCACGATCGAGCTCTGCGGAGATGGCATCACCGACGCGCCGCTCGAAGCCTGCGATTACGCAGACCCGAAGCTCGATCCGAGCCTGACCTGCACTTTTGCCTGCAAACTGCAGTCTTCGTGTGGCAACGGTGTGCTCGAGGCGGGAGAGCAGTGCGACAAGGGAGCAAGCAATAGCGAGCTACCCAATGCGCCTTGTCGCACCAACTGCTCCAATGCCGGTTGCGGCGATGGCGTGGTGGACTCGAGCGAAGGCTGCGATGACGGCAACAAGACGGCCGGTGACGGCTGCAGCGCCACCTGCACCGTGGAAGGTGCCACCTGCGGCAATGGGGTGGTCGAAGGTCTCGAAGAATGCGACGACCGCAACCTGACGAGTGGCGATGGCTGCCGAATGAACTGCACGATCGAGCTGTGCGGCGATGGCATCACCGACGCACCGATCGAGACTTGCGATGACGGCAATACCAAGAGCGGCGACGGCTGCTCAGGAACGTGTATCTCCGAAACCGCCTGCGGCAACGGTAAGAAAGAGGGCAACGAGCAGTGCGATGACGGCAACAATGCGTCGGGCCCCTGTGATGGTTGCTCGCCTACCTGCCGCATTACCTCCGTGTGCGGCAATGGTGTGATCGAGGCCGGTGAGCAGTGCGACGATGGTCCGAAGGGAAGCTGCGTCGTGCCGGTCAATGGCGATGGCTGCGATACGAGCTGCAGGATCGAGAACTACTGCGGCGATAACATCATCGCCGGTCTCGAAGAATGCGACGACGGTAACATGCTGAGCGGCGATGGCTGTCGCGGGACGGCGGTGCCCCTACTGCAGTGCACGCTCGAGCTGTGCGGTGACGGCATCAAGGACGGAGCGGAGCAGTGCGATGACGGCAACACGATCAGTGGCGACGGCTGCTCCAACGCCTGCCTGAGCGAGGCCTTCTGCGGCAACAAGATCAAGGAAGGCAGTGAGCAGTGCGATGACGGCAACAACATCTCCGGCGACGGTTGCAGCTCGGCGTGCAAGAGCGAGGCGGCGGTCTGCGGCGACGGCGTCCTGCACTACACCGAGCAATGCGACGACGGCAACACGAACAACGATGACACCTGCACCTATCCGGACTGTCGTATCTCAGGCTTGATCTGCGGTGACGGCGTGAAGGGCCCAGCCGAGCAGTGTGATGACGGCAATACGATGAGCGGCGACGGTTGCCGTGCAAACTGCACGATCGAGCGCTGCGGCGATGGCATCGTCGACGCGCACCTCAATGAACTGTGCGACGACGGCAACACCGTCAGCGGCGATGGCTGCTCGCCAAAGTGTTTCATCGAGATCATCTGA
>JBKJIA010000125.1:0-5462 GCA_046598735.1 Polyangiales bacterium
TGCCGATGTTCCGTTGCTTGGTGAGGTCGTGCATACGTTGCCTTGATCCGTTCTAGAGCCGCTGCGCGCTGGATACGGGACGATCGAGGATCGTTCAACCGCTCTTCGTCACTTGGCACACGGAAGTGCACGTTAAACGACGAAAATTCGCGATGCGATGTTATAGCGAAGGCGGATTTTAGCAGGCATCGCTTTCGCCGCCACTCGCAGACGGGGGCGACCTTGGGCCGCTAGGGCTTGGCCCACGATTCGTAACCCTCGAGCAGGTCAGAAAGCCGACCGGTCATAATAGGTTCGCGTTCGCGCACAGAACGCAGCTCACGGGGGTCTTTGAGCACGTTGTAGAGCTCGACAGTGCGCGCGCGATGGTTGCGAATCAGTTTGTATGGCCAATCGAGCACGGCGCTGGCGTCGTAACGGGTGCTGCCGCGCTGCAGCTCCGTGAACATGAACAAAGGGCGCTTCACGGGCTTGGCGATGCCGGCGAGCGTGTCGAGCAAGCTTGCGGCGTCGTCTTGGGGATCAGGAGCAAGCCCTGCGAGCTCGAGCACCGTGGGGGCGAGCCAGTGCAGCTGCACCGGTTCGACGATGCGTTGCGCAGGGCCGCCCGGGATGCGTGCAACCATGGCGATGCGCACGTCGGGCTCAAAGAGCGAGTTGCCGTGACTGGTCAGGCCATGTTCGCCAAAAAGCTCGCCGTGATCGGACACGATGAACACGGCCGTACGGTTCCAGGTGGGGCGCGCCTTGAGCGCAGCAAAGATGCGGCCGATTTGCGCGTCGCAATGGGCGATGCCGCTGTCGTAGAGATCAGACTCGGACTTGCCGAAGTCGAACGGTGGAAATAAATAGTAAGGTGTGTGCGTGCAGTCGTAGTGGGCGAACAAAAACAAGCGCTGACTTGACGGCGTGGCAGCGAGCTTATCCAGGACCTTTTGCGTGGTAATCGCACTCTTCTTTGGGCCCACCGTCTTCCACTCCGCATCCGGCCACGCAGTATCCCATTCCGCAAAACCTTGGCCTGTGCCGATGTTGTGTTGAAAGGCGTACGTGATGGTGTAGCCCAGGCTTAGGTAGCCTGCGGCGCTCAGGCGGCGGGCGAGCGTATTGGCGCCTGGCTCCAAACGAAAATTGTTACCACCCGTGTTGGCATAATTAAGCCTGCGCACGTCCCGGCCCGTAAACAGCGAAGCCATCGCAAAGCGCGTGCTCGGTGCGGTCGTGTAAGCGTTCTTGAACCAAGTGGCGTCCTTGGCAAAAGCGTCCAGCTGCGCCGAGGTCTTACGCTTGTAGCCAGCCAGTGAAAGCCTATCCGGCCTTAGTGCGTCGAGCAGGATGATCACGATGTCGTGGGGCTCGATCTTACCTTTGTGTTGGCTGCGCGCAGGTTTGGGCGGCACATAATGGGGGGCGTCGCTGCCGTTGCAGTTTTCGTCGATGCGGTTGCCGGGGACGTCGCGTGCGCGCGGATGGATGCGCCTGTTCGTGTCGTCGCAATCACCGCCTAACAAGATCGAGGCTGCGCCATCGTGATCGCGGTCGAAAGCGCGCTGACCTAGGCCTATCACGAGCGAAGCGTAAGGTGGTCGATAAGCGATGATCTCGCCTGAATCAGACGGCAGGCGCTCGAGCGAAATCATCAGCGCAGCGCTGGCCACAAACACCAGCAGCTGAAGCAAGCTCAAGCGGGGCCTGGGCTGCGCGATCACGGCCAGGCTCAGACCCGCGCAGGCCATCAACGGCGCAAAGGTATAGCGCGGCTCCACGAAATGACCGAGGGCGACCGCGAGCGCTGTGCCCGGCAGCAGGCATGCGAGCGTCCGGTCGAGCGCTTGCTGCCTCGTACCGACAATAAGACGAGCACCTAAGGCGTGACCGATTCCGGCGACGACGAGCAGCGAGCCAACCAGCACGAGCGGCGCTGCGAGCAGGCCGAGCGCGACGCCAAAGCGCTGCGACATCACGCCCATCCACAAAGGCGAAGCAAGCAGGAGCGCCCCGGTGCTGCCGGCCAAGGCGACGAACGCAAGGCACGTGGTCAGCGTCAGACTTCGGCCCGCCGACAGCGCGTGATGCAGACCCCGTCCGAGCGCGCGCGCACCTGTGCTGCACAGCAGGGCGTCCAAGACCCAAAGCGGAATGGCCGCGCATGCGAACACGATCGCGAGCGCACCAACGGCTGCCGCGAGACAACTCACGGGCGATAATTCGGCGGCGAATGCTGCGCGAAAAGTCACGGCGGCTTCGGCCAGCGCGAACCCAATCAGAGCAGCGGCAAGTGGCAAGCGCACGAAGAAAGCCAGCGTAGCAGCCCGCGCCACAATCCTCCATCTAGTGGCGGCTTTGCGCCTTGCTCGCGTAGCCCTGGCGAGTAGAGAACCTTGATGCGCGATCTAGGTCTTTCTTTTGCAGGTGGCGGCAATCGTTCTTTTTACCAGCAGGGTCTGGTCGAAGCGTGGGGCGAGCAACTCTGGCCGCGGGTCGCCGCCGTGTCGGGTTGCAGTGCGGGTTCGGCGATCGCGATCTTACTGTTGTCCGGTCGCCGGGATGAGGCGCGCAGCCATTGGGATGGCTTGCGCAAGGGCATCCGTAAGAACATCGATTGGCGGCGTGCACTGCGCGGTGAGCCCATCGCACCACACGGTCCGATCTATCGCAGCACGGTGGTGCATGCCTTGATAGACGGCGGCTTCGAGCGCATTCGCGCGCTGCCCTTTCCGATTTACGTGCTTTGTACGATCGCACCTTCCTACGTGCCGATGCGCGCCGCGGTGTGGTTAGGCTTTGGTGCCTACGCGTTCGAGAAACAACGCAAGCCAGAGCTGCTCCATCCGCGTGCCGGCCTTACGCTTGGTTATCGGGAGTTCGTGTTTGATGCGCGCGACTGCGAAACGCCCGACGAGCTTGCCGACTTGGTGCTCGCCTCGTCTGCAACGCCACCTTTTACGCCGGTGGGTAACTTTCGCGGGCTTGCGTTGCTTGACGGCGGGATCGTCGACAATGCACCTGCTTATTTGGTCGAACGTCATCCTGACGTGAAGCGAAACCTGGTGCTGCTGTCGCGCCCATACCCGGAAGGTACCGCGGGTGAGCGCGGCTCGCGGCTTTACATCGCGCCCAGCCAGCGTGTGCCCGTCGAGCGCTGGGACTATACGGAGCATGCGCCGGTGGCAGAGACCTTGGCGCTCGGCGCCCGGGATGCGCTGCGCTATGAGCCGCTGCTCAAGCGTTGGTTGGAACACGCCGTGCTGCCTAGCGCTAGCACTAGCGCCGCTAAGCTTCGCGCATCCTGACGCCGCTCAGCGTGCGCGGAAACGACAGCGCGCGCGTCTTGTAGACACGGTAAGCAGAAGCCGCCATTTCGTAGCTCCAGCTAGCGTGGGCGCTCGATAGCTGTTGCACCGTCAAGAACGCGCTTTCGGCA
Organism: Polyangiales bacterium; assembly: GCA_046598735.1. GTDB lineage: Bacteria > Myxococcota_A > Polyangia > Polyangiales > DASUME01 > DASUME01. The sequence continues at coordinate 3,425 of JBKJIA010000125.1, forward strand.
TCCTTACTATTCGCGGCAGCGATGGCTGCCAAGGCGCGCTCGAAACCCGCTTCACCGTCGGGCAAGTCGCGTTCGACAAGGCCCCAACTACGCGAATCGACTTCGATGAAAGGTTCCCGTCCGACCAAACCGTGGAACAGCTCGCTGTCGTCTGCTTCGAGCTCTAACGCTGCGCGCAGCTCACTGCGTGTCAGCGGCCGACCTGCGCCTCGCAGCACGGTTTCAACTGCTCGGTAGCGCTGCTCCTCGCGCTCCAAAGCTGCATCGCGATCTAGTTTGCTGCGAGTATTCAAGGTGGCTCGATGGAGTAGGGGGGCCGCGGCCGAACGTAGGTCTGTGCCGACCTGCATCGACATGACCTTTCCGGCCACGAGCACCAAGGGGAGGACTTGGTCGAGGGCGGCTGCGCGAGGTGTTATTAGATCGTCCCCCAAATCGGACCTGACGCGCAAGTAGGTTTGCTGGCCTGCGCGCATCAAATCGGCAAAAAAGCGCAAATCAGCGATCGATCTCTCTAACCAGAGACTCAGGGTGCGCCACGCGTCCGTCGTAGCGGACCATGCTCACCATGTACTCAGCTAAGGTTTGGTGCCCTTGCCCTAAGGTGCCCGCGCCAGCTGTAGGTGAAACCGAGAATCGAGGTAGCAGCGTGTGGGGGTTTTCTGGTATCGCTCAGCGGCCCATGAAGAATCCCATCACCGCGACATTGTCAGGTCTTTTTGACATCTCACGAGCAGGGCGCAACGTTGGGTTGCTAGCGATTGATGAACGCGTCGAAGGTAAGGTCGCGCTGGTGACAGGCGCCAATCGCGGCCTTGGCAAAGCGGTGGCCGCGCAACTTGCAGAACGCGGCGCCAAAGTGATCATGGCTTGTCGCAGCGGCATTCCAGAAGCGGGTGAAGACGTGAAGCGCGCAAGCGGCTCGGCAGAAGTCGAGATGCGCTCGCTCGAGCTTGCGGACTTACGCTCCGTCGCCGCGCTTTGCGATCAGCTTGCGCGCGACGGAGTGCAGCTCGATTTGGTCGTGCTCAACGCGGGCGTGGTACCACGCGAAGCGCGGCCTACAGAGCAAGGCTTCGAGCTGATGTTTGGTGTGAACTACTTAGCCAACGTGCTGCTGATTGAGCGTCTCTTGGCCAAGGGGGTGATCCGCGTCGGCGCCGTGCCCCAGGCACGCATCGTGTTCGTCTCGAGCGAGTCCCATCGCGATGCGGGCCCCATCGACCTCATCAAGTTGGGACGCTTCATTCCCTATGGAGCGATGACGGGGATGAAAGTTTACGGTTACTCCAAGCTGCTGCTCAGTACCTACGCAGCAGAGCTGGCACGCAGGCTCGATGGTAAGGTCGCCGTTCACTCCTGTTGTCCAGGCGCCGTGAATACCGACATCGCTCGCGAGGCGCCAGCCTGGGTCAAACCCGTGCTCGGCCGCGTGATGGAGCGCTTTTTTCGCGCCCCTGCGGCGGCTGCGCAGCCAGTGATGTACTTATGCTGTGCGCGCGAGATCGAAGGCAGCACCGGCAAGTATTTACATGTGATGCAAGAGAAGCCCGCCGCCGAGGAGTCGCTGGATCGCAAGCTGGGCTTTTGCTTGTTCCGCGAGAGCGAGGCGCTGATCGTGCGCGCCTTGGATGAGAGTCTGGGAGGAGCAGCATGAGCGACGAGCAGCACACTCAGCGCGTGATCGACGGCACGAGCTGGCGCGAGTTTTGTGAACGCCTGAAGAGCGCGGGCGATCCGATCTTTGGCAAGGATGCGCCGAGCGACGCCCTGAGCCGCGCCGAAGGCACCCGCTACTTGACTCGTCTAACGCGTGCTGCGCTCGAAACGTTCGTGGAGTTCGCCGACCCGATGGCCCCCGTGCTGCGTCGCACCGTACACGAGACGATCAAGATGGGCGCCGACAACCCAGACAACTGGTACGAAAACGCGCCCGTCCACGGTGACTACGTATACCGTTTGCATGGTACGCGGGGTAGCGTGCCCTATCTAAGCTTAGCCACCCAGCAGGGGCATTATGGTCAAGGCCGCGGTATGC
>JBKJIA010000238.1:0-8118 GCA_046598735.1 Polyangiales bacterium
TCTGACGCGTCTGACGGAAACGGCCGAGCCCGAGCTCGATCCCCAGCCGTGCCCCACGGGCGAGCGCGTGGCGTTCGTGCGCGGTCGCGAGTTGTTTTCGGTGGAAGTCGCCTCCGGCAAAGAGACGGCGCTGAGCAAAGGCGCGATCGACGGCATCACCCATGGGCAGAGCGACTTCGTCTCGCAAGAAGAGCTCGATGAGCCGAGTGGATATTGGTGGTCGCCCCGTTGCGATCGCGTGGCCTATCTCGAGGTCGATGAGCGCGGCGTGGATGAGATCCCCGTGCTCGGCATCCGTGGCGGCAAGGAAGATCTGATGTTGGCGCGTTACCCGCGCGTGGGTAGGCCCAATCCAGTCGTGCGTCTGATGTTGGTCGATGTGAATGGCAAACAGACTAAGATCATCGAGCACGGCCTGGCCGGGGAACATTATATCGGCCGGCTGCGCTTTAGCCCCGATGGCAGCGCCCTCTACTTCCAAACGCTGAGTCGCAATCAGCGCGAGCTGCGCCTCGTGCGCGTGGACCTACAAGGCGCCGAGAAGAGCGTGCTGATCGAAGAGACCGATCCGGCCTGGCTCGAATACGCCGAGATGCGTGCGCTCGAAGACGGGGAACGCTTGGTCTGGAGCAGCGCCAAGAGCGGTCATCAACATCTGGCCTTGCACGATGCCAAGAACGGAACCTTACTCTCTGAGCTCACGAGCGGTGCCTGGGATGTGGAGCGCATCGTCGACGTGGGGGTGGATGCCCTTTGGTTCATGGGCAATCGCGAGGCCGTGCTCGATCGTCAGCTCTATACCGTCAAGCTCGCGCCTCCCTACGAGGTCAGTAAGCTTAGTACCTTGCCCGGCGTCCACGATGTACGCGCGTTTCGTCGCGGTCATGGTTTCGTCGACGTGCACTCGGCGGTCGACCGCCTTCCCATTGCGGAGGTCTACGGGCCGAACGGCGATAAGCAGGGCAGTATTCCGGTGCCGCTCGACGCCGATTTCGCGCAGCTTGCCCTGCGCAACCCTGAGATCGTCGAGACGCGTGCTGCCGATCAGAGCGTGCTCTACGGAGCACTGCTCAAGCCTCGTAACCTCAAGCCGGGCGTGCGCTATCCGGCTGTGGTGATGGTGTATGCGGGCCCCTCTACTCAGACCGTCCGCAATGAGTATGGTCCGCGTCTCCTATGGCAACACCTGGCCGATCGCGGCGTGGTGGTCTTTCAGCTCGACAATCGGGGCTCGAGCGGACGGGGCCATGCGTTTCAAAGCGTAGTGTCGGGCAAGCTCGGCGAAGTGGAGCTCGAAGATCAGCTGCGAGGCCTGACTTGGCTGTGCGAGCAAAGTTATGTCGATTGCGATCGCGTGGGTATCTACGGACACAGCTATGGTGGCTATATGGTGTTGACCGCCATGTTGCGCGCCCCGGGCCGCTTTCGCGTGGGCGTGGCGGGCTCGCCGGTCAGCGATTGGCGCCTGTACGACACGGGTTATACCGAGCGCTACATGGGTCTACTCGGCGACAATCCAAAAGGGTATGAGGCCACGGCGATTTGGCCACTTGCCGATAAGCTCACAGGCAAGCTCTTGATCGTGCACGCTCTGATGGACGAAAACGTGCACTTTGCCCATACCGCACGCATGGTCGACGCCCTGGTGGCGGCAGGCAAGGACTTTGATTTCCTCGTCTACCCAGGCGAGCGTCACGGCTATCGCAGCCCCGTCGCGCGCAGTTACGCTTACTCACGCGTGGTCGAGTATTTCGCGCGCAACTTATAGGCTCGACCTAATCTAAGGTTACTTGTCTTCGCGGTCATGGCAGAACATCTTGATGCAGCCGTCACCGGGAGCCGTGCATATGCCGCAGCTCGCGTTGCAACAGGTCTGACCCACCGCACAGGTTTTTTTGCCGCAAGCAGGCCCCGCGCTGACTGGGCCTGGCGCAGGCGTCGGGGTCGGCGTGGTGGTCGCGTCTGGTGTGCATTGCGGCACGGGGTTACATGGCGCGCGCACGCACTGCACCTGCACCATTTTGCAATGCGTACCGGCCATGCAACGCACGTTCGCGCAACTCATGCCTGACGGTTCGGCCTCAGGTGCGGGCGGCGGCTCCTTCGTCGCTGGCTTGTTCGTCGCTGGCGATTCGGTCTGAGCTTCGATCGCGGCGCGCTGCTCATCATCCATGCACAGTTGCTGGGTGCACATTCCGTCTGGTGCGGTGCACACGCTGCAGCTCGGGTTGCAACATACTTCCCCCACGGCGCAGATGACTTTGCCGCAGGCAGGGCCGTGCGTGGCCGGCTGCTCTTGCCCCTCGCTTGCGCCCGTCGTGTTGGTGCCTGCCGGCTGCGGGCCTGCATTGCATGCGAGCAAGAGGCCCGCGCCCCATCCCATGGCCACAACTGCATTCGAAAATCTTAACATGTCGACTCTCTTTCCATGTCTTGGCAGCCCAGCGCGTGGTCCGGCGCTCGCTCATCAGACGCGCTTCATGCAAGATCGATCCCAATCTCCACATCTGTCTGCCACAGCCCGAGAATTAAAACAGAAAAGACCGCAGGCTGACCCGCGGTCCCGTCAGGCTAAGGGTAAGGTGGGCTGGATCAGCCGCAGAACTTCTGGATGCAGAGCCCCCCGTCAGGTGCACAAATGCCACAGCTTTCGTTGCAGCAGTAGGTCCCTTCACCGCACACGCTCTTGCCGCACGCTTCTTCTTTCACGTCGGGTTTGCACTCTGCAACCGGACAGCAGGGCGCCTTGATGCACACCACGTCGACGGCTTCGCAGTGCGTGCCTTGTCCGCAGCGCACGGTCTCGCATGGGTTGCGGCATTCCTCATCCGCATCGGCCACACACGCAGGCTGCGGCGGGCAAGGGGCGCGTACGCATTGCACGTCCCGTAGCTCGCAATGCTGACCGGGCTCGCAGCTCACGCCGCTGCAAGACGGTAAGGGAAGGCAGCGCGCCGTACCGTCGATGTCATCGCAATAGGTACCGGCGTCGCACAATACGACCGCACACTTCTTGGCAGGCTCGACATCCACCGGAACGCAAACGGCCGCGCCGTCGACCACGTTACAGATCGTGTTGGGCTGGCAATCAGCCAAATTGCACGGATTCTCCTCATTCGGCTCGCAGGCCGTTTGGATGCACGCCATATCGGGCGCCGTACAGATGCCGCAGCTGGCGTTGCAACAGACCTGACCTTCGCCACAGGTGACGTCGCCACAGGCGGTACCGCCGACCTCATCGAGCACGCATTCTTCGACCGGCGGACACGGCGCGCGCACGCATTGGACCGCGACGAGCTCGCAGTGGCTGCCCGCGGCGCAATCGAGCTCGCAACTGGCATCGGTCACGCACTGCGCGCTTTCACCCGCCGCCTCGCAGTGGGTGCCGCTCTTACAGCGCACCTTGGCACACGGGTCGTCGCCACTGTCATCTATCTCCGGCTCGCATCCGAGGGCGGCCAGGCCGAATAGTAAGGTTCCAAAGCTCAAGACTTGCAGACGCATGGTGCGTTCCTCCCTATCCCAGCCTGAGTGGCCGCGTGCGCAGCTGGCCATCGCGAAAAACGCCCGAGCGCGGACCCGCTTGCGGAATGCCTCGCCAAGCGAGCGAGGCTGTGAGCGAACGCGCGTGGCGGCATTTTTCCGTTGGCTCTAGATAGGGGACAAGTTCGTTTGATTTACGATATTCAAATACGAGATTGATCATGGCCAGTACGGTCGGAAAATATGCGCCCTACTTGAGTTCTGTTCGGTAGGTACTGAGCGTGTCTCAAGACACCAATCTTGATTTGTTGTCGCACGTTGAACCACATTGCCGCCGTCGAAAAGTGAGCAATTGCTGGGTTTTTACAGTGAAAATGAAGTAATGATGGGCCTGCGCACGTTCGGGGAGGAATTGCACAGCGCTACGACAAACCGAGTTTTCATTGTCAATTTCTTTCACGGACACAAACGACATAGACTCGGCATGGCGTGCGTTTTAAGACGTTCTTTCTGCCTCGAACCCGTTTAGCGTGACCGCTCGAGTGGCGTTGCAATCAAAGACGATTGCGGGCTGCCCTGGCTGGCCTGGCAAGAGAGAGGTGGACCGATGTGGACAACAGCTCGACGCACCGCGGTGCTGATTTCGTTCCTCGCTGGCTGTGCCGGGATCGTCGGCGAGTCCGAGCGTGACTACTCCGCTGCACCCGTCGCTGGCGAAAACACCGGAGGCGACGACAGCGGCGCAGCGAGCGGCGCATCAGGTGCGGGCGCGACGGGTATCGCGGCAGATGGGGGCGTCGGTAGCACGGGCGCAACCGGCGGCGCCGCAACGGGTGCGACCGGCGGCGCTGCGACCGGCGCAACGGGCGCGACCACGGGTGGCGCAACCGGTACGAGCAATGGTTTCGACGCGGGTGCAAGCAGCGGTGTCGATGCTGGACCCGCCACGCCCGGCACCAATCAAACCGACCCGTGCGGCAATGGCACAGAGGCCTTGACCAAGGGCCTGCGCATTCGGGAGATCTCGTTGTACCAAGTCGTCAAGATCCCCTTGATGACCAACGGCACCTGGGCCGCCATCCGCAACTCGCCCGTGGTGCAAGGTAAGAAGGCGTTGGTCCGAGCGTTCGTCGATACGCTGTCCGGGTATACCAGTCATGCCGTGCGCGCGGTGCTCACGCTCGACAATGGTGGCACGCCCAAGCAGATCCCAGTGGAGATGAAACCCAGCGCCGCTTCGACCGACGCCGCGCTTGGGTCAACGTTCAACTTTAACATAGAGCCGGCGGATATCGGACCTAATACTAAGATGAGCGTCTCGCTCGTCGATCCCACCTGCACCAATGCCTTGGGTGCCGCGAGCGATGCGCGCTTCCCTGCGTCAGGAACCCAAGCGCTGGCTGCTACTAAGATCGGCAAGCTGCGTGTGGTGGTGGTACCCGTCAACGTTGGCTCGCTCAAGCCTGACACCAGCGCTGCCCAGCTCAAGAACATGCGCGACGCGTTGATTGCGCATTACCCGATTCCTGACGCGGAAATCACCGTGCGCTCGCAGGCCATTACGGGGCCGAGCACGGTGACGAACAACGATTGGAGCAACATCCTCAACCAGGTGCTCAACGCGCGCAATCAGGATAACCCGCCAGATGACGTCTATTACTACGGCATCATGACGCCTGCTTCGAGCTTCGGTACGTACTGTCGCAGCAGCTGTCTGCTCGGTCTGGCGCCGCTTACTACGCGCGTCAGCCCCGATCAACAAGGTGGCTTGGGTGTAGGGTTCCTCGACGAGTACACATCCTCCACGATAGTGCACGAGCTTGGCCATGCTCATGGTCGCGCGCATGCGCCGTGCGGCGGTGTGTCCGGCGCAGATTCTGCCTTCCCCTATAGCGGCGGTGGCACCGGCGTGTGGGGTTGGAATTCGCTCGACAACACCTTGCAGAATCCCTCGTCTTCCAAAGACGTGATGGGCTATTGCGACCCGGCTTGGATGAGCGACTACACGTACAAAGCTATCGGCACTCGTTCGAGCACGGTGAACATCGCCATGCGCGCCTCGCTCGGCCAGGGACCGGACTGGCATAGTTTACTCTTGTACGCAGATGGCAGCGCGCGTTGGGGAGGCATGCACACAAAGCGTCTGCCCGCAGGCGACGTGCAGTTGGCGCAGGTGCTGGACGTGGCAGGGCAGGTCATCGATGAAGTCGAGGTCGTGCGTGTGGCTCTCGATCACGTCGATGATGCGTTGCTTTACATCCCGGAGCCTGAGCTTGGTTGGCACTCGCTCAAGCTTGGCGACCGCACCTTGACGATTGCCGATGTAGCCAACGCACTCTGAGCACCCGACAACACAGCAAGCGAACCGACTTCATACGAAGATGACGGGGGTTAGATCGGACGGGAAGCAGCTTTCATGGCGGCCCTTAACCGTTTAGCCTTATACGTATGAAAGCTGTGATGGCGTGTGCTCTCTCTCTAGCCGTGTGTGTTGTGGGCGGCGCGTGCGGTGACTCCGGCCCGGACAAGAACGCGGGCGACGACGCGCGCGACGCGTCGTCGAATAACGGCGGCGGGAACGGCGGATTGAACGATGCGCAGGCGGATGGTGGCGCGAGCGCGAAATGTCCCTCCGCTCCGCTCGCCAGCGGGGAGCACATGCTGACGGTCACGCAGGCGGGGCAGGAACGCCGCTACATGCTGCACGTGCCAGCGGGGTTGGGCGATGAGGCCGCGCCGCTCGTGATCAATTTTCACGGTCGCAATTCCAATGCGCAGCAGGAGATCTTCCTGTCTGACATGAACAAGACTGCGGACGCCGAGGGTTTCATCGTCGCTTACCCCGAGGGGTTGCTCGACGGCGACGTGAACGGCACGGGCGCCAAGATTCAATCCTGGAATGCGGGCAAGTGTTGCGCAGTGCCGGACACGGATCGCGATGACGTGGGCTTTGCGCGCGCCGTGGTCAAAGACATCGAGTCGAAGCTGTGCGTCGACAAAAAGCGTGTCTACGCCACCGGCATGTCGAATGGCGGTTTCATGACCCATAAGGTGGCCTGCGATGCGGCCGACCTATTTGCTGCAGCAGCCTCCGTTTCAGGGGAGCTCGTGATGGCCGCAGCCGACTGCAATCCCTCGCGCCCCGTGCCGATGATGATGTTCCACGGAACCAGCGACATGCGTGTGCCTTACGAAGGCGTGGGCGATCTGCTTGGCTCGCGCGAGAGCTTCGGCATTTGGCGTGATAAGAACGGCTGCACGGGTGAGCCCGAGGTCACGTTCAGCAACGGCAGCGTGAGCTGCGAGACCTACAAAGCCTGCAAGGCCGGCGTCGAAGTCACGCTGTGCACGATCGAAGGCATGGGCCACTGCTGGCCCGGGCAGACGTTTTGCGTGCCATCGCCAAACGTCTCCACCACGGACATCTCCGCCAACGACGCGATGTGGAAGATGTTCGAGCGCTTCACGCTGCCGTAGCAGCTCTCATAGGGCTCGCTACGCCATCGTAGAGCCCTTTGATGGGAGCTATCGCGCAGGCAGGCGCGTGGCCATGGTAGGAAGCGGGATGCGGATGTTTTGCCGGATCTCATTCGGTGCGTTCTTGATCGCGAGCTCAGCCTGTGGTGAGGCGAAACAGCCCACAAAAGCGCGCGATGCGGCCGTGTCCGATGCGGGGCCCAAGGGCGACTCGGGCACTGCCGGCACTACCCCCTGCAAGCGCAACAATCCGCTGCGCGATGCTTATTTTGGCGATCTACACGTGCACACGGCGCTGTCCCTCGATGCGAACTTGCAAGGCACGCGGCTGCGCCCGGTCGACGCGTATCGCTTTGCGCGCGGCGAAGCCGTGGGCTTGCCGCCCTATGATGAGGACGACAAACCCACGCGCATGTTGCAGCTTGAGCGGCCCCTCGACTTCGTGGCCTTGTCTGATCACGCAGAGTTCTTGGGCTTAGTCACCACCTGTCTCAATCCCGATTTGGCTGGCTACGCTTCGGAGCAGTGCGTTCAATACCGTAAGGATCCGGACGCCTCGTTCACGGCGCTCAACGCGTACTTGGCGGCGTCACAAAAAGATGCGCGCTACGCCGCGCCCTGTAGCAAAGACAACGGTTACTGCGGCTCCGCCGCGCTCAGCGCATGGCGGGAAGTGATCGATACGGCCGAGGCCGCGCAAGATGTGAGCGGCGCATGTCGATTCAGCGCGTTCATCGCTTACGAATGGTCCGCCTCGCCGAACTTGAACAACTTGCATCGCAACGTGATCTTTCGCGGCAGTAAGGTGCCCGAGTTGCCTTTTTCGTACTTCGATGGCTCCGAAGAAGAAGCGCTATGGACCGCGCTCGAACGCAACTGTACGAGCCAAGAAGATGGCTGTGACGTTCTGACGATTCCCCACAACTCGAATCTTTCGGCTGGACTAATGTTTGAGCCAGTCACCCAAAACGGTAAGCCTTTTAATGCCGAGTATGCAAAGCGGCGCGCAAGCTTCGAGCCGCTGGTCGAAATTTTTCAACACAAGGGCAGCTCCGAGTGCATGCCAGAACAGGGGCCGGACGAGCTGTGTAAGTTCGAGCTCTTGCCCTACAACAATCTCGGATCGGTCACGCTGGGACTAGGTAGCAACACGCTGGT
>JBKJIA010000287.1:0-29069 GCA_046598735.1 Polyangiales bacterium
GATCACATCGATGTTGGGATCGGCAAGCAGCGCCGCGTAACTGTCGAAGGCCCGCGAAAAGCCGTGTTTGGCCGCGAACTTGCGCGCTCGCTCGCCATCGCGCGCGGCCACCGCTTCGAGAACGATGCCTTCGACGACGCGCGCGGGTTTCACCAACGCCATAGGCGCAATGCGCGCAGCACCGAGTAGACCGAAGCGGAGCAGCGTAGCTGACATGCGCGCACCTTAGTCCGACTGGCCGCGCGTATCACCCGGTAATCCACGCTGACATTTGCGACGTTCGAGCATGGCAGTTGCCGGGCACGAGCACCGCAGGCACCCCACCGAACTCTTCGAAGGCTTCGATGTGCAATGGCTCCTTCCACGCTCGAACGCGTCGTGACGGCCCCTCCATCTGCTCGCCCGAGCTCGGCCGATTCTTCACCCGTACGACTCAAGAACGGTCCGCTTGTCGCACATCGGAATTGGACGCACACGTCGCGCGACAGGCGCAGCGCTCGGCCAACGTCAGACAGTAAGTACAGTGCGCCAGAATGCGCGGCGAAAGTGCCGAATCCGCGAGATCGGCGGAGTCTGATCTTACTATTTGCAACGACGCTCACCCTCAGATGTGCCTCAGACATGGGCCGTTGCAGTCGGCGCAACAAAACTTGTCGAATCCCCGCACAGGTTAATCGCGACCTGGTGAACTACGCCTGGTTCCCCCTCCCGCCACTTGCTCCCCCAGCACGACGAAAGGTCATATGCCGCCGACACACAAGGACTCGAGCGAAAAGCAAAAGCCCTCTTCCTATTGGACTCTCGCCAGCTTACTGACTGGCCGCCTTGGGGTCGCGATCGGACTCACGCTCGGCGCCGCTGGCTGCGCCGTACCAGTCGACGAAACCGACTATGCGGAAGACACAGAAGCGTACGACGACGAAGAGTTAGGCGAGCTGACTGAAAAAGCTGTGCTGGCTCCGGTCACGCTCCCGATCGAAGTGCTAGGCGCCGCGGGTACCACGCAGAGCGTTCAGGTCCAGGTGGATGACCCGACCGGAGTCACACACCTCTACGTACGTTGCAATGCATGCGGCTACCACGACGACACGCTCGACAAGTCGTCCAGCGTGAAAGCAACTGTTCGCATCAACAACGGCACCGCGATCAACCTGAAGCGCTACAACGTGAAGACCACGGTCTACGGCAACACCGGGATTGAGGTCATCGGCGCCGAGAAGGACTACGGCGGTACGGGCGGTGGCTTTCGCACCGTGCGTATGAAGGTGCCGGTCACCGGGCTCGTGGCGGGCGTGAATACGATCACCTTCGAGCACAAGACGCAGGGCGCGGGCAGCATCGGCTTTCGCATTCTCGACCTGAACCTGCTGCGCAACGGCGTCATTACGGACAAGGTTCTGCCGACAACCGCGTTCGTGCAGGATAACCCCGCGAACTGGACAGCCCCTCGCACGTTGGCCACCGAGATAACCTTGGGCCAGACGGCCTGGTCGAAGAAGAACTCGCTCTATGACCCTGGCTACGACGCGCTTGATGGGCAAGTGAACAGGCTGGGTACGTTCACCGGCGTGATTTCCGCGTCGTGCGCAGACTGCCACGCGGCCGATGGACGCGACCTCAAGTACTTCAACTTCTCGAACAAGTCGATCATCGAGCGCAGCGTCTTCCATGGACTGAGCAGGACGACCGGCGAGCAAATCGCTTCCTACATCCGTACGCGGACACTTGCCAACGTCGCCGCGGCGCGTCCTTGGAACCCTACCTACCAGCCCGGTCCAGGCATGGACGCCAAGCCCGTATACGAATGGGCTGCTGGTGCGGGCGTGGACGCAATCCTCGATACGGATGCGGAGATGTCGCCGAAGCTCTTTCCGGTCAACCTGTCACTGGCCGAAGTTCGTAAGGTCGTAGATCGCTTCGGCAAGCTCAACATGCGTGAGCTTCCCATCTCGCTGCCCATGCCCGAGTGGAACCAGTGGCTGCCGCAGATCCATCCGGACGACGGGTTCAACACCTCCGCCACAGCGATCACGTCGAACGAATCCGGCACGAGCGTCGGCAAGCCTTACTACACGAAGCTCTACGAGGACGCGAAGGCCACTACGACCGCAGACACTGTGGGCAGGCTGACCTCAAGAATCAAGCCCTGGCTGCAGCGAGCCATGGATTGCTCGACCAATGGCCCCGGCAATGGCGAGCCCTGGCGCGGCCTCAACGGCAACGTGCTGAACGCGATCAAGCTGCCGAAGAAGACCTTCACGAGCGCGAACTGCAGTGACGCAAAGACCACGGCCGATGACATCAACTACGAGCGCGCCAAATATGGCCTCGCAGCCTGGCTCGCGGTCAAGCAGTGGGAAATCCAACACAGTAAGAATCGAGAAGCAGAGGGCAACGCTCAGACCGCGGACGTGTGCTCCAACACCACCTCCGGCCAGCGCTGCGTGAAGGCGAACGAGACCTTTGGCTGGGTCGTCGACCACCGCAACGTGTTCGATCGTCCGCCCCACTTCCAATCGCACAACTCACGGCATTTCTACTGGCAGAGCATGATGTCCGGCCTCACTGAGACCAACTCCTGGTACCACCTGAACATGATCCTCAACTCGGGCTATCGTCAGACGATGCCCACGCACTTTGCCTACGTGTACAGCCACGTCGAGCTGCTCCAGAAGGAGTCCGGCATCTCTCAGGGCTACCGCTTCTGGGCGGGCATGATCAAGCAGCGCCAGCTACAGACGAACGGTAAGTACGGCATCGAGGAAGGTCTCGACCTACGCACTGCGCAACCTTACATCTACTATGGGCCCCGCCAGGCGGGCGCCGCCTCTCCCCAGAGCTCGGTGGGTCAGCCGCTGTACTGGCGCCTTGTGGAAGCCATGGTCGAGAACTTCGTGGCGGACGCAAACAACGCGACCGCAACGGACTGGAACAACGCCACTGGCAATCAGGACGTGCAGGCGCTCAACGCCCCGAGCTCGGCGTTCACGCCGATTCCCGCGACCGGCGACCCCTTCCTGCTCGATGCCTGGCAGGGAACCAACACCTACCGCGTGATCCCAAAGCTGCGCGAAATCGGCGTCGAGTCCGGTCCGCTGGGTTCGCTCAAGGCGTGGGGTAAGAAGACCTGGCCGAACGCGAACTGGGATGCGCTCTAGGCGAGAGCCACTGGTCGCTCGAGCGATGCGATGGACGAAATGCGCCAAGGTGGCACGCGTCGCACAGAGCGCGCGCATCACGCTTGGCCGTTTGACCTTACGGTTACGACTGGCATACATCGGAGCGAAGTTCGGGTCCGCCACGATCACCTCGTGACGCAGCGACTCCAAGTCCCCGGGCCACCCCTACGGCGAGCAGACATGCCGGGCCTAAAACGACCGATGTTTACATTGTTAATATAACCAATGTTCCGCGAAAATCGCGGGCGCGGCCGAAGGGCGGATCATGACGGTCATCATCTCGAAGGAGATGGGGCTCTAAGACTAAGGTCAGCCACGCTGAGCGTTATGGCGAGAGACCCGAACAAGAGCACTCCTTGTCCAGGCGTTTTGCAAAGCTCTGCGCCTCCTCATCGGGAAGCACCCGGTTTCGATCGGCTGCGGGGCGAGGACCAGCCCACCGGAAACACGGAATTGCACCCGGTTTACTTTTGCGAGGTCAGCGAAGCACGTGTACGCTGCGTACGCTAAGGTCGCGTCTGCCCTTCGGCCGTTCCTTGTGCTTAGCCGTTGAAGCAACCGAGCGATCTAAAGATCGAGCCAACAAATAGAAAGGCGGACGAGCCTCCGGCCATGGCGACCGGAGCGAGCCCTAGCGCAACGCGTTGGCTTCTGGTGGCTTGCGGTGCTCGGTTGCGAAGGTGGACGATCATCCAATGCACCATGGATCCCACCACGAGGGTACTGCCCACGCCGATCAGCACCCATCCCGTACGGCTGCGCCCAAGGAACCCACCAAGTAGGCATATCATCTCCCTAGCCAATGAGTATCACGCGCGCGAATCATACTGTTCGCCGAGAGCTCGTCTCATGGGGCTCTCGCGCTTCTTTGTACCACTGGCTCCCTCAGGCTCGGCCGCGACGGGGCCCTCCGGTCTAGGGGTGAGTCGTTTGCTTTTCTGGCGGCGGCGCATCCATGACCCAGTGTTTTCGTTGTATGAGCTCAGCATGCTGCTTGCACCGGACTGGTACTTCTTTGGCTTTCTAGCACCGCTGATCCTAGGCCTGCTGCTGGTATTAGGGCTCGCGCTCGGCATGGGCGACGATGGACCTGGGAGCGGCGATGCGGATGGACACGCAAACGGCGATGCGCATGGACACGCGCACGATTCGCTGAGCGCATTTGGATTTGGCCGAACACCGTTGCTGATCGTCGTCATGATGTTGCTGCTGTGGTTTGGCGGCACCGGGCTCGTGTGCCGACTGTTCGCTATTCCGGCGCTGCTGGCGTTGCCGATTGCGACGTTGGTCGCGTACGCGTTGTCACGCGCTTCGGCGGCTGTGTTCGCGCGCTTCTTGCCGAGTCTGGAGACGACCAGCGTCAGCGCCGGCGATCTCAGGGGCCTGGCTGGCATCGTGACGCTCGAAGCATCGCCTGGTAGGCCGGGGCTTGCCCACGTCACCAAAGCTGGCGACATATACCAGATCAATTTCCACGCTGATGAGACCTTAGCTAAGGGCCAAAGGCTCCTCGTAATCGATGTCAACGCTGAGACCGGCGTCTATAGCGTGTGTTCAGATCCGGCAGATCCAAGGGGAATTGAAAAATGGAAATAGCGTTGATTCTAGTGCTTCTGTTCGCGTTCGCGCTGATCGGACTGCCTATCGGCATGAGCTTCACCGCTCACCCGCTCGCGGCAGTGCCGTCTTCGATCCTGCTCGTGGTGGGCATCGTGCTCGTCATCTTAGTGGCCGTCCTGTTCATGATCACCAAGCTCTACATCAAGACGCGCGCCGATGAAGCGTTCGTGCGCACGGGTATGGGTGGGCTCAAAGTCGTGCGCGATGGTGGAGCGCTCGTGCTCCCGGTGATCCATCAGGTGGTTAAGGTTAGTCTTGGCACGATCCGCCTGGAAGTAGAGCGTAAGGGTGCGGAAGCGTTCATCACCTACGACAAGCTGCGCGCGGATATCAAGGCGGAATTCTTCGTGCGTGTGCAGGCCATGGACGACGCGATTCAAAACGCCGCCCGCTCTTTGGGTGACAAGATGAGCGAACGGGAAGGTCGCCAAGATTACGGCGGAGACAAGCCCAGCTCGCCTGTGGCTGTACTGATCGAAGATAAGCTCGTATCGGCCCTGCGTACGGCTTCTGCTCGCAAGACCTTGGAGCAGCTCAACAGCGACCGCGAAGAGTTCCTGAAGGAGGTCGTGTCCATGGTGACCACTGACCTTGCACACAACGGCTTTACCTTAGAGTCCGTCACGATCTCTAAGCTTGATCAAACGGATACCAAGAGCCTCAAAGAAGATAATATCTTCGACGCCCAGGGCTTGCGTACGATCGCCGAGATTACTCAATCGAACCTTACTAAGCGCAACGAAATCGTAAGACAGGGTGAGCAGCAACGTACGGCGCAGGACGTGCACACTCGTCAGCAAGTGCTGGAGCTCGAACGCACTCGCGCCGAAGCAGAAGCCACGCAAGCGACCCAGGTCGTGTCGATTCAGGCCGAGCAGGCGCGCATTGCAAAGGAACGCCAGATCGAAGCCGAGCGCCTGGTGCAGGCGGCGCAGGTGGAACAGGTCAGGATGATCCAAGTTGCAACCCAAGCCCAGGAACGGGACATCGCGGTGGCAGGTCAGCAACGCCTGGTGGCCCTCACAGAAGCACAGCAGAAGGTGGAGGTAGCCAAGCGAGATCAGGAGCGTGCGATCGCTGTGGCAGAAGCAGAGCGGGCGCTTGCGCAAGCCAAGCTGGCCAATGCCGAGACCGAGCGCACCAAGGCACAACAACTCGTGATCACCGCGGAAGAAATTGCCAAGGCCGATCGCGAAAAGCAAAAGAACGTGATCGCGGCTTCGGCCGCTGCCGAGCAGGCCTATGTCAAGGATGCCAAGGCTGCGGATGCCGCCGCTTACACGGTGAATGCTCAGGCCGATGCGCGCAAAGCCAGTGCCGAAGCCGATGCCGTTGCCTTGCAACGTCGTGCGGAAGCGGAAGCCCATGCACTAACCCGTAAGGCAGAAGGCGAGAAGGCTGCCACGCTTGCCAAGGCCGCGGGCGATCAAGCCACGCTCGAAGCACAGGCTGCCGGTAACAGGGCTACTTTACTGGCCCAAGCCGAAGGTCAGCGCGCGATCGCCATGGTTCCTGTCGACGTGCAAGCGCGGCAAGTCGAGATCGATCAAGCCCGGGTGGAGACCGTGCTGAAGCCCGAGCTCGAAGCGCGCGAGAGGAGCGGTAAGGTGGCGCAGGAATTCGAGATCGCAAAGATCCGCATCGAAGCCGAAAAGGTGACTCGGATCGAGTCGGCGAAGGTGATGGCGACCATCTACAATAAGATCACTGCCAACGTGTACGGCACGCCAGAAGACGTGGCACGGATGGGACAGGCGTTTACCAAAGGTATGGGTCTTGCGAACATGGCGAGCGGCTTCATGGATGGGGCCACCAACAATCCCGACTTGATCAGCGCCATGCATAAGATCGCGGAGATGGCAGGCAAGCTCGGCGACGCGGCGACAGATCGCTTGAGCGCACCGAGTGACTCGACGCCACAGAGCAAGACTGCGGAGTAACCTACCCACGAGCGGCGGAGATGAGGTCCTGGTGCGTCCGTGACATGGCCCGCACGATCTCGACGAAGGCGACGAAGGCGCGAATACATACTCAACCTCTTCGCGAGTGGCCGAGAGCGGCTGGTCGTCGGAGGGGTGACGCGGGTGTCACGAAAACAGGGTTTCGCTACACTGCGGTTGAGCCGCGGTAGGCCTGCCCTGCCTCGGAAAAGCCAAAGCGCGCGCTGCGCAGGAGAGGAACTTGCAGAAATCAGCGATACCAATGACTTTGATAGCTACGCTAGCGCTGTCCGGCTGCGGCAGTCTGGCCAGCTATAGCTCCGGCCACGTCGGGTGCCCACCGTCAGACATCAAGATCTCCGACGACCACACGGGCTGGAACCACCGAACCTGGACCGCGCGGTGCCATGGCAAGCGCTACTTCTGCGAGGCACACGGTGGAGGTGACGGCAGCACGCCGCAGCTTACCTGCGCACCGGAAGTCTACGTGGGCGACGACTCCGTACTGGCCACTCGGCCCTCCCCCGCGAGGTCCCCCGAACACGCGTATAGCGCGCCTATCGGCCCCGCCCTCCAAGTGCGCAAGGGCAAGAACGACCAGGGCGACACCCTGCTGCAGCTCCACTGGCGCACCGCAAACTACGAACTGCGCATCACCGCGGCACCACTGCTCCTTCCCGACGCGGCGAAGCTGAGGATCGGAGTCTTCCACGGCTGCGAGAACTGCGCGGCGCGCCTGGCCATCAATGGTAAGCCGGGTGATCTAGGTGAAGCGGATGCCAACCAGGATCCCAATGCCATTCAGCTGACCACCCCGCTGAGCACCCTGCAGAGTATGGCGGAGGCAGAGCGTGTCGCGTTGCGCTTCGGTGAGACAGAGCTCGTGCTGACGACTGAGCAGAGAAACGCGATCAAAGACCTCCTCGTGCAGGTGAGCGAGGAGCTCACATTCTCGGCCCAACCAAGCTCCGCCGAAGCGCCTCCACCGTCCGGCAACATGTGAGTGGCGGATAGCTTTTCAAACGCCTCTGCGACGTAGGAAGAAGGGCGTGTCCTCCCTCGAGCGCGAGCTGGTGGCTCGGGGTGGGCGCCATGGTGCTGGTGCCTGGAGTGGTCGCTCACGCCCTGTCGTTCGAGCTCGGCAAAGGAGCGGCTCGCAGAGCTGTCTCGCCAGCGTAAGGGTTGAGGCGTTTGCTTGGTTTGGCGGCCGGCGGCGTGCGACCCGCGCGCGAAGTCGGCGCGAGAACCCCGGCTGGGGATACACGCGACTCGCCGGGGCCATGAAGACAGCACGGGATACCGCCATTGCTTCAGGCTTCGTACCGGAGCATTGTCGGCAGCTATCACGAGGAGGTGACCCTTGCCCGATTCTGACCCCACCCTTGCCGAACTGTCGACTATCGGCATTCCCTTCACCAGCGATGCCAATACGCGCGCGCAAGCCGCGCAGGATTTCGGTCATCTCATCGAGGGCCATGCAACTTGCGTGACGAAGCCGACGAACGCGGGCCAAGTGGTGACCTTGCTGCGGCATGCCAATGCCCATGGCCTTACGGTCACGCCGCGAGGCGGTGGTAATAGCCAAAGCGGTCAGTCGGTTCCACAAGATGGCCTGTCGCTCGATCTGACGGCGCTCGATTTCGTTGATACGGTCGATGCGGATGCGGCCCTCGTGCGGGTGGGTGCTGGTGCCACGTGGCGTAAGGTCCTTGGTTTGACCCTGAAACACGGACTCGTACCGAGGGTCATGCCACTCAACCTCGACCTTACGGTGGGCGGCACGCTCAGCGCCGGCGGTATCGGTAGCACGAGTCATCTCGAAGGGGCCGCCGCGTGGCACGTGGCCGAGCTCGAGGTAGTCACCGGTGTTGGGGAGCTTGTCATCGCGGGCCCTGAGCGCGAGCCCGAGTTGTACGGCGCGGTGCTCGGTGGCGTGGGCCGCGTTGCGGTCATGACCGCTGCGCGCCTGAAATTGCGCCCGACGGCATCGCACGTACGCACTTACTTTCTTGCCTACGACGACTTGGATGCGTTGCTCGACGACCAGCGCTCTCTTTCTCTTCGCCGCGCTGTAGCGCACATGGAAGGCTTTTGCGCAGCCACGGTGATGGGCCTGCGTAAGGGCCCGAATCAACGTCGCGCGCCCCTGGCCCTCTGGTCTTACGGTCTACACGTTTCGATAGAACATGACGAGCATGAGCCGAGCTCCGAAGGCGTTCTCGATGGGCTGCACTTTTCGCGACGATTGCACGTAGAGGACGACTTGGTGGCAGATTTTGCCGCGCGTTACGACGTGCGGTTCGAAGCCATGCGCGTGACCGGGGGGTGCTCGAGGCCGGCTGTCGTCCGCTCGACGCGCCGAGTCGCCAGGCGCTCGCCAAGATCGCGAGCACGCGCGCCATCAGCGGATGAAAGCGATAGTGAAAGGCTTCCATCAACACCCGCCCGCTCTTTCTAGCGGCCTCGGCCATGCGCAGGCTTTCCTGCTCGTTGCTCGCCAGAGGTTTCTCGCACAACACGTGTTTGCCCGCCTCGAGCGCGCGAATCGTCCACTCGGCGTGCAGACTGTTGGGCAAGGGGTTGTAGATCACATCGATGTTGGGATCGGCAAGCAGCGCCGCGTAACTGTCGAAGGCCCGCGAAAAGCCGTGTTTGGCCGCGAACTTGCGCGCGCGCTCGCCATCGCGCGCGGCCACCGCTTCGAGCACGATGCCTTCGACGACGCGCGCGGGTTTCACCAACGCCATGGGCGCAATGCGCGCAGCACCGAGTACGCCGAAGCGGAGCAGCGTAGCTGACATGCCCGCACCTTAGTCCGACTGGCCGCGCGTATCACCCGGTAATCCAAGCTGGCATTTGCGACGTTCCGAAGCGCGTGAAGTACGGGCCGAAGAGCTGGATCGAAGAGCTGGATCGATCGATCGCGGAGAAAGAGGCCGACGCCTACAGGCCGAAAGCGCCGCCACGAGCTCAAAGCATCGCGATGCAGACGTCCCCTGCGCGAAACGAACCAGGAGAGCGGTCAGATCGTCAAAATGCTAGCCTGCCGCGACTATGGCTCTGGCCGTTGGCGAACGCGTTGGCCCCTATACGATCACCCGTGCCCTGGGCCTGGGTGGGATGGGGGAGACCTATGCAGCCGAGAGCGGCGTGCAGCTAGGGCAACGAGTTTGTCTGAAGGTGATCCGCCACGACCTCGCCGAGGACGCGCGTTTCACTGCGCTCTTTCTCGATGAAGCCCGGTTGCATGCCCACCTGAGCCACGAAAACATCGTCAGAGTCTTAGATTTTGGAGAGAGCGATCGCGGATACTTTCTCGCGCTCGAGCTCGTCCACGGGATCAATCTCGAGCAGATGTTTACCTTCCTACGGGCGCGGAGCGAACGTATAGCCTTCCACCTTGCTGGCTACATCCTGCGGGAGCTCTGCCGTGCCTTGACTTATGCCCATGACTTAGAGATCGAGGGGGTGGCCCAGCACATGGTCCATCGAGATATCTCGCCTTCCAACATCATCGTCAGCGTTCAGGGTGAAATCCGGCTTACCGATTTTGGGATCGCCAAGGCGCGCACGCGCTTGCACCAAACCACCGCTGGCATCGTGCGCGGCAAGCTTGGGTACATGTCCCCCGAGCAAATCCGCGGCGAAGAGCTCGATCGCCGCAGCGATCTGTTCGCGCTCGGGATCGTCGCCTACGAGTTGTTTGCGGGCGTGCATCCTTTTCTACCCGCCGAAGCATCGAGTGATGTGCTGGCGGCCCATTATATCCTCAGCAACGCGCGCGCCCACGTTGCACAAGCCGCTCCGGCACTACCAAGGGCATTCATCGACCTTACTGAGTGCTTGCTGGCGACGGATCGAACGTTGCGACCAGAGACCGCGGCTAGCGTTCAGGAGCTTATCGACAGTTACGGCATTCCGCCCACGGCGCGCGAAGAGCTCACGGCGCTGATCGAACGCGTAGTGCACGAGGTCGTGCCGCACGCCGCGCCGAGCCCGAGTGGATTGCGGGTGAGTACTGTCCCTGCGCGCGCCTCGTACGGTCCAGAGAGTCAGCTACCAGCACCATCCAACGGCGCACCCGCCGAGGAGCCTGTGGAGACGCGCGATTATCCGAGTAGACTCCCACGCGAGGGCACGCGGGAGCAAGGCAGGCACAGCGACATCACCATCGTTGAACACGATTCCGATCACGTCACCGCAACTTGGCGGAACTTCGCCATCCTCGTGTGGATCCGAGACACGCGCGCAGTCGACGTACGCTCGGCGTGGGCAACCCTGCGTCGCCTCGCTCTTACCTACCCCGACATTGGCTTGCTGCAGATCATAGAAGAGGACTGCCAGCACCTGGGAAGAGAGGCGCGCGAAGTATTCTCGCAACTGTACCGGGAGGAGTCTGCGATCCGCTGCTCGGCCGTGGTGATGGAGGGTAGCGGCTTCCGCGCCGCCTCGGTGCGGATGATCGTGTCGACGCTCGCACGCGCAAGTCGCTCAGTCTTTCCGCATCGCTTGTTTGCCAACGTGCAGCTCGCAGCTAGTTGGGAAGCCGAGTACTTGTCAACCCGTGGTCAGGGCTCGGTTTTGTCTTCTCAGCTCGTCTCGGCAGCCGAGAGGGTGCGACAGCTGGCCGGGCGCGACCGGGAATAGTGACGGCATCGTCTCGAAAGTCGTGAACCTGGACAACCTCAGGTGTTCCCTTTGCCACTCGCAACCTCCATTTTTGAAATCTCCAACGAGTTCCTTCTTCTTGGTATCGATCGAGATGACCGGCTGGTCATGCTTTGGGAACAACCTTACTGTGTCAGCAATATGCTCGAACTGCGCGTTGCGGTCTGAGTGCGACGCTCCCTCACGGTTCTTGCGCACAGACTGGAGCGAGTAGCCCATGTCGTGAAGCAGGCGACCAACTGTCGATGCGCTCACAGGATACCCGTCATCTCGCAGAGCTTGAGCCAAGTTCTCCTTGCTTTTGCACGTCCACCGCAGCGGGCTCATTGGATCGTCTCGCGTCGCCGGCTCCGCAAGGCGTTCCAGCGTGCGGGCGAGGTCAGGATCGTCAGGATCGCCTGCCGTCAGGGGCTTGCGACCAGGCGGGGGAGGGCAAGCGCAAACCGGGCTTGAGCGCCCATCGTCCGCTGCTAGCTTGGCGGGGTGGCACATCCTCCTTCCTCTGGCATCGAGCTCCCTGTCGGACAGTCAGGCTCGAGTTATTTTCACGACGTGTTGCAGCGAGCCGCGCAGCACTTTCCAGAAGCGCTCGGCGCCGCGCGCTTTCCGGCCAATCCGCAGGCGTTTAAACATCAATACGCCACGATCTTGCCGGCCTTCGAGGCGGCCCGCATTGCGCATCCGGCGCGCGTAGAGATTGCGCGCTTTGTCTGTCTCGAAGCCGAACGAGGCTTACGCTTTGTGAGCGCGCAAGGCGACACGGACTTTGCCAGTGTGCTCGCACAAGACGCCGCGCCGCTGCCGCTGACGCACGTGAACCTGTCTGGCGCAGGCAAGCTCGTACCAGAAGTTCGCTATCGCGGTAGCCGCTATGTGGGCAGCGAAGTGCTCAGTCTCGTGCATGCGCTGCGCCAAAAGCAGTTGATGACCGACGCCGCGGCGGAGGGTTTTGGGCGTCTGTTTGCGCGCATCGATCGCGAAGGCGGATCGTTGTCGTTGCGGGGCCAACGCTTCGTGATCTTCGGCGCCGCAGCCGAGCTTTCGCCGGTTGAGCTGTTGCTCGAAGCTGGTGCAGACGTGTTGTGGATCGATCTGCACGAGCCCGCGACGGAGCGCCTTCTCGAACGTAAGCTGGCCGGGAAACTATCGTTTGCCAAAGGCGGCGCCAACCTGTTGGCCGAGCCCGCGCGCATTCTCAGCACGCTGCGCGACTACGCCAAAGCGGGTCCTGTGCACATCGGTTGCTACGCCTACGCAGGAGGCGCAAGCCAGGAATGGCGCCTAACCACCACCATGAATGCGCTCGTGCGGGCCTTACCATCTAGTGCCGTGGCCTCCGTCACCATGCTGGTTTCGCCCACGACCCCTTCGCAAGTCAGCGCAGAAGATGTAGTCACCTCGCGCGAACGTTTGCAAGATGCCAACCGCTGGAAGCGCGCCCTGCAGCGTGCAGGTCAGCTCACACCGTCGCTCGAAGTCTCAGGCAACGTGTTGATCGCGCGCGCCATTGTGAAAGCGCAAGGAGTGAGTTATCAGGCCGCGCAACTGGTGGGCAAGCTGTACGCAGCCGAAGCGAGCGCCGTTTACGGCAACACTCTGATGGGCGAAGCGGACGCTGCGCCCCTTACGGTATCGGCCAACGTAGCGCCGATCACGGCCACCAAGTCGCTTTCCCATCCCGTGTTTCAAGCGGCATTTCTCGGTGCATCGTTGTTCGACGTCGAGATCTCACAACCCGAAACCACGCGTGTGCTCGGCGGCTTACTCGCCATCCATGACGTGACCGCCCCGGATGCACCCGGTTCCGCCCAACACTTCTACGCCAGCCCCAACGAGCGTGCGCGCGGTGTGTTGTCGCAGCAGATGCATGGCGGCATCTATACGAATCCGTTCTCGCTCGATGCTGCGATTTCGGTCGCAGCGGTACGCGGCCTTACTATGCGGCCCAAGCTTGCCGTCGATCTGTCGCGCGGCCTGTTTCGCTGAAATAAGCCTGCTATAGCCCCGCCGGATGAACCGGCCGAAAAAGCCCATGCGCACGCTGCCCACGCGGGAGCAGCGCGAGCAGCGAGAGCCGCCCACCGAACGCGTTGTGGGCTTGGCCGCGGTGCGCTCTGTGCTCGAAGCCCGGCCCAAGGACGCGCTGAACATCGCGCACGGTCGTGAGGCGCGCCAAGAAGTCCGCGAGATTTTGCGGCTCGCGGCCCAGCATCGCATCGCCTATCGCGAGCTGCCCGCAGCGGATCTCGATCGTTTGGCCGACACCGTGCACCACGAAGGCGTGTGCATGCTGACGCGCGCACGCCTGGCCCCGGCGCTCAAAGACATGGTCAAGCGTCTGGACGATCGCGGATTTTTGCTGGCACTCGATCGCGTGGACAATCCGCACAACGTCGGCGCCATCTTGCGCACCGCTGCGTTCTTTGGTGCGCGCGGTCTGCTCGTGGCCGATCCGCGCACAAGCGGCGGCCGCGAGGAAAAGACGCTGACGCCGGCCATGGTGCGCATCGCAGAGGGCGGGGCCGAGCGCGTGCCGGTGTTGTTCACCCCCGATTTGGCAGCTGCGCTCGGTGCATTCGCGGCGCAAGAGATCGCGATCATCGGGGCGGATGGTCGTGCGCGTAAGGCCATGACGGAGCTCGCCTGGCCTGCGCGTTGTGTCATCGTGATGGGCAGCGAGCGTTCGGGCATGAGTGACCCAGTACGCAAACGTTGCAGCCACGAAGTGCGCATCGATGGCACAAGCTACGTGGAGTCGCTGAATGTGTCAGTGGCCGCAGGAATTTTGATGGCATCGCGCGCGGGCGCACAAGGGAGGCAAGCGTGAGCGCAGCCAAGAAATCAGGCGCCCCACGCGGCGCGGGCAAAGGGAAACCAGCATCACGCGCAGGCTCAGGCGGAGCACGCGCAGGCTCAGGCGGAGCACGCGCAGGCTCAGGTGGCGCCAAAAAGCCGGGCGGTGCCAAGCGGCCGGTCGGTGCCAAGGCGTTGGGCAAGCCGAACACCAAGCCCGCGGGCGCAGGCCGAGCTGGGCCAGGCAAGGCAGGCAAACCCGGCAAGCCCGGACGTGGCAAACCGGGCGCCAAAACCACGCGCTCACCGGAACGTACGCCGCGCTCCAAAGGTAAGGGTCGTCCCGATCGCCGCGACGACATGGAAGGTCGCAATCCCAATCCCAAGCCCGCATGGGTAAGGCCCAAAGCCGCGCCTGTCAGCCCGCGCTCGGGCTTACCCATCATCGGCGAATGGTTACTGACCACGCGCGAGGGCTCCGAGGGCGATCAGATCGACGAGCTAACATTACTCAACGTGCGCAAGCTGCCGCGCTTCCTTGCGCCTTCGCTCGTCGTCGCCCCAGAGATTCCCAAGCGCGACAAGGCACCAGTCGAGCTTACCTTTGCGCGTCAGGGCTTTCCCGTCGCATCGATCGTGCAATCGCATGACCACGATGAGATGGCGATGGGCCTGGCCAAAGCGATCAAGCAACGCCTAGAACGCGCCCAACACTACGCCTTGCAATCGTGGGTCGCTGACAGCACCGAAGCCAATCCGCTGGCATCCATGGCCGAAGCACTAGAGGAACGCGTGGCTGCCTTGCTGGCGCGCATGCTGCCCGATGCCATTCGCGTCGATGATGCAACCCTGCGTCGCATGGGCTCGATCATGTTCGCGCAGATCTGTCTGCTCACTACCGATACGGCGGCAGCTGGCGTGGTCTACTCGAATGCAGCGTTGTCTCTGGCACGTGGTGGGCGCACTCGCGTACGCGTGACCGGAGAGTTGCCTTCGCGCGCCGCACGCAAAGTCGAAGAGGCGCTCGCTTGGATCGGCGTGGCACCGGGACCGGGCGAAGTCTGCGTCGATCTCGGCGCAGCCCCCGGCGGCTGGACCTACGTGATAAGCGAAAGGCGAGCCAACGTGATCGCGATCGATCCCGCCAAGTTGCGACCTGACATTCTTGCGCGCAAAGGCGTACGCCACATCCAAGAGAGCGCCTTCACCTACGCGCCCGACGAAAAGATCGATTGGCTGTTCTGCGATATGGCCTGGCGCCCACTCGAAGTCGCAGCCTTGCTCGCCAAGTGGGGCCGCAAACGCTGGGCACGCATGATGGTCGCGAACATCAAGCTACCCATGACAAAAAAGGCCGAGATATTGGCGCGCATTCGCAAAATTCTGATTTCAGAAGGCGAATGGAAGCACGTGCGAACCAAGCAGCTCTATCACGACCGCGACGAGATCACGCTGGTTGCGCACGTCGGATGAATAGTCAGGACTTACGGTGTAAGTCCTCGAGAAACGCCGCTGCAGGCGCCACGCTCGTCACCAGCAAGTGGTCTCGGGCGCGCGTGCAGGCGACGTAAAGCAAGTGCGCTGCAACAGACTTGTCAGGTCCAGCCGATCCGCGTCGAAAGACCTGCAACAGACCGACGCACAGGAGTTGTCGCAGGCCGAGCAGGCGCGGCATTGCCGTTGAAGTGCGTTGAAAGAACGGAAGTATAAGATGGAAAAGCGCATGAATCTAAAGAACATTCTCCTGCTTGGCAGCCTTCTGGGGGCCGCGGCCTGCGCCGACGTCGACGTGCCCGACGTGCCCATGAGTGAGCCCGAGATCTCCGAGAACAGCGACCTGCGCGTGGCTGCAGCCCCCGGGGAGACGGCCCTGGTGAGTGTCCGCAGCCGCAGCTTCAATGAGATGGCTGACCTCTACAACTTCGCCATCGACGAAATGGGCGGCAAGCCTGTCTACGACGATCTCGGTGCGATCATCGGCGTGCGTGGTGTCAGCGTCGCCGCTGGAAGCGTGCGTTACCTCGACCAGGACACCGGCGAGGAGTTTGATGCTTCCGACCTTGCGCAGGCTTACCTGGGCGGCGCAGCGGGCACCATCGAAGTCGCCGGCAAGACCCTGCAAGTCAACGCGCCTGAAAGCACTCTTGGCAACACGAGCGCCGCCTTGACCGACGACAGCTCAGGCTGCGTCGGGGACGATTGCATCACTGGGCATTCTTGGCGCAACGACTACATCGCTTACAAGTCCGTGGGCAGCGAGACCAAGCAGAGCAGCGGCGGTTACGGAACGTATCGTTACCTATGTTGCCGACCTGGCACCCTAGTGACCTATCAGGGCCGCCGCCAGTGTAAGGTCGTCACAGAGTGGGAGCCGCCCAACTACGAGGAGGGCGAAACCAAGCCTACTCCTGCCGGCTACGAGTATGTACCCGCCCAGACCTGTACAGCCTCTACAACTCAGAATAGTTTGACCCTGAGTGTCACGCCCATCGATCCTTTCGGCTGGCCCGGCGCCACGGTGACGCGCACCGAGAACAACACGCGCGAGATCAGGGTGTCGAACTGGGCTATCGGTGTGGGCATTGATTTCCTTGGCATCTCCGACGTTCAGGGTGTGTGCGGCTATCATGCAGGCAGCCGCGGTACCGAGACGCGAACCCGCGCGGGCAGCGCCACCGACGCCCAGTGTGGCGGCGCTAGCGGCGGCGACCTCTTCTGGCGCACCGTCAGCCCCTAGGAGCCCCTCAGGACAAGCGTCGAGCCACGAACCGCCACCAAGGCCGGGAGCGGAAGCTACTTCTTCTCGGCCGTCACTTGCAGATTGAGATCGAGCAGCTGCGTCGCGCTGACCGGCGTAGGCGCACCAGTCATCAAGTCATTGGCGCGCTGCGTCTTGGGGAATGCCACCACGTCGCGCAAGCTCTCCGCGTTGGTCAGCAGCATGGCAAGACGATCGATTCCGAGCGCGATGCCACCATGAGGAGGCGCACCAAACCGTAAGGCGTCGAGCAAGAAGCCAAACTTCTCGCGGGCTTCTTCGTCTTCGATGCCGAGCGCCTTGAACACGCGCGATTGCACCTCAGGATCGTGCAAGCGAATCGAGCCGCCGCCGATCTCAAAGCCGTTCAGCACGAGGTCGTAGCGGTAACACAGGACCTTGCCCGGATCCTGCTCGATCAAATCCACGCATTCGTCGAGCGGACGCGTGAACGGATGGTGTGCGGCTGCCCAACGCTTGCTGGTCTCATCGCGCTCGAACAAGGGCGGGTCGATGATCCACAAGAAGTTCCAGTCGTTGTTCTTGGTGCCGCTGTCTGGAATGAGCCCGAGCTTCTTCGCCAAGGTCACGCGCAAGTTCGCCATCACCGTATGCACTACGTCGGCCGGCCCGAACTGGAAGAGCAACAGCTCGCCTTCCTTGGCGCCGGTCGCCTGATTCACGGCCGTGCGGTACTGATCACTGACGGTCTTGGCGAGCGGACTCTGTGCCCAGCTGCCGCCCTCGCCTACCTTGGCGCGCGCAAGTCCGGCCGCACCCATGGAACGCACGTACTTTTCGAGCTCGTCCAAATCCTTGCGCGACAGATTCGCATCTGCCGGAACGACAAGTGCCTTGACGATCTCTTCCGGCAAGTCCTTACGGTATTCGCCGCTCTTGAACTTCTTGGCGATGGGCTCGAGCATGCCGATGCCGCCGCCGTCGCACTCGACCGTAAGCTGGGTAAGGTCCGTATGATCGAGACCAAAACGCAAGTCCGGCTTGTCGTTGCCGTAGCGGCGCATGCTCTCTTCGTAGGTCATGCGCGGGAACTTACTGTCTTTGTAACGCTCACTCAGATCGATGCCTAAGATCTCCTTCCAGATCTTGAAGACATAACCTTCCATCACGGTGAAGAGATCATCTTGGTTGATGAAGCTCATCTCCACGTCGAGCTGTGTGAACTCAGGTTGACGATCGAGGCGCAAATCCTCGTCGCGAAAGCAGCGCACGATCTGGAAGTAACGATCGTAACCGCCGACCATCAACAGCTGCTTGAATAGCTGCGGGCTCTCGGCGAGCGCGTAAAAATGACCGTGATGCAGGCGCGAAGGCACAAGGAAGTTACGGGCCCCGCCCGGCGTGTACTTGACCATGAAGGGCGTTTCGACCTCGACGAACTCTTTGTCGTTGAAGTAATTGCGCGTGGTCTGGTTGATCTTGCTGCGCGTGAGAATGTTCTTCTGCAGCTTGGGCCGACGCAGATCGAGATAGCGATACTCGAGGCGCTTCTCTTCGTTGGTGGTGATGTTGTCCGCAATCTCAAAAGGCGGCGTCTGCGACTTGTTGAATACGGTGGCTTCGATGCCCACCACTTCGATCGCACCCGTCGCGATGTTGGGATTGGTGTTGGTACCGCGCGAGCGCACCTTACCGCGCACACCGAGCACCCACTCAGGTCGCGCTTGATCGGCCACGGCGAAGGCCTCCGTGTGCATCTGCGGATCGAACACCAGTTGCGTAATGCCCTCGCGATCGCGCAAATCGATGAAGATGCAGCCGCCGTGATCGCGACGGTTCTGCACCCAGCCGAACAGCACCACCTCATGATCGGTGTCACTTGCGCGCAAGGCGCCGCAAGTGTGGGTTCGCTTGAGCTCGTCGATAAATCGGGCCACGTGCACACTCCCTTGGGGCGCTGGATTTAGTGCTCGGCCATGCTGTGAGCAAGCTGGCGGCAGGCCGTAGCCTCAGCTCAGGACACGAGCTCCACGGGCGCGGCAGGCGGCTCTTCGCCCAGCCCTGCCAGCAACGCCGTCAGCAAATCGCGCGGTGCAAAGGGCTTACTAAGCAGCAACCAATCGGATTTCAGCTCGGTCGCGCGGCGCGTGAGCTCGTCGGCATAGCCGGTCATGAGCAGCACCTTGAGGGAGGGCTTGCGCTCTTGCAGGACCTCGGCAAGCTCGATGCCGCTCGCATCCGTCAGCACCACGTCCGTCAACAAGATGCCAATGCGCTGCTTTTCTTGCACGAACAGACGCCGGGCCGTGACGGCACTTTCCGCCTGCAGGACATCGAGGTCGAGCTCTTCCAACATGCGCGCCACGGCTTTGCGAACCAGCGCATCATCTTCGACGAGTAACACCGTGGTGCGACGCGGCTTGCCTTGCACGCCCGACGGCCGCGTGGACGCCATACGCTGCACGCCCTTGGTGCGAGGCACGTAAATGCGGAATTCCGCGCCTTGTCCTTCGGCGCTATCGACCTCCACAAAGCCCCCCGCCCCCTGCACGATCGATTTGACCGTGGCCAGGCCCAAGCCCGTGCCAATACCCGGGCTTTTCGTCGTGAAAAACGGCTCGAACACATGCGCCAACGTGTCGCGATTCATGCCTGAGCCGCTATCGCGCACGCACAACATCACGAGCTCGCGCTCGCTCGGATCCTTGCGCGTCACGTTGTGGGTGGAGATCGTGATCTTACCACCGTGCGACAAGGCATCGCGCGCGTTGACCGTAAGGTTGAGCACGACCTGCTCAAGCTGCGAGGGGTCGATCTTCATCGTCCATAGGCCAGCATCGGGCGCGACGGTGAGCGCGATGTCTTCGCGCAAAAGTCGGCGCAAAATCGGCTCAAGATCACTGAGCACGACGTTCGCATCCACGATGGTAGGCGACGTGACCTGCTGGCGCGCGTACGCGAGCAACTGCCGTGTCAGCTCGGCTGCGCGCGTGCCGGCCGCTTCGATCTCGCTGGCTGCATGCCCCGTGGCCCGACCGCGCGACAACAGGTCGGCGTTGGCGAGCACCACCGTGAGCAAGTTGTTGAAGTCGTGCGCAATGCCACCCGCCAGGCGACCGATCGATTCCATGCGCCGCGATTCGGACAGTCTGTTTTCGCTTTCGCGCAGACGCTCTTCGCGCGCAGCCTCGAGATGCTCACGATAACGCGCGCTCATCACGATCAAAGCCGAGAACATCAGATCGAAAGTCACCATCGGTACGATGCGCGCCGAGCCCAAGCTGTCCGCTTGCAAGAGCGCCGTAGCCAGCACCGCTAAGATCGCCACGACCGCGATCGCGAGCGCAGCCCGCGCGGTACGCAGCACGCTTGCCAGCAAGACGCCGACATTGCTGAAAGCAAACCACACGGGATCGTGGGGGTACGCTAAACCGAGCGCACAAGCGACCGCGATGGGACCGAGCGTCACTGCGATCACCGCAGGTAACGATGGTGTCTGACCTCGCGCAGGTCGATTGCTACGGCGGGCCGTCATGATCAGCCTGCCACGCGTGGTGGAGGAATCTCACCGTCCCGTTCCGGTGCGACCTGACGCGCGGAGCTGAGCGCGCGCCCGACCACATCTAGCAAAACCTTACGCGTGAAAGGCTTGGGCAAGAATGCCAAGTCACCGCGCGCGACGCGAGCACGGATGGAATCGTCCGAGTTGTAGGCGGAGCACACGAGCACCGGCGTGCCTGGACGCAGCAACAGGAACTCTTCGATCAGCTTGCCGCCAGCCAGATCGGGCATGACGAGGTCTGCCCACAACAGATCGAAACGGCGCAAGCGCGCCATCTCCAACGCGTGTTTGGCGCCATTCGCAGCGTGCACCTCGTAGCCCGCCTCGACCAGAATGGCTTGGATGACCTCGCGGATCTGGGGCTCGTCGTCGACGACCAAAACAGAAGCAGGCTTGGCCGCGAGCTCGTGATCTCGTGCCTCGATACCACTGACGCGCGCATCCGTACGCGGGAAGTACAGACTGAACTCAGTGCCCTGACCAAGCTCGCTCGTCACGCTCACGTAACCGCCCGCAGCGTCGGTCGCTTCGCGCACATTGGAAAGGCCAAGCCCCGTACCGAGCCCTGGGTCCTTGGTCGTAAAGAACGGCTCGAACGCGCGCGCGAGCACGTCTTCGGACATGCCCGCACCGGTATCGCGCACACGCAACACCACGTAGGGTCCAGGCAACAGCGGCACGCCGGAGTCCATGGTCAATATAATTGACTTTGCTTCCAGGTAGATGTCGCCGCCGTCGGGCATCGCGTCGCGTGCATTGATGGTCAGGTTCAAGAGAGCTTGCTCGAGCTGCGTGGGATCGATGCGTACGCACAGCTCGTCGTCGACCTCGACACGGTGAATGCGTATTTTTCCGGAACTCAGACGGCCCATCGCTCGTTCCGTACGCTGCATGGCCTGCTGAACATCTACGTTACGCGGCTTCACGAGCTGCCGTCGTGAAAATGTTAGTAGCTGCTTAGTAAGGTCGCTTCCCTGTTCGGCAGCGCGTGTAATCTGATCTGCGAGGTCGCCGCCTTGTCGATCACCTGCCAGCCTGCGCTTGAGCAGCTCCGAATAGCTCAAGATGACCGTCAACGTGTTGTTGAAGTCGTGGGCGATGCCACCTGCTAGCCGACCGACTGCTTCAAGCTTGTGCGCATGAATCAAACGCTGCTGTGCTTCGGCGAGCGCAAGGTTGGCACGCTCACGTTCGCGCACTTCGTCGCGCAGTTTCTGCACCAGCGCGCCGCGTTCTTCCAGGGTGCGAGTCAGCACACGCAAGAGCGAAATGCTGATGCCGCCCACGCCCGCAAGAATGCACGCACCAAAGCTGCCCACGCGCAGCCAGTTCGTCAGGTTTTGCGCATCAAGAATGCTCGGGTCCGACACGTGCAGAAAGCGCCAGTGGAAGCCCAGCGCCACCGCGGTCATGGTCAGCGCGGCGAGCGCAAACGCGTACACGGCGCCGCGCGCGCCGAGCAACAGGGCGCTCAGCGACACGAAACCGAACACGGCCATCACACCGCCCGCACCAAGCCCCATCGTGACCAGCGCGAGCGTGGCGGCCCCGTACAGCACGGCCAAAGTCAGCCAGATGCGCATGCGCCCAGAACGGAAGCGCAGGAGCGCTGCGCACCACATCAACGCCAGCAACGATAGGCTACTCAACGCTGGGCCTGGCGAGCCCTGTAGAAAGAACTGCGTGGACGAAATCGCGACGTTGAGCGTCGCGACGGCAGTCGCGACCATCAAAATCGGCCGCAACAGCCGCGCGCGCCAACGGGCAAGCAGCGAGTCGACGCGAACCGTCGGTGGGTCAGAGTGGCGGGAAGAGTCTTCCGTCATATCGGTATCTTTACGATCCTAACGCAATTTCAATTGCGCCAGGTGTACAAAAATATGTCCCCGCGGGATCTTTCCGAAGCGACCGCGCCGTACTGGGAGATGGAAGCCAGCCGTTTCGAGTCGATAGCATAGATGACATCCGCCCTGCATTTGGGACAACAAAACGGCTTCGCACCCAGCGAGTTGCGTTTTCCGTCAAGCTGTTGCGACAATCAGTCTGCGTTGGCGCCGGGGTGGCCAGTGCTGCGCGACAGTTATTGCGCGCAACGACAGGAGAATAGAGTCGATGGCGGATACGGTCACCTGCCCGATGTGTGGCTTCGAGAATGGCGGCGATGCGACACGTTGCGTGTCCTGCGGCGCCAAGATCGAAGCGTTCGGCGCTGGCGAGTACACAGAAGAAGAGTCGCTTGCGCGGCGCTTCGAACAAGAAGACTTCGAATGGAGGTGGGCGGGCATCGCATGCGGCGTCTACATCGCCATGCAGGCCATTTGTCTGGTTATTTTGCCGCTCATTATCTCGAGCTTCGATCCTCAAGGTCTTGCGGGCCTCGGCATCAGCGTCGGCATCTGGTTCCTCGGCGGGATCGTGATGGGTGTGATCTCGCCCGGCAAAACCTTCCTGGAGCCGGCCGTGGGCGCAGCCATGGCTGCGGTTCCCACCATCATGTATCAGCGCGCGATCACACCTGAGGGTTTCGAGCCGTCGATGCTCGCCTATATCGTGGCCGGCGTGCTCGGCATCATGTTCTCGCTGTTCGGCGCGTTCATCGGCGAGCGCATCCAAATGGCCGGCGGAAAACCCGCCTAGGACGTGCGCCGGGCCGCCCGCTGACTGTCCAGCGGCGCTGCGCCAGGCTGTGCCAGGCTCGGCCCCGAAGAGCCGCCAGCGCGTCTTGTTCCCGTTCCCGGGGGCGACAAGGCGCTTGCTCTGCGCCCTCGATCGTATTAAACGTTAGTCAATAGCGAGCGCGGTACCCAGTCGGGCCGCGACTCAAAAAGGGAGGTCAGCGATGGAACGCGCAATCGAGCAGTCCTTGAAGGCGCTCAGCCAGCTCGCCACGTCTCCGCTCTTGGAGCGGATGGGCTTGAGCGATTCGGTCGAAAAGCTCGTGGCACGCGGCACGCGCGCCGGGCTGCGCGCAGCCAGCGAAGTGGTCAGGCAAGCGGCGCCGATGGTGAAGTTGCTGATGCCGGTGCGCATGCAACCCGATGGCACGCAGCGGCCTGACATGTTCGACCTGACGCCCACGGAATCGCAAGCCTTGGTGCGCGACACGATGGCGCGTTTTGCGCGCGAAGAAATGCGCGAAGCCGCGCTCGCAGCGGATGAAGCGTGCGCACCGCCCGCGGGCTTCTTGCAGCAGTGTCACGAGCTCGGCCTATCGCAGCTGGCAGTGCCGGAAGCGTTGGGGGGTGCCGCTGAAGCGCGCTCGACCGTGACCAACGTGTTGATCGCCGAGGAGCTGGGCCGCGGCGACATGGGGCTGGCGCTCGCTGCGTTGGCGCCGCTAGCGGTAGTGCATGCGCTGGTCGAATGGGGCACGGCCGCGCAACAAGCCGCCTATTTGCCACGTTTTGTGGGCGATACGTTCCTGCCGGCCGCGCTTGCGTTGCTCGAGCCGCGGCCTTTGTTCGATCCCGAGCGACCGGCCACTCGTGCCTCGGTACACGGTGGCGACTACGTGATCTCGGGCGAAAAGTCGCTGGTGCCGTTGGCGCTTGATGCCGAGCTTTTGCTGGTGATCGCGGATCTAGCGGGCCGACCGCAAGCTTTCTTGATCGAGCGCGGCACGCCAGGGCTACGCATCGAGGCGGAGCCATCCATGGGCTTACGCGCCGCCAAGCTCGGCCGCGTGAAGCTCGATCAGGTGCGCATTCCGCGCGCGAACAAACTCGGCGGTGACACGGGCATCGATGGCGAGCGCCTGGTCGATCTCGCGCGCATCGGTTGGGGTGCGCTCGCGGTCGGCCAATGCGCAGCCGTGATCGACTACGTGAAGACGTATGCGCTCGAGCGCGTGGCCTTTGGTGAACCGATTGCGCATCGCCAGTCTGTAGCGTTCATGATCGCCGACATGGCGATCGAGCTCGATGCCATGCGCTTGATGGTGTATCGCGCAGCTAGTCGTGCCGAGCACGGCCTTACTATTCGTCGCGAAGCCTCACTCGCACGCGTGCAGTGTGCAGACAAGGCCATGTTGATCGGTACCAACGGCGTGCAGGTGCTGGGCGGCCACGGCTTCATCAAGGAGCATCCGGTCGAGCTTTGGTATCGACACTTACGCGGCGTAGGCGTGTTCGAAGGTGCGTTGCTGGTTTGAGCATTGTTAGGAAAGGAGGCTGACCATGATCTATCTCGAGATTCCCAAGAAGCTGAAGCCCCTGGCAATGCAGGCGCACCAGGTTGCCAAAGGCGTATTTAGGCCGATTTCGCGCAAATATGACCGGCTCGAGCATGAGTTTCCGAAGGAGCTCAAGCTGCTCGGTGCGGCGCTGCGCGGCATGAGCGAAGCGGGCACCACGCAAGGCGCGGGCGCAAGTGGACTATCGGCCAAGGTGGCAGACGATGGCAGCAAGGCGATTCGCAACGGCGGCAACATGGCGACCATGCTCGGTATGTTGGAGCTGTGTTGGGGCGACATCGGGCTTGCCCTGAGTATTCCCGGACAAGGTCTAGGCAACGCTGCGATCGATGCGGTAGCCACGCCCGAACAGAAAGCGCGCTTTGGCGGCAAGTGGGCCGCGATGGCGATTACCGAACCGAATGCGGGCAGCGATTCTGCAGCGGTGCGCGCGACGGCGCGGCTCGAAGGCGACGAGTGGGTCCTGAACGGCGAAAAGATCTTCGTCACGGCCGGCGATCGCTGCGATGTGGTCGTGGTGTGGGCCACTCTCGATGCTCAGCTCGGCCGCGCAGCGATGAAGTCGTTCGTGGTCGAAAAAGGCACGCCTGGCATGCGCGTCGCGCGGCTCGAAAAGAAGATGGGCATTCGCGCCTCGGACACGGCGACATTGGTGTTTGACGACTGCCGCATTCCCAAGGACAACATCTTGGGCAGCGCCGAAATCGACCCGAAAAAGGGCTTTGCGGGCGCGATGCAGACTTTTGACAACACGCGTCCGCTCGTGGCCGCAATGAGCCTGGGCGTGGCGCGCGCCTCGCTCGAACGCACGCGCGAAATCCTCGAACGCGATGGCGTGCGTCTAAACTACGGCGGCAGTCTGATCACGAAGAGTGCGATCGAGGCAGAGCTCATCCGCCTCGAAGCCGAGCTCGAGGCCGCCTACTTGCTGACGCTTCGGGCCGCCTGGATGGCAGACAACCGTCAGCCCAATTCGATGGAAGCGTCGATGGCCAAGGCCAAGGCCGGTCGCGTGGGCAACATGATCACCTTACGGTGTGTGGAGCTATGCGGGTCAGTTGGCTACGGCGAAGACGAGCTGCTCGAAAAGTGGGCGCGAGATTCTAAGATTCTCGATATCTTCGAAGGCACCCAGCAGATTCAATTGCTGGTGGTGGCGCGCAGATTGCTCGACTTGAGCTCCACGCATTTGCGTTGAGCGCGTCTGACGCGCGCCGTTGTT
Organism: Polyangiales bacterium; assembly: GCA_046598735.1. Classification (GTDB taxonomy): domain Bacteria; phylum Myxococcota_A; class Polyangia; order Polyangiales; family DASUME01; genus DASUME01. Next base: position 25,896 of record JBKJIA010000287.1, read on the forward strand.
GGGGTTCCCACCTCGATGAAGACGCTCAGCAATCGACTACCTCCGTACTAGGAGGCTTAGTAGAGACGACCTGATGCCCGCGACGAAGCAGGCGTTCGCCCTGCTCTACCCAGTAACCATGACCTATCCCTGCACTGTCCTTACGCCACAAGCGGAGCACGCTGCCTTGATGGTGTGCGGCGCGCAGTAGCGAGTATCCCAAGGGAATACGGCCGCCAAACTGATAGTAAGTAAGCAGCCACGAACCCACAGGCATGTCCTTCAAGATGCGCTCCGCCGCTGCCACATCGCGCTCGAATCGGCGGGGATGCAGCTCGACTTTTTGATCCAGTTGGTACCAGCGCGCGCAGAAATTCTCTTGGAATGGGTTGTAGAAGTAGAGCGCATCGTAGGCCCGTGCGTCGACTTCGGTGAACCTTGCATGCACGAAGCTAACATTCTCCGCCGCAATGCTCCGCGCCGTGCTGCGTGCCACGGAAACGAGGTCTGCACGATGCTCGACGCCACAAAAATGGAGCCGGGTTGAGAGTGCGCCGAGCGTGCAGAACTTGCCGATGCCCGAGCCCACGTCGAGCACCGAACGAGCGCCTTCTAGCTCGAGCCAACGTGCACCGAGCTCTGCGACCACACCTGCCGTCCAAAACCGCGCTGCCTTGCGCAGGTGCCTTGGCAACAAACGCTCGAAAGCCGCTTCGGCGGAATGAATGCGGGTCTCCTGCATCGTGACTGCCACCTCCCCATTGATGCGCACTTCAAGCAGCAAAGTCAAAAGTGACGCGCCTCCGGTGTTAGAACTTACGATTATTGGGCAGCTCGCCTTAAGTGGCGTGTAGGAATTGACGTTTGGGGGGCGCAAACTTACCGGTGCGCCTGGCATCGATACAGCCGGCTCCCACCACGCCCGGAAGCTGAACCTTACTATCGCCATCGCCGAGGCCTCGGGCGAAGGGGACCGGGCGAAGGGGCGGCGAACAGGTTACCTTTCGAAGTCCACGGAAGGTCGCATCAAGTGCGGCGCCCTGACGAGTTCCGACTATCTCGCCTCCGCTGTGCTAGCGCCTTTCGAGAAACGCGGGCACGAACGCGTTGATCAAGCGCGCGGGATTGCGCACGCCTTCCGCGCGGAAACGGGCCAGCACGGCTTGGGTCAACGCTCTGCCGGTGTCGCCCCCAATCATCCGGCCGCGTCGATAGGCGATGGCATCGCCCAATGCTGGCGCTGTGCCCGCACGACACCCGAGCTCTGCTTGCTCTAGCAGTGCCGGCACCGCATCGAAATCGGACAAGAGCGCGCGTGCATGCGCAAGCCAAAGCGCCGCTTCGCCCGCGCCGGTGCTGATGCCGACCGAACGCAGCTTGCGCGCAATACGCTGCAGCTGCACGGCAGCGGCCTTCGCAAGGGCTGGGTCGCGTTGCGCCTTCTCGACCAGCAGCCGTGCCTCGCTGTTCAAGAGCGCGCTTTGCCCGACGAGCGTGCGCAACAGCTGACTCTTTTTCGCGCCGTGTCGCAGTGCGATCACACGCTCCTCTTCGATCGGTCGTTGCTCGTATTGATCGATCCAGTTGAGCGCCAGTGCTTCAGCCACGTGTTGCAGCACGAAGCGATCTCGCGAAAACAGACTCACGGCATCACGCACGCGGGCGCGCGCGCCCTTGGGATCATCGAGACATAAGATGCGCGCATAACCACCATACAGCTCGATCGAAGCGTGCACGTGCCGGCTGCCCCGCTCAAGCGCCTCTTGTTGGTAGCGTTGCACGCGCTCGTCGAGCTCACGAAAACGACCGAGCCATGGCAGCGCACCGACCACCAGTTGCTGTGCAGTGGTCACTTCCCAGACGGCATCGGTGGCATGCGCGCGAAACGTGGTCTCGGCTGCAAGCGCGTGCTCATAGTACGCACTGTGGTGGGTATAAGACCACTCGACCATCCCGTGCGTGAGCGCCAGCAGGCCCTCTAAGTAGCGGTCGCGTCGTTTGCTACTGAGCTCTGTCGCGCGCGCCAGCAAGGCACGTGTGCGCGGTTGCGGTGGCTTTTCTTCGCTGGCGACAAAGGCCGCTTCGAGTGCGAGCGCGCGCGCCACGCGTGAGCGTTCACCGGCGCGTAAGGCATATACCAGGCCGCGCGTTTGAAAGTCCGCGCCGCTTACGTAATCGACCAGACCGAGCGTGGCGCCTACGGACCAGAGCACGTCGATGCGCGTCAGATCGCGCGCGCTGACTTGTTGCACCGAACGTTCTTCGAACAACAAACCGCGAAAACGCAGCCAGGCGCGATGACGGAACAACGAAAAGAGCGAGGCACGATGGGTCTCGGGCAAGGTCTCGCCGACGGTGTCCAGTGCGTCGCGAATACACTGAAAACCGGCCTCTTCCATGTGCCCGCTGTGCACGAATAGCTCCGCGCTGCGGCGATGCAGATCGAGAGCATTGGCGGCGTTACTCGTCTGATAGGCGAGCTGATAAGCGTAAGCTGCCTCCACGCTGCGACCGGCATCGGCCAGCGTTTCAGCGAGCGCTCGCGCAGCCTGGTATTGCACGAGCGTGTCTTTCTTCTGCGTGAGCTCCGCTGCCAAGCTGTGATAACTGGCGGCTCGATCCACGGCGAGCACCTCGGTGGCCGCCTTTGAAATGCGAAACGCCGCGTCGGCTGCGATCTCGAACCTTTCACAGGCCACAGCGATCTTGACGAGCGCGGGTGCGAGCGAAAGCTCAGATCCGCTCAGCGCATCACACAAGGCATGTTGCAGCCGCAGCGTGTCCTCCTCCGAGATCAAGAGACGCAACGTGTGCGCAAGGCCGGGGTGGGCGAGCGCCAGAGTATTATGCGGGCTTTCCGAGACCACCACGAACCCCTCGCGCGTCAGATGAGCGCACTCGCGCGACAGATCGCGCGCGCCTAGCGCTGCGTGACCGAGCACATCGGCCGGTAGCGGCGTATCGGCGAGTGCGAGCAAGTCGAGCACATCGCGCGAAGCATCGCTGAGGGAGAGCCTGCGCATAGAGACGCTGTCCGCGAGCGTACCAGGCAAGGGAGCGGCGGAGCCTTGCGCGCGTACCAAGCGCAAAAGTTCGATCAAGTGCAGGGGATTGCCGCCCGACATGGCCGCGACCTTGCGCGCCAACAGTAAGGCTTCGTCATCATCCCGCGTGAGCTTGCGCGCTAGCGCTTCC
>JBKJIA010000325.1:0-2862 GCA_046598735.1 Polyangiales bacterium
TCCCGGACACTTCCTACTTCACTTGCAACCACTCGATATCGTTGGGCTCAGTGTCCCGCGATTTGCCACTGCAGGCAGCAGCGCGTAGTTGAAAGGGATGAGCCGCATCTACGACTACCGGATCCGGGAGCAAGTCGTCCGCGCAGGTAATCCTGACCTGTTCCCGCACTTGGAGATCCCGCGCGGCACGGCGCTCACGTGGATTCGGCGCGGGATGCCTGAGGTTGTGTGGCTCGACGAGCCTGACAGCGACAATGCTCGACTGCGCGAGCGAGTTGCTCGTCTCGAGCGTCGTGTTGCCATGCTGACTGCGCTGCTGCGACTGGTACTTACTGTGTTGCGTGCCTCTGGTTTGCAGCTCGGTCGAGTCACCTCCTGTGCGCATCGGCAAGCTCTGCTGTACGCACTGAACCATGCGACGAAAGTCATGTCCATGCGCGCGGCTCTGCGAGTGCTGTGCATCTCCTCGTCGTGCGTGGCGGAGTGGAAGCGGGCGCTGACGCCATGCGAGATCTCCGACACGTCGTCGTGCGCCATGCCCCATCCTCAACGCTTGTCCTCGAAGGAGAGGCTGAGTATCAAAGGCATGGTCTTGTCGACTGCCCACCGTCACATGTCCATCCGTGCGCTCGCGCTGCACGCGCAGCGCATGGGGGAAGTGTTCGCGCATCCAAGTACGTGGGGCAAGTTGATTCGTGAGCATGGCTGGCGCAGGCCGCGCCTGCGCGTGTACCCCGCCACGCCGAAGGAAGGTGTAGTCGCGACGAAGCCGAATGAGAAGTGGCACATCGACGTGAGCGTGTTGCGCCTGCTCGATGGTACTAAGGTCTACCTGCACGCGGTCATCGACAACTTCTCTCGCAAGATTCTGGCGTGGAGCGTAGCGGACTCGCTGGAACCGTTGGGGACGTGCAACGTACTGCGCGAGGCCGCGCGGCAACTGCATCGCGACGAGTTTGTGCAGCTCGTCTGCGACGGCGGCGTCGAGAACTTCAACGCGGCAGTCGACGCGGTGGTCGAGCAGTTCGAGTGGCGGCGGATCCGCGCGCTCGTGGACGTCACCTTCTCCAATTCGAAGATCGAGGCGTGGTGGCGCAGCCTCAAGCACCAGTGGCTTTACCTCAACCAGCTCAGCACGATCACCGACGTCAGACGGCTTACTAAGTTCTACGTCGACGAGCACAACAGCGTGATGCCCCATGCCGCGTTCGAAGGGCAGACGCCCGACGAGATGTACTATGGCATTGGCGCGCGGGTCGTCGATGAGCTGAAGGTCAAGCGCGGGGAGGCGCGCCGAAGGCGACTCGAGGAGAACCGAGGTGCGGCATGTGCCGCATGCCCGAGAGGGGCGGGCGTTTCAGAGCGCGAGGCGGCATGACTTCACTTGAAGTGTCAGACGTCCGGGAGCCACGAAGTCGTAGCTGGGCTGGGTGCATTGAGCATGTCTCAGATCGCGCCGGACGTGCCTTCCTGCGGCAGTCTCGATGACAAGCGCTCGGCCAAGCTTTACATGTCTGCCGATGACTCAAGCTCGCTTGCATCGCCCGTAATCGCGCGGCGCTTGTTGCGCGACGGGCGGCTCGTGCCAGCCCAAGTGCTGCGCGCCCACGAGTTCTTGAACTACTACGATACCGGGTTTGCCCCAGCCAAAAGCGGCCAAGTGGCGATGACTGCCCAGCTCTCGTCTTGCCCCGATGACGGGATGTTAAGCCTCCAAGTCGCTCTGCGTGCCGAGGCACGGGATGCAGACGATCGTCCGCCGCTCACCCTTACCTTTGTGCTCGACACCTCGGGTTCCATGGCAGGCGAGCCCATCGACATGGAACGCGAAGCCGTTCGCGTGATGGCGGGACAACTGCGGCGCGGCGATATCGTTTCGATGGTCACCTGGAGCAGCGATCAAAAGGACATTTTAGCTGGTTACGAGGTGACAGGTCCCGATGATCAACAGTTACTGAATGCCGTCTCTGCGCTCGAGGCCAACGGCGGTACGGATTTGCATGCGGGCCTTGTGCGCGGCTACGAGCTGGCGCAGAAGAGCTTTGCGGCCAAGCGCATCAATCGCGTGGTGCTGATTAGCGATGGTGGAGCCAACCTCGGCATTACCGACGAAGAGCTTATCGGTAGGTTTGCGGACGACGAAGAAGGTCAAGAAGGTATATACCTCGCGGGAATTGGCGTGGGCCGCGATGTCAATGACACATTGATGGACGCCGTGACCGACGTGGGGCGCGGAGCTTATATATACCTAGACTCCGAAGCCGAGGCGCAGCGCATGTTAGGTGAGCATTTCTTGCAAGTGGTAGACGTCGCGGCGCGTGCGGTGCGTCTCGAGGTCCAGCTGCCTTGGTACCTAACGATCGAGAAATTTTATGGAGAAGTCGTGTCGACCGAGGCCAGCAAGGTCCGTCCGCAGCACCTGTCACCCAACGACCAAATGTTATTTTTTCAGACCTTGCGCGCTTGTGACGTCGCGCAGCTACATGGCGATGACCGTATTCGTCTGCGTGCCACTTGGGAAACACCCTTTACACGAGCGGCACGCGAAACAGTGATCGACACTACGCTGAACGCATTGGCCGGCAACGACGCGGTGCTGCGAAGGGCCGCAGCAGTGGCAGGTTACGCGGACGCGCTAGCGGTGGCCGCTGCGGCGCCTCAATCAGACAGCGCGCGCGAAGCTGCAGAAACTGCCCTTGCCGCCACCCGCGCGGCCAACGACAATGGGCAGGATCTCGCGCTCAACGAGATTGAATCGCTGCTCAAAGTGCTGCTGCGTCTGCTGTCTAACTCAGGCGCGGCTTGGGAGGAGTGAGCGCGCGCAGTACCTCGCTCAACTTGGTTCGCTTCGCCCACCGCTCC
>JBKJIA010000413.1:0-3435 GCA_046598735.1 Polyangiales bacterium
TCAAACCGTCAGAATGGGCACCCCATAGTGCGATCGTCATGGCCGACGCGCTCCAAAAGGCCAACTTGCCGCTCGGTGCATTCCAGTTGCTGTGCGGCAGCCGGCACAACGGCGGGCCTATCGTGGCCGATCCGCGCATTCGCACCGTGTCTTTTCCGGGCGGTTTGGCCGGCGGTCGCGCGGTGGCACGCGCGTGTGCGGATGACTTCAAACCCACGCAGCTCGAGCTTGGCGGCAACAATCCGATGGTGGTGTTCGCAGATGTCGACATCGATCAAGTCGCAACTGCGGTCGTGTTTGGGATGACCATGCTCAATGCTCAGTGGTGTCGCGCACTCGGGCGTTTGATCGTCCACGCCTCGATCAAAGACAAGTTGCTCGAGGCCGTGCTCAGTAAGCTCGCACAGGTGAAGCTTACGGACTCGCTTGATGACAGTGCCGACATGGGTCCGATGGTCCACGAAGCTCAGTACGATTCGATTCGCGCCGACATCCAAAAGCTCGTCGGCAAAGGCGGTCGCGCCCTGAACGCCACCAAGCTGCCAAACCTCCCGGGGTATTTCATCGCGCCGACGTTGATCGACGGCTGCGATCCGAGCGACACCGTCGAAGAAATCTTTGGGCCGGTGGCATGTGTGCACACGTTCGACACGGAAGAGCAGGCGCTCGCGCTCGCCAATGGAACGCCGTTTGGGCTGGCTGGTTACGTGTTTTCGAACGATCTCGAGCGTGCCTTTCGTTTCGCCCGCGAGATCCGCACGGGAGGCGTCAAGATCAACGGCTACAGCTTACTGTCACTCAATCCCGATGCGCCGCGCCCGGCCTGGGGGCTTTCGGGCATCGGCGAAGAAGGCCACGCGCAGTCGATTGAGTTCTTTTGCGGCGCGCGCGTGGTGGGCGTCAGCAAACAAGATTCGATTCACGGCTAATCATCGCAACCAGACCTTACGGTTTGGATCAGAACTCGGCGAACAGCCGGCCGTAGCCTACGAGCTTGTCATTCACGCCATTGGCGCGCAGGGCGTGCCAGGCGGTTGCGATGTTGATCGGGATCACGGGCTTGCCCAAGTACTGCTCGAGTACGGGGAACATGTCCACGGTGCTCAAGTTGGTGCCGACCTGCACGATCGCGTCGACGTCATCACCGTCAAGCTCCTTGACTGCATCGGCCACGGCCTTGCGCGGCGTGTCTGCAATGGACGTGGCGCTTGCGCACTTGAGGCCCACCAGACGTTTGACGGGAAAGCCGCTGTCGCCGAAGAAGCGCCGCACCTGCTCATCGCCCACCGGCTGATAGGGCGTGATCACCGCGATGTTCTTGACCTTGAGCAACGTCAGCGCGTCAACCATGGCGTTGGCACCGGTGGTCAGGCCTAGGTCGCCAATTTGATCCTGGATGCGGCGCAGGAACTCTTGGTTGCCTTCTACGCCGCCCCAGAAGGTCTCGGCGCTCATGCCCATCATGATGTGCGTAGGAAAGCAGGTGAGCAGGTCGCGCACGGAATTGGGAATGGTGGTGCGGATCAAATCGAGAAAGCGCAGGAAGGCGGCGTCGCTATCGAGTGCCGGCGACTCCACGTAGAAGCGGCCCGGGTTCCACAGCACGCCCGGCAGGTTGAGCTTCTGCAAGTCGTACTCGACCGCGGTGTTGGTCGAGGGGATGACGACGCCGATCTTGGCGCGGGCGCCGACGTAGTGTTCAAGCTCGTAGTTGTTGAGATCCACCATGGCCATCTCCTCGGGCTGCCCGCGCTCCGAGCCTTTGCGGCATGGCAGGGACGGGCGCGTGGTTGCCGAAACGGTTCTACCGACGGGTAAACCAATTCGACCGTGCGGTCAAATGGCTTTGCGCGCTACATCGGCCGTTGAGCCGAAGCGCGCGGGTGCGCTAGTTGAGCGTCACGCTGACCGCGATGGTGACCTGCGAGGCCAGCAAGCGGCTTTCTATGCCGGCGATCTGCACGGGTGCGCTCAACATCGTGCCACGGAGCGCTGCCCCCATGCCCCACTCGGCGCGCTGTCCGACCCACCATTCTTTGCCGGGCATCAGCGAACCGCCGAGGCCCGGACCAGACTCGACCGAGAGCTGATCGTCGCGCGTTTCGTCCATGCTACCCGCGCCGATCATGCCACTGACATAGGCGTTGTACGGCATGAAGTAGTAAGTCACGCCACCGCCGATGAGGCCCAAACTACCGCCGATTTTGTTGGAGGCATCTTTGACGCCGGACACGGTCTTGTTGGCGTCGCCAACTCCACCCACGAGCAAGTTCCCGTGCACGATCAGGTTGCCCACCACACGGCCACCGACCGCGATTTCGAGCTGTCCCGCAAGGCCACCGGTCTGGACCGTCTCGGTGCGCTGGCCATCGACCGATTCGCGATAGCGGGCAAAACCCGCACCGGCCCCAAGGGCAAGGCGCAAGAAGAAGCCCTCGTGCTCGCGTGCGCCAGGACTGTTGAGACGTGCGGGACGTCCCGAGATGACCGGACCTGCCGCGTACAGCTGAGCATCAGTCACAGGCACAGTGCCCTCGACCTCCGCAGGCGCAGGTTGTGGATAGTAAGGTGTGGGAGGATAGGTGGGGGGCTCGCTCGGCGCAGGCGAGGTCACAGGCACTTCGCTTGAATCGGGGAGCGGCTGAGGACAAGGCTCGGCGTCGCCGCAAGGCTTGGGCGCCTGGGTTGGTTGCGCCTCGTCCGCGGGCAGCGTGTCGGTGGGCGACGTAGCGGGCTTGACCGACGGTGAGGCAGTTTGTCCCTGGGCCAGTGGCGCGACGTTAGCAAACGCGAGCACGAACGACAGGGTAGTGATTGCCCGCAAAGGGTTACGCATGACCCACGGGTGCCACAACGGCCGTCGCCTGGCAACAGCTATGGGCATTGACCTATAGTGCGCGTCTATCGTGCGCGAGCACCCGAGGGAAGCGATGTCCGAGCCACAAGACGTTTCGCAGAGCAAGCGCAGCTTGAAAGTCGCAGCCAGCGACACCGCGGATTTGCGCGAGCTACCGCCACTGGAGCAGAGCTTTCCGAATTCGCAGAAGGTCGAAGAGAGCGAGCTCAAGGTTCCGTTTCGCGTGATCTCACTCGCGGGCGATGAAGCGCCGCTCAAGGTTTACGACACCACCGGCCCGCAGGGCTGCGATGTGAAGCTCGGCTTGCCGAAGCGCCGCGAGCCATGGATCGCAGCACGCCTCGCCAAGCTCAATGGCAGCGACAGGAACCTGTCGCAAATGCACTACGCAAGGCAGGGCGTGATCACCGAAGAGATGCGCTTTGTGGCGATCCGCGAGAACGTGGAGCCCGAGTTCGTGCGCAGCGAAATTGCCCGCGGCCGCGCCATCATTCCAGCCAACATCAAGCATCCCGAGCTCGAGCCGATGATCATCGGCCGCAACTTCCTGGTGAAGATCAACGCGAACTTAGGCAACT
>JBKJIA010000432.1:0-4452 GCA_046598735.1 Polyangiales bacterium
GCGCGATCGAGCGCGTTGGCAAAGCGCTGCTTGTCCTTGGGGCCGAATGCGCTCGGGCCACCCGTGACGACGCCAGCGTCGCGGGCGTTGGCCATGAAATCGCGCACAGACAGCCGCTCGCCAACGTTCTCTGCGTCATATTCCTCACCACGTGGGTTGAGGACGACGACTCCCATGGGCACAAGCCGCGCTGCCAGTGGGATGTCGGCCGTAATCGCCAGGTCACCCTTTCGCGATTCCTTCACGATGTGGTCGTCTGCGACATCGGGCCCGCCAGCGACCTGGACCATACTAATATGTAGCGAAGGCGGTACGAACATCCCCTTGTTCGCCACGACGATGACCCCGATCCGAAGGCGTTCGCCTGCGCGAAACACCAGCTCTTTCACGTCGCGGGGGCAAGCGTCGGCGTCGATCCAAATGCGGGGCGCGGATGCGATGGGAAGGTTCATAATGCTAATGCGTCCTAGATGGACTTAGAGCTTTCGTTCAGCAGCCAGGCGTACGTCGGCAGCCACATCCCAATCGCGCGCTGGGGCTGCGACCAACCTTGCTCCCGATGCCACAGGCGCAGCCGGTGCTCTTCCATGTGGAATGCTTCGTGACTGTCCAAGAATGCCAGCACCAGATTGCAATGCCGCTCCACGAAATGGCCGGCGTGCTGAAACGCTTCCTGGGCCCGCGCAGCACGACTCTTGGCGGTGACGTGGTCCCCCGCGATGAGCGCCATCTGCGCTTGTATCAACGGTACCCATGCCAAGCAAAATCCCGATCGCGCCCCAGCCAAACTCTTGATCAGCTGCTGAGCCTGGCGAAAACGGCGGCTTTGCACGGGCTCTGGCTCCGCCAATGCCGCGCGCAGCATCGCGTCTGCACGCCACAAAGGTAACATCTCGCTTGCAAAACGCGTTTTCACCAGGAAAGACGAGCGGATTTGGGGCCACTTCACGTCCCAATACTCCGCTGCATGCAGACCGCCACGATAAAAATCGATGCCTTGGCGTGCGATTGTCTCGCCCAAGTGCTGCAAGCCAAAATCGCCGGTCTGCCATGGTTCCATCGCCTGAGTGACTTCGGCGTGGGCACCTTCCGGATCGTCGCGCATGAGATGCCGTACAAAGCCGAGGCCGAGCACAGAATAGGTGGCCATCGCGAACTTGTCGCCGCGGCTTTCGGCTTCGCGAATCCAGCGCGTGGTGGCTTCGGCCTGCGCGCGATGGTCCCCCAAGCTGAACGCGGCTGCGAGTAAGGTGCTGCGCACGTTGGCGAGCATCCACGCCTCACCAGGACATTCTTCTCGATAGCGAACCTCTGCTAACTCGAGCTCGCGTGCTGCAGTCCTAAGGTCCCAAGCCAAGAACGCGACGGTACCGCGTGCTTGCGAACGGTACGCCTCGAGGCGCGCCGATCCTTCTTTGTCGACAAAAGGTAAGGCCTGTTCGATCAGACGTCCGGCCTTCTCCGCACTCGCATCTTGAATCGCGACCATCATGGCTTCTGCCAGCAATGCGAGCCCTACGTGCAAAGGGGGACCTTGGTTGAGCGCTAATCGCAAATGTCGCGCGCCCACTTCTGCATTGCGCAAAAGATCGGCCCAGATGAGCGGCTGCCACAGACGCCATAAGGTATCGAGTTGCAGATGCACGCGCGCAGGCACGTCTCCGGACTCGCGCATCGGCGCCACCAGACCGCGCGCGCGCAGGGTTACGCGATGCCAGAGCAAACGCAATAGTGCGGCACTCGAACGGCTCGGCCACGCGAGCCCGACTTCCTTCATGGCGAGCTTGGCCGCGGCCAATCCCTCTTCGATCTGACCTGCTTGAAGGAGCTGTTGGGCCGCGCGCACGTGGAGGTCGCGGCGCTCTTCGCCCGTAGCAGCCTCGAGTGATTCTAGTAAGCCGCGGGCAGACTCTGCCGAGCGTCCGGCAGATGCCAATGCCTCGGCGCGAGCCAGGCGCAGTCGATGCGCATGCTCTCCCGTTAGCAGCGTAGCTCCAACCTCGAGCACAGTATGATAGAGGTCCGCGGCGCGCTCGAACGCCGCCGCATGAAGCGCGCGCTCCGCCGCTTCTTCGAGCCACGGCAGCGCACGTTCAGGCTTGTCCGCGGCAAGCCAATGGCTGGCGACGCGCGCCGCATCGGAGTATCCACTTTCGGACCAAGCCAGGGCGAGCCGACCATGCAGCATCAAGCGCGAAGCGTCGTCGAGACCGCCAAGCAATGCTTCGCGTACGCGGTCGTGATAGCAAGTGAGCTCGCCGCGACGCACCACTCGCGCAAAGCGTCCGTTGCGCAAGTTGGAAGCGGCCCGCTCAAGCTCTTCGCCCTGCATTCCGAGGGCCTTGCCTGCAATGCGCAGCGGCGTGGGTGCGCCCGCCACGGCTAGCAAATCGAGCAACTTGCGCGGCAGCGGTCCCAAACGTGCAGCACGCAACCGTAAGGCATCGTCGAGGTCATGCACGGTGCCGTGAACGCCTGCATTCGCTTGATTTGCGAGCTCTGCGATGAATAGCGGGTGTCCTGCGGCCTCAGCCGCCAGCACGTTCACTTGTGGATCATGAGGGTCTACGCCCAACCAGTGCGCGGTGAGAGCGCGCGCTTCCGTGAGGCCCAGCTCGATCAACGGCAAGCGCGCAACCTGAGGGTGTGTCGCCAGCACGCGCAGCTCGCGCCCCAAGGTCCCATCGATGCTTTCAAGGTGTCTTACCGTGCCGATGATCACTGCGCGCACGGGCGGGGTAGCCTCGAGCAAGGCGCGTGTAAGTTGCACGCTTTCCTCATCGCCCCATTGCAAATCGTCGATCACGAGCAGCAGCGGTGACGTCTCACTGACGCGCGAAAGCAAGTTCGCAAATGCACTGAACAGCACATAACGTTCCACTGGCATGCCGGTGCTCGCACGCCTGCGCTCTGATGTTTCGCGGATGGCCTCCACGTTGCCGAGCACGGGAAACAGCTGCGGAAGTAAGTACGCCTGCGGCGAAAGCAGCGCCCTGCACGTGGCCGGCTTGAGCTTACTAAGGTACCGCGCGAGGTCATCGACCACGCCGTCGTACATCTTGAAGGGTACTTGTTCGGCAGGATGACAGCGTCCTTCAAGCACAACTACGTCTTCATAGGCGCCTTGCAGCGACGTCACGAAACGTCGGACCAGAGCCGTCTTGCCCACGCCTGACTCGCCCTCGATCATCGCCAGCTCTAGCTGGCCGGCGCGCGACTGATTGAAGCGTCCGGCAAGCTCGGCGAGCTCACGCACCCGACCGATGAAGACTTCCGCGGTCGCTTCCGCCGCCGCACTCGAGGGCGGCAAAGACGACACGGAGCGCCCCACCGCCGCGAGCACCTCTTCGCCGGTAGGACGTTGGGCAGGATCACGCGCCAAGAGCGCGCTGCATAACCTGTCGAGATACGCCGGAATACCTGAGTGTTTCTCGCGCGGCGGGTCGGCTTCCCGGCGCTGCTTCTCGAGTAGGATCTCGATGGCCGATCCTTGGAAAGGTAATTGACCAGTCAACGCTTCGTACATCAGCACGCCGAGCGCATACCAATCGGCGGCAGGTCCAATGGGTGCCGCGTCGGCTTGTTCGGGTGCCATGTATTCGGCGGTACCCGCGCCCTCCCCGTCCGAGGCACGCTTGTCGCGCGAAAGGTAAGTGACGAGGCCGAAGTCGAGCAGCACGACCCGTCCTGCTGGCGTGACCAGCACGTTCGCGGGCTTGACGTCCCTGTGCATCAGACCCAGGGAATGCAGGCCGAGCAAACCTTGAGCAAGCTGGGCAATACCGCTGCGCAAACGACCTTCGTCGAAGCCCACGGCGCGCTGGGGCTCTCGGACCCAGCACAAGAAGTTCGCGCCCGGTAACAGCTCCATGGAGAATCCCCAGCGGCCCTGACTTTCGAACAGCTCGCCAAGCCGCACTAAGTTCGGATGCTGCACGTCGGAGAGGGCACGGAACTCCTGTTTGAATTGCAGCAGGGCCTCGGCGCTGAACCGGTAAAGCTCCTTGACTGCTACCTCTACCTGCGTCTCGCGGTCGCGCGCGCGTACAACGCGACCAAACGCGCCGTGGCCCAGCGTCGCCAGTACCTCGAAACGCCCAAACAGCAGCTCGCGTTCGGGAGCCCGGCTCGCTTTGCCTTCTTCAGTCACGCTCGTCACTACGACACTAGGTCGTAGCCCTCCTTAGGCCAACCCCATCTTGAGCTCCGATCCTTCAGGGATTGGGCCACACGCCTTGCGAACGCTCGATCCCGCGTAAGGTTTCGATGAGGTCTGGGGACAAGCCAGGCGTGAGGATCGAGTACGCGCCTACGACCGCACGGTTTGCGATGGAAGCCTTCTGCAAAAACGCGCTCGGGGGCCAGTTTCGCACGTCCCAGAGCACGACGGCATTGCTCCACGCCTTGCTGCGCGCGCTGGCCATGCCGAAGTAAAACACGTCTTCCGCCATG
>JBKJIA010000569.1:0-25790 GCA_046598735.1 Polyangiales bacterium
GGACGTTTTTCGATCAAACCCAGTTGCTTGAGCAGGTCGAGCTCGCGTTGTTGTACGAGCATGCGCGCGTTGAGCACGGCTTCTTCGCGCGTGGCGACCTGAGTGTCGAAGGCGAGCACATCGGCAGGTGCAAGCCCGCCCGTATTGGCGCGTGCCGCAGCATTATCGCGCTGGCGCATGGCGACGTCGCGTGATTGCTCTTCGATCCGTAGGCTCGCGCTCGCGTACCAAAGCTCCCAGTAAGCGGTCAGCGAATCGCGCAAGAGTTGGCTTGCCACCCGATCACGCGTGTGTTCTTGCGCCGTACGACGCGCGCGCGAGGCGAGCAGATTCGCTTCGCCGATGTCACGTCCGCGACCGCGCAACAGCGGCTGCTTGAGGCTCAAGCGCGCGACGAGACCGTAGCCGGGCCCGAACGTCCCGCCAGCAGTCGGGGAAAGGCCCGGCAGCGTCTGGGCTAAACCAACGGCACTTTTAAAGCGTGACTCCTGATAGTTGGCGGACACACGTAGAGTTAGATCGGTCCCCCAGATCAAGTGCTTGCGTAGCTCAGCACCTGCGTCCGCGCGGCGCACGCGATTGACGTTGATGCCGCTGTCCACGAGACTCGGATTTGAGGATTGCGTACCGCTCAGATCGAGCACCAGCACGGGTGCGTATTGCGACTCGATCCCCTTCACATCCCAGCGCGCACTTTCGAACTCCAGGAGCGAGCCCTTGAGGCCAGGATTGTGCTCGGCTGCGAGCGAGACCACTTGGGCCTCGTTCAGAGTGTCTGAGCTTGTTGGCGGAACATCTTGTGCACTTGCTGGCGTCACAGACAGTAAGATCGCAGCCGACGCTAGCGCACTACGAATACTCAGCCTACTCATGACGCAATGCCTCGATCGGATTGAGACGGGCGGCCTTGCGCGCGGGGAAAAATCCGAACGCCACGCCCACGCAAGCCGAAAATCCCACGGCGATCACCACCACTTCAGGCAGGAACGTAAAGGGTAAGTCGATGGCGCGCCCGATCGCGTATGCGCCGCCAAGGCCCAGGATCATGCCGACGATGCCCCCGATCATGCACAGCACGATCGCTTCCACGAGAAACTGCAATAACACCTCGCGGCCGCGCGCGCCGATCGCGAGCCGGATGCCTATTTCGCGCGTTCGCTCCGTCACGGACACGAGCATGATGTTCATGATGCCGATGCCGCCCACGAGCAGACTCACCGCAGCCACCGCACCCAAGAGCGCCGTCAACACACCCGTTACCGTTTGTAACGTCTCGACGATTTCGCGCGTATCGCGTACCGAAAAGTCATCGGCTTGTCCAGGGGCGACGCGGCGCCGCTCGCGCATGAGCGCGGAGATTTGCTGTTTGGCTTTGGTGGTATGGGCTGGATCGATCGCGCTTACGCCTATGGCGCCCACGTTGTTGTTGCCGGCGATGCGACGCTGAAAAGAAGGTAAGGGCATTAAGATGAAGTCGTCTTGATCCATACCGAACGTGGATTGCCCCTTGGGTACGGTGACGCCGATCACCAGGCACGACACGCGGCCCACGCGAATCTGCGCGCCGAGCGGATCCTGCCTGCCAAATAGTTCTTTTTCGACCGTGGTACCGAGCACACAGGCCGGCATGCCGCCCTGCAGCTCTGCGTCCGAAAAGGTGCGTCCGCGCGCGATGTCGATGCCGCGCACGACAAAGTAAGCATTGGTGGTGCCCGTGACCATCGTGTTCCAATTCTTGTTGGCGTACACGCTGAGCACGGCGCGGCCCGATGAGGGCGCGACCGCTGCGACGCTGGACACTTCACGTTCGATGGCGCGAGCATCGTCAAGCGTAAGGGGCGCCGCGGTTCCGCTCGTGGGGCCGCGCCGTTCGGCCCCGGGGAAGATCGTAAGCATGTTGACGCCCATGCCCGATATGTCAGCCGTGACCTTTTGCGTGGCACCTTCACCCAGCGTCACGAGCGCGATCACGGCGCCCACGCCGATCACGATGCCGAGTGCCGTCAATGAAGACCGTAAGGTATTGCGGCGGATCTCGCGAAACGCCATCAGCAGCGTGTTGCCGATCATGAGCCAGGTAGAGCTCATCAGCTGGCCGCCTGTTTTTGTTCGTCGTGGGCGATGCGGCCATCGCGAAATGTGACGATGCGACGCGCAAAGGCCGCCACTTCGTTTTCGTGAGTGACGAGCACCACCGTGATGCCGCGTGCGCGGTTCAGCTCGACGAGCAACGTCATGATCTCGTGGGTGCGCGCGCTGTCGAGGTTGCCCGTCGGCTCATCTGCCAGCAGCATCGAAGGCTCGGTGACGATAGCCCGAGCGATCGCCACGCGTTGCTGTTGACCGCCCGAAAGCTCGGCGGGCGTGTGATGCTCGCGACCCTCCAAGCCCACGTCGTGCAGTGCGCGCGTGGCGCGTCGATGGCGCTCTGCAGAGCGCACGCCGCGATAAATGAGCGGCAGTTCCACATTTTCAAGGGCCGAGGTACGCGCCAAAAGATTGAAGCCCTGGAAGACAAAGCCCAGGTAGTGACGGCGCAGCAAAGCCAACTGATCGAGCGAAAGCCCGGCCGCATCGATGCCGCGGAAAAAGTAAGAACCGGAGCTTGGGCTATCGAGGCAACCCAGGATGTTCATGCACGTGGATTTGCCCGAGCCGCTCGAGCCCATCACGGCCACGAGCTCACCATGATCGATGCGTAGATCGACGCCATCCAGCGCCCGCACTTCGCTCGCGCCTGCGCCATACACTTTCATTACGCGCTTGAGCTCCATCAGCGGCGGCGCGCTCACTTCTTCTTCTCCACGATGTCGACCAAGAGCTCCGTGCCAGCCGTCAGCTTGCCGGACAATAGTTCGGTCACTTGACCATCGCTAGGACCGGTCTTGATCGAGACAGACGCGGGCTTTTTGTCGCGCAACAGCCAGACGCGACGGTCGTCGCGCGTGCTGGCTTCGCCGGGCTTGGCATCGGGTGGTGTGAACCGTAAGGCGGAGTTCGGTACGGTCAGCACGTTCTTACGTTGTTCTGCTACCACAGCGGCCGTTGCGGTCATGCCGGGGCGCAATAAACGTTCGTCGTTGTCGACCGACAGCACGGCCTCGTAACTGACCACGTTCTGGTCGGTCTTGGGCTCGTTGCGCAGGGAAACCAGCTTGGAAGGGAAGACTTTGTCCGGATACGCATCGACCGTAAAGCTTGCGGCCTGACCTTCGCGCGCACGCCCGATGTCCGCTTCGTCGATGTACACGACTAGACTCATCTTGCGCAGATCCTCGGCCAACTTGAACAAGAGTGGTGTCTGAAACCCCGCCGTGACCGTTTGGCCAGGCTCCACCAGACGCGACAATACGATGCCGTCGATTGGCGAAAGAATGCGCGTCTTTTCCAAGCGTGATTTGGCTGAGGTCAAGCTTGCGCGCACCACCGTGGCGCTCGCCGTGGCGCTAGCCATGCTTGCGATCGCGCGCTCCCGGGCGGCCGCGCTCGCTTCCAGCTCCTTTTGCGAGATCAAACCTTGCGTAGCTTGCTGAGCGGCGCGTGCGGCGTTCTGCTCGGTTTCGGTTGCGGTCGCGCGCGCCTGACGAATCGCAGCTTCCGCCTCATTCAAGCGTGCTGAGGTCTCCGCCAGCGCGGCAGTAAGTTGCTCCGCGTCGATCTCGGCCAGCACTTGGCCTTTGCTCACGGGATCGTTGAAATCCACGTTTACTTTGGTCACGCGGCCTGACACTTCGGCGCCTACTTCGACCGTGTTCAACCCCTTGAGTGTGCCGGTCGCCGTGATCACGACCTGAATGTCTCGGCGCTGCACCTTGGCGCGTACGTACGCGGGCACGCGGGCTGCGGCGCGTTTCTCCATGAAGCGCATCACGCTGAAGCCAATCGCCGCAACCAATGCAAGCCCGAGGGCGCCCCACACAATCAGGCGTCGTACGCGGTTGGGCTCTGC
Source organism: Polyangiales bacterium (assembly GCA_046598735.1). Lineage (GTDB taxonomy): Bacteria > Myxococcota_A > Polyangia > Polyangiales > DASUME01 > DASUME01. Next base: position 3,950 of record JBKJIA010000569.1, read on the forward strand.
CATGCCCAGGGTTTTAATCACGTCTGGATCGCCGGCTTGTTCTGTCGCTTCGCTCACGTCCATAGCGTAGGACCTTATCGTTGCCCGTCTATGTCCGGAAGGTGAAGAAGTGTTAAGCGCTGTCTGCCCCGAAGCTCTGCGCTGGTCGCGCTCAAGCCCAGAACGGGCTAGCTTGCCCGCGTGCTGCTAATCACCATCCCTTTTAGTCACTACTGCGAAAAAGCGCGTTGGGCGCTCGATTACTCGGGGCTCGAATACCGCGAGGAAGGGCACCCCCCGCTCTTACACTATCGCGCCACCTTTCCACGCGGCGCAGGTCGCACGGTGCCCGTCTTAGTAGCGGAAGGGAAGGTGTACGCAGATTCCACGCCGATCGTCGAGCTTGCGAACGCTCTTGCCACGCGTGACCGTAAGCTCATTCCCGCAGATAATGCGCTGCGCGCCGAAGTGCTCGCCTTCGAAGATGAGTTCGATCGGGTGCTCGGACCTGCGGTGCGACGCGTGGCCTACTTCTATCTTCTGCAAGAGCCCGCCGTGTGTGAGCGCCTATTTCGCCGCAACGTGGGCCGCGCCGATCGCATGCTGTTGCCCTTTACGCAAAAGGTGATCATGCGCGGCATCGAGCGCGGGCTTGCCGTGAACGCGCAAGGCTACGCCCGTTCGCTCGAGCGCACCCGCAAGGTCTTTGGCCATGTGAGCGAACGTCTAGCGGACGGTCGCACCTTCCTGTGTGGTGATAGCTTCAGCGTCGCAGACCTTACCTTTGCCGCGTTGGCTGCGATCATTTTCTTGCCGCCAGAATCACCCGCGCCGCTGCCCGCCTACGCCGAGGCGCCTGCGGGGCTTAGGGCGATCATCGATGAGCTGCGCAGTACGCCCGCGGGTGCCCACGGACTGCGCATGTATCGCGACTATCGTCTGAGTGTTTGAAAGGGCGCGCCGGGCGTCTGTAGCCGCCTTTGGCCGCGAAAATGGCTGCTTTCGCCCGCTCACGCGAGCTTGGGTTGCACGGGTTCCTTTCGAGCAAGCCGTGCCAGATGCCGCCCGAACGCCCACATCACGAGCTCATGCACGAGGGCGTGACTGATCACGTAGAGCCACCAGGGCAAACGCGGGCGAAAATCGTGTACCGCCGCCAGGATTTCAGATTTGCCGCTCACGCACAGAAACTCTAGGCGCCCGCCACCACCCGCTTGGGCGAGCGCGCCGCCCCGCACATAGAACAACGCCCGATCGTACGTGCTCGCGCCCGGTGCGAGCTCGAGCAACAGTAAGGGCAGCGCGAGCGCCCATAGATTGAATGACACGCGCAAGGCGTTGTCCTTTTTGACGCGTACAACGGGTAAGGCGGCCACTAACCATTCCAGATACTCGCGGGCGACACGCTCTGCATTCCAGCCGCTGGGCAGGGCCAGACGCTGCACGGAGCGCGCTTTGGGCTCGGCTGCGCTCCGCCAACCCTGAAAAGCCACAGGCTGTTCACCCGGCCCCGCTTCGATTGCCTCGGCCAGACTTGTCGCAAAAGAGCGCCCTACCACGCCTGCCTGCTGCTGCAGCAAGAGCTCATGGGCGACGGTTTCATGGTTCAGACTATCGACAAGCGGCCTGACCAATGCGCGCGGTGCGCCTGTGACCAAGCTGACCCACAGACAAGACAAGCGCGTCGAGAAATGCCGTACTGGGATCATCACGCGGCGCTTGTTCATGGCGCGCGCCGTGGCTTGCACCATGTCTTGGTAGGTCATCACATCCGGGCCGCCGATATCGAACTTGCGACCGAAGGTGTCTTTGCGATCGACGCAATAGGCGAGCAGGCGCACTACGTCTTCGAGATCGATAGGCTGAGTGTGCATACGCATCCATGCGGGACACAACATCACGGGTAGCCGCCTTACCAAGCGAAACAGCATGCTGAAGGACGAACCGCTGCGGCCCACGACCATGCCTGCGCGCAGGGCGGTGACGGGTACGCCGTGCGCGGACAATACGTGCTCCACCTCGCGTCGACTCTCTAAATGACGCGACAGATGCGGCACGTCGGGGATGAGGCCGCCTAAGTACACAATCTGCCGAACGCCGCGCGCGCGTGCGGCGCGGGCGAAGTTATCTGCGGAGATCACATCCAGATCTTCAAAGCGAGCGCGCGTCAAGCGGCCACTCGGCATCATCGCGTGCACGAGGTAGAAGGCAATGTCGATGCCCTCGAGCGCCGCGTAGGCATCTTCGTAGTTGAACAGATCGCAGCGACGCCACTCCGCCACGTGCGGGCCGTTATGCGAAGGTAAGGTGCGGCTGAGGCCCACGATACGTGCTTGGCCCGCTAGCTCCTGGGCGAGCCTGCCGCCCACAAAGCCGCGCGCGCCCGAGATGGCTACGTTCAGATCCCCCATGGACGACAGTCGTGTGCCGGCGCTCAACAGTTACGATCAACGAAACTTGGCGATCACTTCGTCTGCAAAACGTTTGATGCCATCGAGCGCCTGCGCGAGCGTGGGATCCATGCCGCCACCGTAAAACACCCATGGCTGAGTGATGATCTCGGTGCCGCCGATTGCCTCGACTTCGCGGTAGCCGTCCACACCGAACGCATCCATGCACACGACCGAAATCTCGAACGGTAATTTATCGCGGCCATACTCTGCGCGTAGCTGTGCAAGGTCGGAGACGAAGCCTTTGAGCTCGGCCTTGTTCGTCATCGCGCTCGTCCAACCATCGCCGTATTTGGCCGCGCGCTTGAGCGCAGGCTTGGTATGGCCGCCGATGATGAATGGCACTTTTTTGCTGGGGGCAGGCGCCATCAACAAGCGATCGAAAGAGTAATGTTTGCCGTGATACGAGACGAAGCCACCTTGCAGGCAAAGCTGGATGATTTCGAGCGCCTCATTCATGCGTTCGCCACGGGTCGCGTAATCGGCCCCGCACCACGCGAACTCTTCTGGAATCCAGCCAAGACCCGCACCTAGGCCGACGCGATTATTTGAAAGCACCGCCGCCGAGCCCACAGTTTTGGCGACCAACAACGGATTGCGAATCGCGAGCTTGAGCACGTGTGGATAGAGGTGAATGCGTTTAGTGACCGCGGCCATGGCGGGGATCGCAACCCATGGGTCGACGTAAGGCGTGTCTGCTGCCCAGAAGCGTTTGCCATCGGCCGTGTAAGGGTAAGGTGCGGAAACCTTCTCTGGGTAGAAGACGGAATCAGGCACCACGATGGTGTCCCAGCCGCTTTCTTCGGCCGCGATGGCCATCGGCAGATAGTGCTCCGGCGGACGCATGGCGACCGCGAGCGCGAACTTCATGGTGCCTCTTCCCGCTTAGCCGTAGCTTTGGTGGGGAGCTTTACCACGGGGCTTACAGGCTTGGCTATCGGGCTCACGGTGTTGACCGTGGCTGGCGGCGCTTTTGCTCCTGGCTTGAGGGTCTGCTTTTGGGGCTGCGCAGCGGTCTTTTCAGCGGGCGTGCTGGCAGCGGGTTTGGCTACCACGGGCTCGTTGGCCTCTGCTTCGATCGTTTGCGTAACGCGCTGACGGCCAAGTCTGGTGGCGGGGAACTTCGCGCTGCGCAACACCGGATCCATGCATGATTGCAGACTGGTCGGTGTCACGAACATGCCTTCTACGCTGCCATCCCCGGCTACCACCATCGAGATACGGGCTTGCCTGAGCTTGCCGGGATCGCTCGTCAGGCAGCCCACTAGGGTCTTGCGCAAAGGCGCGATCGTCACTTCCACGGCGGCCGCATCCAAAGAGTAAGGTCGAGGAGCGGCTTCGACTGCGCTGGGCTGCTTGGTTTCGACCCCGGCCTTGGCTTTGATCTCGGGTGTTTCCACTTTGGCCACGACCGGCGGAGAGTCGATCACTCCCAGCGTTTCGCGGGCTTTCTTGCGCACCGCCTCGGAGGTGAGCCCGTCCATCGTTACTTCTTCGAGCGTGGTCCGTGCGCTTTGCGCGCGCAGATCGCCGAGCACCGACAGCGCCGCGTACAGCGCCGGCCCTAACTCGGAGCCAGCGGGCTCCGCGTGATGCAGGCGCACGAAGCGTTCGATCACGCTCACCGCAGGGCGATGGTCGAGCGTGCCCAGGGCTTGGAACACGGCCACCAGATCAGCAGACTTCGTGTGCGGATCCTCGGCTTGAGAGACCAGTAGCGGGGCTGCTTGCTTGAGCTTCATGCGGCCTGCTGCCTGCGCAAGCGCGCCCACGGGCGGTGCTGCCGCGCCTTCAAGAAACGAAGCACGACCCCGCAGCGCTGTGATCACATCGGTCGCGCCGTTTTCGCGCGTGCCCAGACGAATGCATGCGCTGTTTGCAACCGGCTCAGGGCTCGCGGCATCGGTACACAATGCGAGCAGCTCCGCGGTGACGCGCTCCTCAGGGAGCATCGCCAAGCGATCGATCGCGTATGCACGCGCTGGCGAAAGGCGCTCGTCTGCTAGGTGTGCTGCTGCGAGCAGCTGATCGTGGAGCGAAGGCTGAGGCGCCGCCGCAGTCAAGCTCGTGGGCACATAACCTGCGGCGCGCAAACTAATGCTCCGTAGGGATTTGCCGAGCGCACGCTCGAAACGCGTAGCCCCCGTCAGATCCAAGAAGCTCAGGTTCCCCGCTGCGTCGGCTAGCCAGGTGCCACCCGGCTCGATGGCGGTGCCGATCACGTCCTGATCGAACATGCGCAACCAGCGAACGTCGTCGCTGCTGGCCGAAAGCCCGAACACCAGCCGGTAATAGCGTAAGATCAGTTGATCGTTTTCGGCGCTCGCGCCTTCGTTCTCAAGCCCCACGCGCCAATCGACTTGCAGCTTGTTGGTGGCACTGTCAGGTCCGGGTACCGGCTTCGAGACATCGCGCATCAGCGCCGGCCGGCCGGGCAAGCTGCGCTTGATCGGGGCATAGAGCGCAACGGGTCCATCGCGATGGTCAGGTAAGTCTTCTTTGACGCGCATCAGACCGTGCTCGCCGATAAACACGCGACCACGGTCTACCAGCGCGTGGCCCACCACCATATTGGTGAAGTTCCAGCGCGCCATCTCGAGGCCATCTTGCGCGGCCAAAACCGATAGCCGCTGACTTGCCCACGGCACGAGCACACGGTCACCGAGTAAGGCGGGGGCACCGATGGCAAGGTTGAGTGTCTGGCGCCAACGCACGCTGTCGCCTTCGACTAAGACGACCTTGGAGCGTGCGGTTTCATCGTCGTAAGCGATCGCGACAACGATCGTATTGTCGATGCCATCGGCGCCGATGAGTTTCCCTTCATCGTCGACCACCACGCGCAACGCGCCTGTGGCCAAATCGCGGACTACGATGCCATCGCGCTCTTGGATGACGATCGCATTGCCCACCACGAGCGGATTGCTCTTGGCGTCGATCGGCCGCTCCCACAACATGCCTGCACTCAGATCCCACGCGCACAGCTTGGACGGATTCGTGGTGATGCCCACGGCCACGGGTCGCTCTGTGCGCGCCTTGGCGGCGACAATTTGCTTGCCTACGTTGATCTCGGTCGGTGCCAAGGGCTTCTTGAAGCTTGGCTCGAAGGAAGCGGCACCACAGCCGCCGCTGCCCAGCAACCCGAGCAGAGCGAAGAGTGAGCTACACAGTAAGGTGCGCTTCATGGCTTACCTCCCACCTTGCCGGCACTGGCGGCCGCGCTCTGAGAAGCCACGGCCGCATTTTTAGCAGGCACGGCCGCGCTTTGTGCAGCCACGGCAGCACCTTCACTCTGCTTGGTGCGGGCCTTGAGGGCCTGCAATACGCGCGCGTCCCCGGTGGTCCAGGTTTGAGTCCACACCGTAAGGACTTCCCGCGCATTGGGCGAGTCGACTTGGGCAAGCTCGTTGACGATCTTGAGCTTGAGCGCGAGCGGTAGGTTTGCGCGCAGCAACATGGCGTGCAGACCCGATTCCACCGACGCGACGTCGCCCTTGCGAACGCGCTCGAGTAGGAGCTCCGATTCCTTACTGTTGCCGAGCTTGCCAAGCGCAAGGGCTGCACCCTCTACGTTCCGCTGCATCGCCACCGTCAGTGCAGGCAAGGCGCGTGCATCGCCAACCAACCCCAACGACTGCACCGCGGTCGAGCGTACTTCGGCGCTCGGATCATCGAGCGCGTACAGCAGCGAAGGCTGGGCGGTCTTGGCGCCCAACCTACCCAGGGCATCGATGGCCGCTGCGCGTACCTGCCAGCGTCTGTGCAGGGTAAGCTCAAGCAAAACGGGCGCGACGCTAGGCTGGTGAAAGCTCACCAATACTTCCACGGCGGGTGCCAGCAGTTGCGGAGGTAAGCCGCGTCGTACCCGCGCGACCATGATCTTGATCGCCTCCGCACCACCAAGCTGGGCCAGCAGTGCAAAGCCTTGCTCTACGGTTTCGACTTCCTCGCTTGCAAGCTTGGTCTCCGCCGAGCGCAGCATGCTCGCGCGTTCTGCGGCAGTCAGCGGCTTGTCGCTCGCTGCGAGGTTTTGAGCAGGCACGATGGGTGCGGGCTTCGTGCGCGGCGCGGGTGTGCTCATGTCAGGAGCTGCCCGCGCGATCAGCTGCGGCTCGGGCTTGACTCCCCCGCTGGTGGGCGGCGCGGCATGGGCCGTGGCGGCAAGCGAACAGGTGATCATGACAGCAGCCAACCTGGAATGGTTGCGAGTAGGCATTCGCAGTGCTCTCCTCGCGCTTCTTCTTCATCCCCAATGAAGTAGCAGCGCTTGTGTTCGAGTGTTTGAGTAACGTATCACGGCAACTAGGATACCCTGCGAAAACCAAGCATTTCGAGCGCTCGCGCCCGTCCATCACCACTTGCCTACCTTTGCTTCACATGCCGGTATTCGCGCGCAAGCGCGCAGCGCAATCGCTTGTATAAGCTTATGGTGGGGAGTGTCATGCCTCGTGAATCAGTCGGGGATAAGCAACACTTTGCCCACGTTTTTGCCGTGCTCGAGCATGGCAAAAGCCTCTTTTGCGAGCGAAAAAGGCACACTCGCGCTCACGTGTGGCCGCACTACTCCGTGGTCGTAGAGTTTCATGATCGCGTCGAGCTCACCGCGTAGCAGCGCGGTCTCATCCCACAGGTGACCCATGTTGACGCCGGCATAACCTTTGTTGTCGTTCATCAATGTGATCGGGCTTACCCAAGGTGACCGCAACAACTGGATGAGCGCAGTCAATAAGCTGCGTCGTTCGCCCTTGCTCAGGTTGGCAAAACCAAAGGCCACGACCATGCCGCCGGGGCGCAGCATGCCGTAGCCCTTTTTCCAGTCGAGACCGCCGAGCGCGTCATAGACGTAGTTCACGCCGCGGCCGGCGGTTAAGCGCTTGATCTCCTGAACGTAGTCTTGCGTGCGGTAGTCGATCGGATGCATCAGGCCGTGGCTCTGCGCAAAGCTATGTTTGCTAGCGGAACAGGTGCCGTACGTGACCACGCCAGGCACGCTCTGACATAGCTGCAGCAGCGCTGTGCCCACGCCGCCCGCAGCCATGTGAATCAACAAGTGGTCGCCTGCCCGCACGCGCGTGACGTGAAAGAGCATGTGATAGGCCGTGAGGTAAACGACCGGGATAGCCGCGGCTTCTTCGAAGCTCATGCGTTCGGGAATCGGCAAGGCATGCGCCGCGCGCACGCACACCACATCGGAATGGCCGCCGAAATGCGACAGGAACAACACGCGCTGACCAACACTCAGGTCGCTGACCTCGCTACCCCGCGCGTCGATCACGCCCGCGCCTTCGTAGCCCGCGACGCACGGCGTTTTGGGCGCGTCTGGATACAAGCCTTTGCGCGCCATCACCTCAGCGAAATTCAGCCCTGCGGCGCGCACGCGAATGCGCACGCTATGCGCGTCGGGAACGGGGTCCGGGGTTTCGCGTACCTGAAGTACGTTCGGCCCCCCGTGCTTCGTAATCCATAGGGCTTTCATGGCGCACACCGTAAGGGCGGTTCGCCCCGCCGTCGAGCCCCTCGATCAGCCGGCGAGGGCAGGCGGCTGTTCTTCGAGGACCAAAGCGTGCAAGCCTGCTTACGGGGCGCGCTTGAGCCATTCAGCCCAGACTTCGCTCGCTAGGCCCACCGTGGCGCCTGCGCTCGAGCGTACGATCGGCGTAAGCAGTAGCAATGCATCGTCGATCAAGAGTTGCTCAAGGCGCGCTCCCGTTGGGTGCGCATGCTTGAGACCCTTGTCTATGTAGCGCTTTCCCGCGCGATCGATCATCGCATCAAGCCCGCCCACACGGCCGGCGACTGCTCGCAGCTCACCGGGTGACATGCCCTTCTGAGCCAGATCGATGGCTTGGAATTTCACGCCGCGCTCCTTGAAGAAACGCTCCGCTTTCCGGGTATCTGGGCACTTTTTGGTACCAAAGATTTGAACAGCTTGCAGGGTCATTGCGCGCCGCTTCTCCTATGCGTTCCAAGGTATACTTTTGCCCAATGACTGTAAGGCGTGAATGGAACGGGCTCTTGTTGTGTGCGCTACTGGGCTTGGGATGCGCCGACAAGACTGACACCAAAACGGACTCCGTGCCCGACGCAGCCCAAGTCCCCGATGGCGGAGGCGACGCAGGTACGCGCGATCCCGATCGACTGCGCATAGAAAAGGGCTTCTTTCGCGATGGCGCGGGCCGCGCGTTGATCTTGCGTGGTGTGAATGCCCGCGTGGAAGGCGTGTTCGATGTGACCTTCGATGACGGGCGTGTCCCGGTCGAAGACGTGCCAGAGCTAACCTCTGCTGATTGCAGGCGCATGTCCGAGCTAGGTCTGAGCTTGTTGCGCCTACCCATCAACTGGAGCGGCATCGAGCCCGAACGTGACAAGTACAACGAGGCCTATTTAGAGCGGGTAGATGCCGCGGTCGCCTGTGCCACGGAGCACCAAGTCTACGTGTTGATCGATCTGCATCAGGATGCTTACTCAAAGGAAATCGGCGAGGATGGCGCGCCGCTGTGGGCGATCGTGCCCCCACCCACGAAGCTGCTTGAGGGTCCGCTAAGCAGTAACGACTTACTGTTCCGTCGCGCCTCCAAGGCCGTGCTCGATGCGTCTGCCTCATTCTTCGCCAAGGGCGATCCCAACAAGCTGCAGGCCGAATTTCTCGACATGTTGGCGATGGTTGCCAAGCGCTATGCCGCGCAACCGTTCGTTCTGGGCATCGATGTGTACAACGAGCCCGTCGCTTCGAGCGATCTGATCGCGAGCTTCAATAAGCTAGCGGGCGAGGCCGTACGCAAGGTCGCTCCCGACCTGACGGTCGTGTTCGAGCCGGACGCCCTGTGGAGCGCCAACGGCGGGCTACCCGTGACCAAGGGACCTTACCCTTTGAACAATGCTTTGTACGGCCCTCATCTATACGGGTTCAAAGGCATGACGGGGCCTACGCGCGAGGGCTTACTGCCCGCCTTCGAGACCGCCGCACGCGAGGCAAAGGCTTGGGGCACCCCATGGTTCGTAGGGGAATTCGGCAGCGGTCCGTTGGTCAACGATTTCGACCGCTACCTCAAGGCTCATTACGATCTGCAGGACGAGTTCCTCGTGTCTTCGGCACTATGGCTTTGGAAGGAAGGCACGCAGGGCAGCTGGGGACTTTACGACTTGGTCGAGGGTAGCTGGCAGGAACGCCCGGCCATGGTGGCGCTCGTTTCTCGGCCTCACGCGCAGCGCATTGCGGGTACGCCGAGCACCATGCGCCTAGAGAGCGACACGCTGAGCTTTGCCTACGACGCTGCCATCGACGTCGCAAACCAGGTGTTTATCCCCGAGCGCTATCAGGTCGACAAGGTTCGCTGCGATGGCGCAGAAGTGACGCCTCGGATCAAGGAAACGCGCGTCGAGGTAACCTGTAAGGCGGGCAAGTTTCACACGGTCGACATCGCGTTCAGCGCCAAGTAGCACCCCATGGGTCGAGGCCCGCGGGCAGCTGCTAGTATGGCGGGATGAGCGAGAGCTACGACTATGATCTGTTTGTGGTAGGCGGCGGTTCCGGCGGTGTGCGCGCGGCGCGCGTGGCGAGCAGCCTTGGCGCACGCGTGGCGGTCAGCGAGATGGAACGCCTGGGCGGCACCTGCGTGAACGTGGGCTGCATCCCCAAAAAGCTGCTCGTTTACGCGTCGGAGTTCTCGCGCGAGGTGCGCGACGCCAAAGGCTTTGGCTGGAACGTCGCAACACCCAGTCATCACTGGCAAACCTTGATTGCCAACAAGGACGTCGAGATCAAGCGCCTCAACCAGATCTACGGCAACTTGCTCAAGGACGCAGGGGCCAAGCTCATCGTAGGCCGCGCCGAGCTGGTAGATGCCCACACCGTAAGGGTGGACGGTCAGACGTATACGGCCCAATACATCTTACTGTGTCCGGGCGGCTGGCCGTTTGTCCCCACGTTTCCAGGCTCCGAGCTCGCGATCACCTCCAACGAAGCGTTCGCCTTACCCGAGCTACCCAAAAACGTGATCATTGCGGGCGGTGGTTACATCGCGGTCGAGTTTGCCGGCATCTTCCACGGCCTAGGCGCGAAGGTCACCATCCTTCACCGCGGGGACAAGCTTTTGCGCGGCTTTGACGAAGACTTGCGCGATCACCTGACAGCCACCATGCGCGAAGATGGCATCGAAATCCTGCTCGAGTCCGAGTTGCTCAAGATCGAGCAAACCCCTGAGGGTCTGACCGCCCACCTCAACGACGACAGCACCCGTCAAGTCGACCAGATCATGCTCGCGACAGGCCGCAAGCCTCGCGTCGAAAACCTCGGCCTAGCGGCCGCAGGCATCAAAACAAAGTCCAACGGCGCCATTCCCGTCGATGCCTACTCACGCACCTCCGTGGCCAACATCTTCGCCATAGGCGACGTCACGGACCGCCTCAATCTTACGCCCGTCGCCCTCGCCGAAGGCAGCGCCGTCGCCCATACCCTTTTCGGCAAAGGCCCCGTAGAGCCCGACCATGCCTATGTACCCACGGCAGTGTTCAGCCAACCCAACCTAGCAACCGTAGGCCTTACCGAAGCGGTGGCCCGCCTTCAATACCCAGAAATCGACGTCTACCGCTCCACCTTCCGCCCCCTCAAGCACACGATGAGCGGCCACCACGAGCGCTCCCTGATGAAGCTTCTAGTAGACCGTAAGACTCAACGTGTAGTCGGCTTACATATGGCCGGCGACCACGCGGGCGAAATCGTCCAAGGCTTTGCGGTAGCCATCAAAATGGGCGCCACCAAAGCCGATTTTGACGCCACCATCGGCATCCATCCCACAGCAGCCGAAGAGTTCGTAACGATGCGAACCAAGTCTCCTTAAACAGTAAGGTCACCGCCCGTGAGCCGTAGAGAAAACGTCGCAGCCCGTTGTCCACGCTGCCGTGTCCACCAAAGCCTATGCATCTGCACGCTGATCCCGCGCCTGCAAACGCGCACCCGTTTACTCCTGTTCATCCATCGCGCAGAAGTACGCAAACCCACCAACACGGGCCGTCTCGCTGCAGATTGCCTCGTCAATAGTGAAGTCATCGTCCGCGGTAACGAGGCCCAGCCCAGCGCGCCCTTCAACGCGCTGCCCTCTTCGCAGCCGCTGCTGCTATTTCCGCGCGAAGACGCGATTCCCATCAGCGAGTTCGCCGCATGCCAACGGCCGATCACCTTGATCGTGCCCGATGGTACCTGGCGTCAAGCGGCCAAAGTACGTAACCGTGTGCCGGGCATGGCCGAGATACCTTGTGTATCGCTGCCGAAAGGCCCGCCTTCGCTTTATCGTTTGCGCACTGAAACGCAGGACGGCGGCCTTGCGACGATCGAAGCTGTGGCGCGTGCAATGGGTGTACTAGAAGGACCGGAGGTTCAACTCGCGATCGAGCGCGTGTTTCTCGCCATGGTCGAGCGCACGCTCTGGTCCCGTGGTGATGTGAACACGGAAGACGTAGCCGCCGGCATTCCGGAAGGAGTGTTGCGTCATGATCCGCGCTCAGGCACCCGCTAACGTGCAGGCGCTACGCGCTTACTTCGGAATCTTTCGCTATAGCAGCCGAGCGATAGGTCTTGTCTGGTCCACCAGCCGCGGACTTACCCTTGGCATGGCTCTCTTGGCCTTACTGTCTGGCGTATTGCCGGGCGCGATCGCGTACATAGGCAAGCTCATCATCGATGCCGTGATCGCCGCGTCCGCATCGGACAAAGCCGCTGATCGCGAGCACGCGATCTTACTGGTCGGCGCGGAAATGGGTTTGGTCGTGCTCTGGGCCATGGCACAACGCGGCCAAACCGTGCTGCGTTCGCTGTTGCGCGCGGTGCTCGGCCATCGCGTCAACGTGATGATCCTTGAGAAAGCCTTGACGCTCGAGCTCGTCCACTTCGAAGACTCCGAACTTTACGACAAGATGACGCGCGCGCGTCGCGAGGCATCCAGCCGTCCGCTCAGTCTGGTCAGCCGCACGTTCGGCCTGGCCCAAGACATGATCTCGCTCTCGACCTATGGCGCGCTGTTGATCGCGTTTTCAGGTTGGGCCGTGGTGATCTTAGTGGCGGCCGCCTTGCCCGCTTTCATCGCAGAAACACGCTATTCCGGCGAAGCTTTCCGCTTGTTTGGTTGGCGCACGCCCGAGAGTCGCGAGCAGAATTACCTCGAGACCGTGATCGCGCGCGAAGATCACGCCAAGGAAGTGCAGCTATTCGGCCTGGGCCAACGCCTGCTCGGACGTTACGACGGCATCTTCAAGAAGCTGTACGCCGAGGATCGTAACCTTACCTTGCGCCGCGGCGTGTGGGGCTACGTATTCGGCCTATTCAGCACCGCTGCGTTCTACGCCGCTTACGCTTGGATCGCCATTTCAGCGATCGAAGGTGTGATAGGCCTGGGTGACATGACCATGTACATCATGGTGTTCAAGCAGGGTCAGACTGCGCTTGCATCCGTGCTCAGCTCCGTGGGCGGCATGTACGAAGACAATCTATACCTTTCGAACCTGTACGAGTTCTTGGAGCAGACGGTTCCTGCGCCCAGCGGCGATGCCCGCGTGGGAAGCAAGCCCGGCGACGGTATCCGCTTTGACCGCGTGTCGTTCCTGTATCCAGGGTCTGATCGTTATGCGGTGGAGGATATTAGTCTCCATATCAAGCCTGGTGAAAAACTGGCGGTGGTCGGCGAAAATGGTTCGGGCAAGACCACGCTGATCAAGCTACTTACCCGCTTGTACACACCGAGCGCCGGCAGCATTAGCTTGGATGGGGTCGACCTGCGTGACTGGAATCCAAACGTATTGCGCGAACGCATCGGTGTGATCTTCCAGGACTTTGCGCGCTATCAATTCACAGTCGGTGAAAACGTAGGCGTGGGCGATGTGCGCGCGATCGAAGACCGCGAACGTTGGCGTGATGCGGCCGAAAAAGGCTTGTCTTCACCCTTCATCGCCGAGCTGCCCGCTCAATACGATACGCAGCTGGGACGTTGGTTCAAAAACGGCCGCGAGCTGTCCTTGGGGCAATGGCAGAAGATTGCGTTGTCGCGCGCGTTCATGCGCAAAGACGCCGACATCTTAGTGCTCGATGAGCCCACCGCTTCCATGGATGCCGAAGCGGAAATGCAGATCTTCGAGCGCTTTCGCAAGCTCACCCAGAATCAAATCGCGGTGCTGATTTCCCATCGTTTTTCCACGGTGCGCATGGCCGATACGATCGTGGTGCTGGCAGGCGGGCGCATCGTCGAGTCTGGCTCGCACGCCGAGCTCGTGGCTTTGGATGGCCGTTATGCACGCTTGTTTTCGCTGCAGGCGGCCGGCTATCGCTGAGAGCTCAGGCGCCTGGGGACACACAGTAAGGTACCGGGTTGCGCGGATCACAGGCTAGTGTGGCAGCAGGCGTAGCTCACGCGTTTCGATCATCTTGGCGAGCGTCGTGCGCACGCGCGCGATTTGGGCGAGATCGAGCACTGGGATGGCGTCGGTCAGCTGGTAGCTCATTAGGTTGCCCGGCGTCTCGCTGTGCTCACGATTGCCAAAGAAATGACCCAGCTCGTGGCCGAGTACATAAGGTCCCGAAATTGCGCTTACGATCACGAAGTGGCGGCTCGGCTGCGTACGCGGTCGCCAGTGAACGCCCCGCCTTACTCGCCCTGGCTCATCCACATCCATCAGCGATGCCACCAGCATACAGTTAACTACGCCCGGCCTTAGATAGCGTGCCAACGCATCCCGATCTGCACGGCTGACCAAGGCTGCGTGTTTGTCCGAAAGCTCGGCGTGGCCGGCATGCACGAGCTCCATGCCGAGTGGCCCGTAAGTCTGGTTGGCGTGCGAAAGCTGCGCTGCGATGAAGCTGGCCTGCGCCGCGGGCGCGCTTGCATTTTCTAAGCTCGGTGCGATGTGAAAGAACACAGGAACCTTATGTAAGGTTTGCGCTCGTCCCTCCGAGCTTGGGCCTGCGAACGCGATCACGCAGAGGGTCAGCACGCTGATAGCGAGGCTCTGCGATCTCATGACGCTTTGGGGCCCGTGCGTGGGCGTTTGCGACGGTTGCGCGGTAGCTCCGCTAGCACGGACTGGGCTTGCTCGTCGGAGCAGCCAAGCAAGTGGCGCGTTTCTTCGGCACGTGCCGCCGGATCTTGCAGCAAGCTGAGCTTGTTGATCAAGAGCTCCAGCACATCACACCGTAAGGCCCAGTGCGGAAGCGCGACGAATCCTAATCGTAAGAATAGCTCCGGATCGGCCTTGCGAGCGACTGGCCATAACAAAACATCGAAGTCGGGCGCTACAAAAGTCTGCGGCTGGCTGGCCGAAGCACGACACAACGCCGCGCGGATTTGCAACCGATCGTGACTGAGCATATTTTGTGCAAATACCGTAAAGCGACCGAGCACGATCTCTCGCGCGTGCAGCGTCGCCCGCTCCGCCTCGCTTAACGTGTGCAGCTGTGCTGCCACCTGACGCTTGCTTACGGTGCCCAGGCCCTGCTCAAGCTGGTAGAGCAGACCGCGAATCGGGGCACTAGTAAACTCGCTGGCGCTTTCGGTGCGGTCCTTCGCGGTCAAGGGCTCGAGTAGATATGCTGTCAGATCCTTGGTGTGGGCGATCAAACGACGTTCGATGCGCGCGCGCGCACCCGCTTCGACCCAATCGGGCAGCATGAGCTTGAGGGAGGGACGCAAAAGAGCGGGGCCCGCGCTCAAGCGAGCAACGCGTTCGCCGCCAAAGGTAAGGTCCGAACGCCCATCGAGGCCGAGCTGCTCGAACGTCGCTTCGACGATTTGCTCGACAAAATCTGTACGTTTGCGCAACGCCTCCCGCTCGGGATGGACGTAGATGTCGAGTTCCTGGAGCTTGGCAAAGGGATGGTTCGTACTCGCATCCGGGCTTGCGGAAAGTTCACGTGCACGCTGCCTGCGCGGAGCCGAGTCAGGTTTGACGAAGCGCTCGAGCAGGCGTGCGTGCAGCAAATCTCCTAGGCGATCTTCAAGCTCGCGGCTGCGCTCACGCCAGTGTTCTGCATCGTCGATCCAGCCGCCTTGGTGACTGACGTACGTCCACATGCGTACCGCCGACAAGCGGTCGAGTAACACATGGATGTCGCCTTCGTAGCGCTCAAGCTTGCGCACTTGCTCATCGAGATAGTCGCTTGCGATGCGACCGCGGCGCGCAAGCTGTTCGAACAAAGGGTAAACGCGTTCTGCCTGATGCTCGGGGATGCGCTTTTCGTAATTGGGGATGCGGCACACATCCCACAAGGCGCGCACGCGCTCTGCATCGCAAGCGAGCGTCTTTACGTCGACGCGCTTGGCGAGCATGCGTAAGACGAGTAGGTCATCCCCCTCAGGAGGCGCGCGCAATGCCGTGTGCGGCGGCCGACGTTCGAGCTCGGCCAGTAAGCTGGTGATGCTGGTGAAATCGAGCTGCGCGTTGCGATAGTAAGCAAAGCGCTGCGCCGGAAAACGATGTTCTTCCAGTTGCTGCGCGGTGCGCGGCGAAAGCTCAGGTTGTGGCGATAGCGTGCCGAAGGTGCCATCGCGCAAGTAGCGCCCAGCGCGGCCGACGATTTGCGCAAGCTCCGCATTCTCGAGCTCGCGCGTTTCAAAACCATCGAATTTAGTGGCCGCTGCGAGTGCCACGTGATCGATGTCGAGGTTGAGGCCCATGCCGATCGCGTCTGTGGCCACCAAGAAGTCGACTTCGCCCGCTTGATAGAGGGCGACCTGAGCATTGCGTACGCGCGGTGACAGCGCTCCCAGCACCACTGCCGCGCCGCCGCGTCGTACGCGCAACACATCGGCCAGCTCGTAGACCTGAGGCATGTTGAAGGCCACCACCGCACTGCGTCGTGGTAAGCCGCGCAAGGAGCTTTGTCCTTTGTAAGTAAGGTGCGAAAGGCGTGGCAGGCCGCGGATGCGCACACCGCGAATTTGTTCGCGCACCAAGCTTTCCGCTGTGTCCGAGCCCAAAAACCAAGTCTCGGCTCTGCCGCGCCAATGCAAGAGGCGATCGGTAAACACATGCCCGCGCTCGGGATGTGACATCAGCTGGATTTCATCGATCGCCATGAAGTCCACCGCGACGTCGGGCGGCATAGCCTCTACCGTGCAAATCCAATAGCGAGGTCGCGCCGGTACCCGCTTCTCTTCGCCGGTCACGAGCGCCACCGCTTGCTCGCCGATGCGGGAACTCACGCGGTCGTACACCTCACGCGCGAGCAATCGCAAAGGTAAGCCCATCATGCCGCTTTCGAAGTCCAGCATGCGCTCGATTGCGCGATGGGTCTTACCCGTATTGGTGGGGCCCAGCAGCGCGTGCACGCTTGCAGAGCCGTGATCGTGGTCTGCAAAGCTCACTGCGCTGGCCATCGCTACGTTCTGCCCCAAGGGCGCGCGATTCTCAACCCGTAGCCGACAGGAGCGCGCCCAAGCTGCGGGCGTTTTTCTGTTACGCTAACGTGCATGCGGATTCTCTATGGCGTCGTCGGTGAAGGTATGGGCCACGCGATGCGCTCGCGCGTGGTGCTCGATCACCTCTTTGCGACAGGACACGAGGTCGAGATCATGGCGTCCGGTCGTGCCGTCGACTTCCTGGACAAGCACTTTCGCGCGCGCGGCGACGTTCACCGGATTCATGGCTTGCACATGATCTACGAAGACAATCGCGTGCGCCGTAGCTCCACCTTCTGGTCCAACGTGCTCGGCGGCAGCGCGGCCCTACCAGGGCAGATTGCGGCCTACTTTACGCTTATCGCAGACTTTCGTCCCGAGGTCGTGATCAGCGATTTTGAGTCGTGGACGTACCTGTTTGCCAAGACCCATGGCTTGCCCATTTTTAGCATCGACAACATGCAGATTTTGAATCGCTGCGCGATCGACGACGACGTGATCGAGGGGTACCGACCCCAGTTCGAAATCGCCAAGGCCTTTGTCAAAACTAAGCTTCCCTTTTGTGAACACTATCTGGTTACGACCTTCTTTCGACCGCCCGTGCGCAAACAAGATACCACGCTGTTTCCTCCTATTCTTCGTCCTGAGATCCTCGCTGCTAAGGCGCAGGCTAAACGCGGCGATCACTTGCTTGTCTACCAAACGGCGGAAGGTCACGAGAGCCTGGCAGGCACGCTCGCGCAAAGCGGCATGCCTTGTCGCATCTACGGCATGCGCCGCGATCTCGAGCAAGATCAAGTGGAAGGTAACCTTACCTATCGTCCCTTTAGCGAGCAGGGCTTCATCGACGATCTGGCC
This sequence comes from Polyangiales bacterium, assembly GCA_046598735.1. Taxonomy (GTDB): domain Bacteria; phylum Myxococcota_A; class Polyangia; order Polyangiales; family DASUME01; genus DASUME01. The sequence continues at coordinate 21,615 of JBKJIA010000569.1, forward strand.
TCTGCACGGGCAGTCTTGGCGGGAGGAGGTTTTACCTTGATGGGCGAGGCGGTATACCTGCACAAACCCATGCTCGCCTTACCATTGAGTGGCCAGTTCGAGCAGGTCTTGAACGCGCGCTACCTCGAAAAGATGGGCTACGGCCGTTTTGCCGCATCCCTTGATGACCCCGAAGTCCTGCACTCGTTCCTGCGAGATTTGCCGCGTTTCGAGGCGCAGATCGCGGACTACCAGCAACACGGCAATCACGACCTTTTGAGCGCGCTCGACACTCATCTTGCGCAAGTACAGCGCCAAACGTGATGCTGGCTCCTTGGCTGTACTCAACCCTGGCGAGGTCCCCTCAAGACGCTCGGCGCTACCATTTCTTGCCCTGAGCACGGGCTTTGGCTAATACTGAACGCGAATTCAGTTTACCTCTCAGCCCAGGAGCCTGCATGTCTAAGCCCAGCCTAAAACACGATCCCTTGTCCGTCACCGCCCGGGAGGTTCTCGCGCTGTTCGCCCAAGATTTGATCGACGTAGGTTTTCCCGACGTCGACCTGCATTCGCTCGAGTCTGCGGCCGATGAGCTGCGCGCTCTTCAGCTCGAAGCCGAGCGCATCGAAGCCGAGCTCGAGGCTGCGCGTGCTCATGTGGCCGCGCAATCTTCGGCGTTGACCGCCCAGGCCGAGCGGGGTTTGGCCTACGCCCGCGTCTTTGCAGCGGCCAACCCCAAACTCGCCCAGAAAGTAGCCGAGCTCGGACAAGGCAACACCGCGCATTCAGCTCCCGCGGTAGCCGGCAAAAAACGTGCTCGCGCCCGCAAAGGCGAAGGCGATGCCAACCTGTTTGGCACCACCATAGACAGCCAGAGTGAAGCGGACGACGCGTTGCCAGCTGCAGCCGAGCATGCAGCCTGAGCACGTCGCTTGCGCTGCATTCAACCGTAAGGTTTTCAAAGGGCGCTAGGGCACCCGCACTTGCAAGCTTGATGTGCCATGCGCGATGGCTAAGCGCGCTTGCGGCCCGAGTGCAGAATAAAGCGTCGTGCCCACACGGGCGCATGGGGCAGCGCGTGAATGCGCTCGCGAAATTGCGCAAAACGCGCGGCATTCATGGCCGGTCCGATGAACGAGATAGACCGTAAGATCCGTTCCAGCCTTTCGGCACTGACCGGTGTCTGGTCGTCGAAGTGTTGTTCAAGCGTGAGCGGCACCTCTGCCAATGAGCTGACTTGCATGATGGCTTGCGTCAGGTTGCGCGGCCGACGCGGCGCTGCCTCGTGCATGATCTCGATGACGCCGCGCATAAAAGGTGTATCGCCCAGCTCGCAGCTCAAGAGCGCGAGCGCGCCCCCTGGTACCAGCACGCGCGCGATTTCGCGACCCGTGCGTTCCGCATCGAGAAAGTGCAGGGCATCGGCGACAACCGTAAGATCGACGCTGCTTGCTTCGAGCGGCAACGCCTCGGCGGTTGCGTGCAGACTGCGCAAGTGGAGGCCGCGCGCGTCGGCGGTGCTCTGCAAACGCTCGAGCATGGCGCGCGCGGGCTCGATGGCAATGACGTCAAAGCCCGCTTCCGCAAGCGGCAATGCCAGGTGGCCAATGCCAGCGCCAATATCTGCAATGCGTCCGGCCGCGCTCCGCATCTCGGCAGCGGGCGAGCGCGCAGTCGGCACGAGCTGCGAAAGCGCTGTGATGAGCGACGCAGGATAGGCCGGGCGCGCCTCGTAGACGTCGGCCATACGGTTGAAGACCCAGGCGGCTTCATCATCGAGGCGGATCTTGCGGCGGCCTAAGCCCATCGCTGAGTCGTAGCTGCAGGGAGGCTCCGTGGCACATCGCTTGTCAGCGGCGGACTGGCAACGTACATCCGAGTCGTGCCGAATCATGTTCGCATCGTCGCTCCAGGCCCCCGCGCAGGAACCGTTCAGACGGACGCTGGCGAGGTCCTGCCAGTACCCGCAGGCTGGATTCTCTTGCCGCCCGGTGATCCAGGCCTGACCGGCCGCGTAAAAAAGGCGGGCCCTTGCTGGACCATGCAAGAAAAGCGCGGTCGCAAAATCTTTTCGCGCGGCGTGTGGGCTCCCGCGCAGGTGATCTCGGCCATTCGCGAAACCTTACTAAGTGAACGCGAAGATCCCTCCTATGCGCGCAAGCTCGAAGCTGGGCGCCGCAAACGTGCGGTCGAGCAAACGCAGTACGAAGAAGATTTTGCCGAAGCCGTGCGACGCTTCCTCGCCTTTGCGCCCGATCACGCAGCGCTTGCACTAGAGCTTGCCAAGGCGATTGCGGATCACGCGGTGCCTGTAGGCAGCGGCACCGTCGCGCGCACCAAGCGCATTCCGATCGAGCAGCGCGCGGAAGCAGCCACCATCGCCTGGTTACGTCACGCGACCACCGGCTACGACAATATGCAGATCGCGCGCGTCAAGGGCATGCGTCGTGAAGTCAGGCGCTTGCTCGCCGAACGCTCGCGCTTGTTGCTGGGTCGCTATCGACGCGGCGAGTCCATCCCGCCCGAGCTCTGTCTCTTGCGTCGTGGCTTACGCGCGCGCCACGCGTCAAGCACTAGCAATGCCACTGTGATCCAGGCTGGGACCTAGCCCACAGGCGCTTTTTCATGCGCAGCCTTGTATGCTGCCAAGCCATGAGCTCACTGCGACGTTTGCAAGCTTGGCTACGCATGGACGGCCGCCTGACTCCCGGCCGAGGTCGCCTGTCGGGTACGATCGCGTTGGTGCTCGGCGTCCTGTCGTTACTCGCGGTGGTGGCGTTCCACTTTCCTGAGTATTTGACCACACCGGAGCTGCGCAAAAAGTACGACGTGGCCGTGCTGCGTCAGTTGTTGTTCGGCACCATGGTGTTGTCGGGCGGCATGAGTCTGGGCAATCTGTTGCTCGGTCGTTCGCGCTGGCTTGCAAGCGCCGCCTTTGCTTGCGTGACGCTCGCGGCCCTACTCGGGGGCCACCGCGTGCCTGTGGGCGATTTTGCCGATGGCACTCCTTACGTGGGGCTCGATTGGTTCATCCTCGATCTACTCGGCTCGTCGCTGGTGTTCGTGTTCCTCGAGAAGCTGCTGCCGCTCTACAAAGAGCAGCCGATCTTTCGGCGCGAGTGGCAGACCGATCTCGTGCACTTCCTCGTCAACCATCTGATGGTCGGCTTGGCATTGGTGCTAGTCAATTACCTTGTCCATCGCTTTTTCGGCTGGGCGGTGGTGCCGGCCGTGGGGGCGTGGGTTCGTCAGTTACCCCTCTGGGCCTCGTTGTTCCTGATCTTGTTGGTCGCGGATCTGATGCAGTACTGGACGCATCGCGCCTATCACGAGGTGCCTTTCCTTTGGCGCTTTCACGCGGTCCATCACAGCACCAAAGTGCTCGACTGGTTGGCAGGCTCGCGTCTGCACATGCTCGAGCTTATCGCCACGCGTGTCTCGGTGCTCGGCCCCATCTACATCCTCGGTTTCTCCCGCGAGGTGATGGACTTGTACATCGTGATCGTGGGCTTTCAGGCCGTGTTCAATCACGCCAACGTACGCTTGCCCTGGGGGCCCTTACGGTACGTATTCGTCACGCCAGATTTTCATCATTGGCACCACAGCAGCGAGCGGCCGGCCCTGGACCGCAACTACGCCGCGCACTTTGCGTTCATCGATTACCTATTCGGCACAGCGGTCAAGACCACACAACAGTTCCCAAAGGAGTACGGCGTCCTTGGCGACTACATGCCGCCCGGTTTCGTGCGCCAGCAACTGTTCCCGTTTCGCGGGAAGTAACCTACCGTTCAAAGTCGCCTGCATTTTTCACCCTGACTTCGCGTTGCTGCAGCGGAGCTTTGCCTTACTCTAGTGCCTTACTGTAGCCTTCCTGCTCGTTACCTCCTCGGCCCGCGTTCAGACGCGCCCTAACGATAAGTGCTGGTGACCCCCTTGTTGCGCCTGGCTTGCTACGTTGCGTTGTTGCTCGGGGTTGGCTGTGCCGATTCCGTAGCCCATGACGCCACCGCGCCGACGGACTCTCCAGCGCAGATAGCGCCGAGCGTGCCAGCGCGCGTCGAGCGACCTGTTAGCGTTGAGCAAGAGCGACCGCCCGTGATTCAGGCTCCGACCACCCCAAGTGTGGAGCCCGTACCCTCGGTGCCCAGCACGGAGGTTGGCGTAGGCGTGTTTCGCGGCGTTTCGCGCGAGCTTTCG
>JBKJIA010000666.1:0-11531 GCA_046598735.1 Polyangiales bacterium
CGCGCGGAGCCGTTCGATGCGATCGAGTTTCGTCTGGCCGAGCTTTGGGCGGATCTGCCGCCCGCTGACGAGTCGCCCTAACGGGCTGCCTTACTGTTTAACGCAGTAGCGCGAACAGGCCGTCGAGCATCTTGAACGTCAAGCCCCACACGATGCGGCCTTCGTAGTTGTGCGCGGGTAATTCCAAACTTCGACCTTCGAGCTCGTAGGGTATCGTGGTGAGCAAATCACCGCGCATCAGCGGCACGAGTGGCGCCCACAGCGCTTCAGCGACCTCGTAGTTAGGCGTGAGAACCACGTGCGTGGTCAGCTCGAACACGAACGGTGCGATCGACATGCCGGTGCGTTTGCCCCGTGAGATCGCAGGGATGTCGTCGAGCCTGCCGAGTAAGCGGGCGCTGCGGGTAAGGTCCAAGGCGACCTCTTCCAACGTTTCGCGAACGGCGGTGCTCAACAGATCGAGATCGCCCGGATCTTCGCGGCCGCCGGGGAAAGCCATGTGGCCCGACCACGGATCGCGCGGATGCTCAGCCCGACGAATGAGCAACACCTCGGGACCATGTGCGGCCTCACGCAGGATCGTGGCCACAGCGGCGCGGCTTTCGCGAAATGCGGGATCTGAGGGTTCGAGATCCGGCCAGGCCGGATCCGGGGACGGCACGTTCGGAACGCGACCTTCGATGCGCGCCCGAATGTAGGGCAGGCCAAAGTCAGCGGGGCCGAAGCTAGCGGGCATTCGAGGCTCGGGTGCGGTCGTTCACGCCCTTCCAGGGTATGTCGCAAACCCGCGAGGTCAACCAAAGCGCGTGCTCCCCTCATAGCGCCGGCTGCGAAAGCCGGAGGGGGCGTGGGCCACGCAATGGCGAGCAAAAGGGCCTGTGCTAGCTTCGCGACGCCATGATCCCCCGCTACACCCCCAAAGATTTCGCTGAGCTCTGGTCTGATCAGCGCCGTTTTCAAACCTGGTTCGATGTGGAGCTCGCCGCCTGCGAAGCGATGGAGCGCGCAGGGATCGTGCCCGCGGGAACCGCCGATAAAGTGCGACCCTTTCGTACGAAGCTTGTCGCGGCGCGCATCGACGAGATCGAGGCGGTCACTCGGCACGATGTGATCGCTTTTCTGACACATGTGGAAGAGCTCGCAGGTGCCGATGCGCGTTGGTTGCACCGCGGCATGACGTCGTCCGATGTACTCGACAGCGCCACCGCGATCCTGACGCGTGATGCCGCAGACATGTTGATCGCACGCAGCGACAAGTTGCTCGAAGCGTTTCGCGTGCGCGTCGAAGAACACCGTAAGACACCGCTTATCGGGCGCTCGCACGGCATTCACGCGGAACCGACCACGTTTGGCGTGGCGCTCGCGGGGCACTTCGCCGAGATCGCACGGGCACGCACGCGTTTGATCGCAGCGCGCGAAGAAGTCGCCGTGGGTAAGATCGCTGGCGCCGTAGGTACTTATGCGCATCTGACGCCCCAGCTCGAGCTGGAAGCGCTCACGCAGCTGGGCCTCACGCCCGAGACCGTATCCACGCAAGTCGTGGCGCGCGATCGTTACGCTGCGTTTGCGAACGCGATGGCCACGATGGCGTCCGCGATCGAACGCTTTGCAACGAACGTAAGGCATTGGCAGCGCACGGAAGTGGGCGAGGCCGAAGAGTTCTTCAATCCCGGGCAAAAAGGCTCGAGCGCCATGCCGCACAAGCGCAATCCCGTACTCACCGAAAACCTATGCGGCCTTGCGCGCGTGGTGCGTGCTGCGGTGGTGCCGATGCTCGAGAACGTGGCCTTGTGGCATGAGCGCGACATCAGTCACTCGTCGGTCGAGCGCATGTTGTTGCCCGATGCCACGAGCACGCTCGGCTTCATGCTCGATCGCACGCGTGGCGTAATCGAAAAGCTAGTGGTCTACCCCGAACGGCTGCGCGCCAACCTCGAGCGCACGGGTGGCTTGTGGGCGAGCGAAGGCATCCTGCTCGCGCTCGTGGGTAGCGGTATGGGACGTCAAGACGGATACGTGCTCGTGCAGCGCAATGCGATGAAAGCGTTTCATGGCGAAGGCGACTTCCGCACGTTGCTCAAGGCCGACACCGACATCAGTGCGCGCATCAGCGCCAAAGACATCGACGCGCAGTTCGATCTCGATCATGCGCTGGCCCATGTGGATGCGATCGTCGATCGCGCTCTCGCCAGCGTGAAGGTTACGAAGTAGTCGCGCTTTAAAGCGTGCTTGGAAAGGTGTAGGACCATGACTGTCAGCTCCGCAATCTTGCACGACGGCCTGAAAAAGACGCTCAACGGGACGGACTTCCCGAGTTTGGGCAAAAAGTACGAAGGTAAGGTCCGCGATAACTACTCGACGCCCGACGGTAGGCGCGTGCTCGTGGTCACCGATCGCATTAGCGCCTTTGATCGCGTGCTCGGCACGTTGCCGTACAAGGGTCAGGTACTCAACGCGTTGGCCGCGTGGTGGTTCGAGGAAACGAAGCACATCGTGCCCAATCACGTGATCGACGTGCCGGATCCCAACGTGATGATCGGCGCAGAGTGCGAGCCGCTCATGGTCGAGATGATCGTGCGCGCCTACGTCACCGGCACCACGGACACCAGCATTTGGACGCACTACGCCAAAGGTGTGCGCGAGTTCTGCGGCCATCGCCTGCCTGACGGTTTGCGCAAGCACCAGCAGCTAGAGAAGCCGATCCTCACGCCCAGCACCAAGGCGGAACACGGTGATCACGACGTGAGTGTTTCGCGCGAAGAGATCATCAAGATGGGCGCAGTCAGCGCGCGCGACTTCGATGAAGCGTCCGAATACGCCATGGCCTTGTTTGCGTATGGTCAGAAGGTGTGTGCGTCGCGCGGCTTGATTCTGGTCGACACCAAGTACGAATTTGGTCGCACCAAAGATGGTAAGATTGTCGTAATCGACGAAATCCACACGGCGGACTCGTCGCGCTTTTGGTTGGCGGACAAATACCAAGCAGCGTTCGAGGCCGGCGAGGATCCGAAGAGCTTTGACAAGGATTACGTGCGACGTTGGATGAGCTCGCAAGGCTATCGCGGCGACGGACCTATCCCGGCTATCCCGGACGAAGTGCGCGTGGAAGCGGCCGCACGTTACATCGAAGCTTGCGACACAATTCGCGGCCAAGCCTTTGTGGCGAACACCGAAGAGCCACAGGCTCGCATGCGCAAGAATCTCGGGCTCTAGCGGCAGCAAACCCCTGCTATCGCTAGAACTGACGGCCCGCTCACCAACTATCTTGCGATGTGCCTGCGCGTGCGGGCCCGCACCCGCGTCTTAGGCGTGAGCGTCGGAAATTTTTGCGAAATGCTCATTTGCCCTGCACGATGAGGAAAGGAGTCTAGTGGTGCGTTTACGCGCTGGGCTAGTGATGAGTTTGCTGCTCGGTGTGCCGGTTCAAAGCCAGGCGTTCACGGGCGAGACCATGTGCCAAGCGCCGGAGACGAGCGCGGACGAGGTCGATAGCTTCGACAGCGAGATGTGTGCCCCCGGCACTCCTCACCTGCTGCGCATGCCAAACCTGGATCTGTGTGCACCCGTGTCAGGCAAGCCGTTTGGCGATGAAGCCTACCTCGTGGCCGAGCGCGCCTTGAAGCGGGCGCGCGAGCTTGAGGGCCAGGGCCAATACGATGAAGCCCTGCTCCACTACCGCGTGATCGAGGCCACGTTGCCGCGCATTCGTGACTACGGCGCCATCATGCGTGCGGAGCTTCACGAACGAGCCGGCGATCCTGCGCGCGCCGCCAAGGCCTATCGCGAAGCGCTAGCGAGCAGCGTCAACGTGGACTTGATGGCGAGCGCCCACGTGGAGCTCGTGCGCAACTTGCTGGCGGCCGGCGAAGCGAGCGCGGAGAAAGAGCTCGAGACGCTGCTGCGTCGCTATCCGGAATTACCCGAAGCGCCCGTGCTCAAGCTCGAGCTCGGCCGCTTTCGTGAAATTCACGGCTCCCTGCGCTCTGCAGCGTCGACCTATCGCATGCTCGACCTTACCCTGCCCGGATATCCGGTGGCAGCCGCAGCGCGCACGCGGCTTGAAGCTTTGCGTGCCCAGGGCGTCGCGATCGCACCTTACTCTCGGGATGAGCGTTTTGCGCGCGCCCAGCTGCTCGTGCGTTCTGGCCCGGTAGAGCTTGCTCGCACCGCGCTTTCAGAGCTCAGCGCAGAGAAGCTTACGTTCGCACAGCAAAGCGTACTCGGCGGCATGCACGCGAGCCTGTTGCGCGTGGACGCGTCGGCAAAACCGTTAGCGGTGCCTGCGGGCGATGACAGTCAGGATCGCCTCGACCAAGAGGCACGGCAAAAGCGGGTGCGCGCCCTGATCAGCAAGAAGGCGCGCATCGGGAAGCAGAAGCCCTTCGTGCTGCTGTCGATTCTAGATGCCGCGCGCGAGGAACACATGACCGACGTGGCCGATGTGATCGTGCTTGAGCTTGCGCGACGCGGAGCCTCGATCCCGGCGGACGCCCGTTTCGATGCGCTCTCGCTTTCGTCGGGCAGTGCCAGCGATACGGCGTTGTTGGGCCTTGCGGATACGCTGCTCAATCATCCCAGCATGGGCGCCGCGGCCCGCTACCACCGCGGCCGCGCCCTCGAGCGCATGGGAAGGCTCGACGAGGCCAAAGCAGACTTTGCGCGCGTACAGTCCGAGGACCGCGGCGTCACGCATTTCTACGCGAACTTGTCCGAGCAGCGCCTGCGCGCGCTTGGCGGCGAACACTCAGGTCAGGCCTGTGCGCAGGGCATGCCGCTCGCTGCGTGCGCCAAACCTGTACATAGTAAGGCTCTGAACGCGCTCGATACGGAGTTGGCGTTCGATGTGTCGGTCGCAACTGCCTTACTGACTCCGATCGCGGAGCGACATGGTGCAGGCTATCCGTGGTTTGCCCGGGCGCTCGACCTTACGCGCATCGGAGAGATCGCCGCGGCTAGCGATGAGCTTCATGAGGCCTACCTTGCATTTCGATCGGCTACGCGTCGTGGGGCGCTGCGTGCCGGGCGCGAGGCCGTGTATCGCGGTGCGAGTGTCGTCAGGCCTGCACCCGATCCCGCCATGCGCCGCGCGCGGCTGAGCCTGGACATGGCCACGCGCGAAACCCTGGCACGCGCAGCGGGCGCGCTCGGTGACTACGGAACGGCTGCGTTCTTTGGCGGGCCGCGCTGGGCGGAGAGTCATCCGCACCCTTACCCTCACGAAGTGGCGCAAGCGGCGCGCAAACATCAGGTCGATCCCGATCTGTTGTTCGCGGTCATGCGCGTGGAAAGCGTGTACCAGAGTCGCATCATCTCGTATGCGGGTGCGGTGGGCTTAATGCAGATCATGCCGCGCACCGGTCGTTTGATCGCCAATCAACTGGGTCAATACGATCGGACCACCACGGACTTGCTCGATCCGCAAACTAATGTGGACTACGCGGCATGGTACCTGCGCACGCTGCTCGATCGCATGGATGGCCAGTTGCCGCTCGCCATCGCGAGCTACAACGGTGGGCCCCACAACGTGCGCAAGTGGATTCGCGGCGCCGGTGATCAGATGCCGCTCGATGCATTCCTAGAGCGCATTCCGTTCACTCAAACCAAGCGCTACGTACGACGCGTGCTGGGCTATTACGTGGAGTACAAGGCCCTGCGCGGCGAAAAGGTCGAGCTGATGGCGATGAGCTTGCCGCCGGAGCGCCCAAGCGACGTGAGCTTCTGAACGCGCCCCGGCGGCGCACGCGTCAGCAGCAGCAGCAGCGTCAAGATCAGGGTAAGGTGCGGCCATGACGGCATTGCGGTTCGCGCTCCTGTGTGGTTTGGTGATGGGCTGTTCCGCGTCGAGTAAGAGCCCACCCGCAGCCGGCGCCGAAGATGCCGAGGTTGGCATGGGCGACGCAGCGGCCCCCGTCGATGCAAGCTCGGGCGGAGACAACTTCGTGGCGGATGCGGGGCTCGCTTCCGAGGCACGTGCTTGCCCTGCCGTGAACGACGCGGATAACGCCGGCCCGATCGGCCCCAAGTCGCTCAGCGAAGCGTCAGGTTTGGTGGCCAGTCGCAAGAATGCAGACGTGCTTTGGCTGCACAATGACTCGGGCGACAAGCCCCGTATCTTCGCCACGCGTGCGAACGGGGTTGCGCTCACGCAGGTGGCACTCACGGGCGCCGATGCGCTCGATTGGGAAGACATTGCACTCGGTCCCGGGCCCAAAGCCGGTGCCAGCTACCTATATCTCGGCGACATTGGCGACAACGAGCGAAAGCGCGCACGCGTGCAGATCTACCGAGTGGAGGAGCCAGGCTTGAACGCCGCCGGCGAGGCGCCGAGCCAGAGCATCACGGCAGACCGGATCGATGTAACGTTCGAAGACGGTGCGCACGATGCGGAAACCTTACTGATCGATCCCGTGAGCGGTGACTTGTACATCGTTGAAAAGGCGCTGATGGCCAGCGGTGTGTACCGAGTGCCCAGGCCCGCGAATGGAGATAGTAAGGTCACGGCCAAGCGGGTTGCCTCCATTAGTCTGCTCATGAGCACGGGAGGCGATGTGTTGCCAGACGGCGCTGGGCTTGCGATTCGCACCTATGCAGGCGTGAGCTATTGGCCACGCGATCCCGCCCTACCCCTCGAAAACGCATTCAAGAACGAGCCTTGCGCACTCAAGCTCGCCCTGGAGCCGCAGGGAGAGGCCGTGGGCTTTTTTGCGGACGGATCGGGTTACTACACCGTCAGCGAAGGGGAAGGCGCGATCTTGCACGCCTACAGGTTCAAGTAAGGCTCGCGGTTCTTACTCGCTCGCAATGCGTGCTCAGTTGGAGGTGGCGGTGAACGCGGGGCCGAATACCAGGGTTTGCCAGGTAGGCTCGCGTGCAAAGTCATCGTCCTTGGCGCGTAGGTACTGCAGCTGCCCCGCGATGCCAAGACCCCAGTACGCACCGACCCACCACTCGTAACCAAGCGCGGCGCGGGCCGCGAGGCCTGGCTCGAGACTCTTACCATCGCCCGCCGCGTTGACCACAGCGGGAAACGCCACGCCTAAGGCTCCGCTGAAATAGAGGTTGAGGGGTAGGTAGTAGGTCACGCCTGCTCCCAGCGCGCTGGAGGTAACCCCACCATCCGTTCCCCGTTGCTTTTTGCCATCGATAAGCAAATCACCACCGAAGGTATCGAAGCCAAAAGCGCTGAAGTGCACGGCCAAGCGCGGCATCACGCTGCCACCGATGGCCACGTGCCAGGCTGAGCCGAGACCGCGATTTTCCACATCGGAACCTAAGTATTCGGCTTTAGCCGAGGTCCAGCCGAGGCCGATGTCGATATGCGAAAAGAAACCGGTGTGATCGCGATAGCCATAAGGCGTGAGCTCGTACTCTGGGTCCCCGTATTGAGCCTGCGCGCGCGTGGCGAAGCCAGCAAAGAGCCCTAATGCGACGCATAAGGTAAGCAGGAGCGATGGTCTGTTGCGAGTCATGCCGTCACAGTAGCGAACATCGCGTACCGCACGCAACACAACACACGGCATCGGCAAGCTTTGAGCTCTTGCTGGACGGTCCTACGGCCTAAACCGTAAGGCGACCAAGCCCCAGCCGCTCAGTGCCCCGTAAACTTAGCGGGGCGTTTGGCTAGAAAGGCGGCCAGGCCTTCCTTACCGTCTTGAGTCAGGGACGCTTGCGCGATCTCGCGGGATTCGAGCTCCATCTGAGTCTCAAGCGAGGTGACCTGCGTGCCCGCAAGCAGGCGCTTGACGCCGCCGTAAGCAGCCGTAGGCCCCTCGGCAAGTTGCTTGACTACCTTGTCGGCCTCCTCCGTAAGCTCCGCGTCGGGAACCACGCGCGAGATAAGCCCCCAGCTCTCGGCCTCGCGCGCGCTGAGCACACGGTTGGTAAAGATCAGGTCTTGTGTGCGGCGCAGGCCAATCAGGCGCGGCAGAACGTGGCTGCCGCCGCAATCCGGCACGAGGCCCGCCTTGGTGTACGCCATGGTGAAGCGCGCGCTTTCGGCCGCTAATACGTAGTCTCCCACCAGTGCGATGCTCATGCCGGCGCCCGCGGCGACACCGTTCACAGCCACCACCAGCGGTGCGCGCATACGCATTAGCCGCGAAATCGCCAGATTCAGATAGCCCGTCAGCTCCTTGAGCGCGCGCGAGACATCGTCGCCGTACGCCGAAAAGGAAGCGAGGTCGCCACCGCCCGAAAACATCTTACCATTGGCCGACAGGAGCACGGCACGCACGCTTGCATCCGTATCGCAGCGCGTAGCCGCGTCCATCAGCTCGCGGCCCATGGCTATGTTCAGGGCGTTGGCGGCCGTGGGACGATTGAGGGTAAGACGGGCCACGCCGTCGCGAATATCAAACAGGATGTTTTCGTAGCTCATGCGCTCAGATGTAGCGCAGGCGCGCGCCAAAGCAGCCGGATCTCGGCGAGCTAGCAGCCGACCTCGTCTTCACCCTGTTTGCAGTCTTTTACGGTGTCGCAGCGCAGTTGGTCCGCGATGTCGAAACCGTCGTTGCAGACGAAGCCGCCATCGCACTGGGCCTCGTCTTCGCTCTTGGTGCAATCTCGCGTGCCGTCGCACACGAACGATTGCGAGATGACCTGGCCGCTGCCGCACTTGAAGCCGCCCACTACGGGCGGATCCTCGGAGCCTGGGCAACCGACTTCGTCTTCGCCGCTGACGCAGTCTTCGAATCCGTCACACACGAACGCGTTGGTAATGTCGTCGCCGTCGTTGCAGAAAAAGCCACCGTCGCCAAAGCCATTTGAGCCGCCCGTGCCCGCGGTGTTGCCTCCGATATTGTCGCCGCCGCCGTCTCCCCCGGTGCCGCCCGTGCAGTCCTCGTCTTCGCCGCGCTTGCAGTCGTCGAAGCCGTCACACACGGAGCTTGTTGGAATCTCGCGACCGCCACTGCACACGAACACGTCGCCGGGTAGGTCGGTTCCTCCGCCGCTGTCATCCGAACCATCGAAGGCGTCCGGACAATCGGCATCCAGGCGCTTACAAGATTCAGGGACAGGTGGTTCCGAGATCGAATCAGGAGAGCTACACGATGCGCTCGCATAGGCCCTACGGGCGAATGAGCTGGCCCTGGTGTAGCAATCCTCCAAATCCCCTACGCTCACACTACAGCCTCGAAATCCGCGGCTGGAAAAGGGACAGGTTGGTGTGAGCTCTTGCCCATCTAAGTCGTCCAGGCAGGTCTGCTTGTTCTCTTCGCACTCCGCACTACTGCGGCTTCGTTCCACGGCGGCGTAAGAGCAAACCTGATCAATAGTCGGCTCGAAGCGGACCCGTCCGAGCGCCCAGTCACAGAGCTGCTGAACCTCCATCGCGCTGACCTCGCCCAATGGCTTGCTTGGCGTCACGCCGGAACGCGATCCGGAGCCACCGTCGCCACAGGCCAACATCATTCCTGCCAACGAGACGAGGGCAGCGTTCTTCGCGATCTTATTCATGGCTAAGCTCCCAGACGCCCAAACACACGCGCGAAGCCAAACGGGAGGCACGCGGGCGCGGAGCGCTCACTCTCGCGAGTGCTAGTTCTTCTTCTTGAAGCCCGCGTTGGTCTTCACGTCGCTAACCATCAGCTGGGCCTTGGGTATGGGTACTCCCTTCACCTCAACGCAGCTCACTTCGATCTTTGGAAAATCTGTCAAACGAAGTTTGAGAGCGGGGAGGCTGCCTGCAACGTAGCTAAACGGCAGGTCAAATGCGGGCTGGCCGTCGTTGATGTAGACGGGCAGAGAGCCGTCGCCGTGCAGCGCATACAGGTATTTTCGGCACGCGTTCGAGACGGGTTGTTCATTCTTCACACCGGCTTCATTCGTGCCGTGGTCCACGAGCGAGACCTCTGCGCACTTGGCGTCCCCCGTCCACGTAAAGGCATAGAGCCTGCGATCGTAACTCTGGCCAATATTCTTGGGGCAGATGCAGCCTTCGTAGGTGCCGCAACTTGAGCTGGCCGTCTTCGCGCCGAACTTGAACCACTTGGCGTAGAAGAGATCCTTCGCGCCTTCGAAGAACACAACGCACGCACCGGGTGCGAGGTTCGCGCCTGCGGTCTTGGTGCCATCAGGGAAGGTTGCGTACGCGTAGACGTTCGCAGGCGGCTCGCCGCTGCAGTCCCACGCGGGCTCGTCGATGCCGCTGGCTTGCGTGGTCGGGCATGAGTCAGGGTTGCCGTCGCAGGTGTCTTTGAAGTTGTCGTCGCAGACGCCTACGCCGTCGCATGCGAGCGGCCCGTCTACGGCCGCGTCGTCACCGCCTGCTGTGGTGCCGGTGCCCGAGGTTGTGCCGGAACCGGACGTGGTGCCGCCGTTGCCTTGGCCGGCCGTGGTTCCGCCGCCTGAGCCGCTGGGCAGGGGCTCGTCGACCTTACCATCGCCGTCCGTGTCGACGCCGTCGACCTTACCATCGCCATTTTCGTCGACTGCGACGCCGTCGTCTTTTTGTCCGTCGCCGTCCAGGTCGATGGGGTCGCCGACATTGACGCCGGAGCTTGCGCCACCGTTTGCAGCGCCACCGTTGTCGCCCGCGTTTTCGCCGTTGTTGTCGCCTGTGCCGCTCTTGCTAGCGCCCCCACATGCGAACAGGCCCAGGCAGGCCGCAATCACCCAGCTCGTTTGCATCCGCTTCATCCTGTGCTCCCCCAGAAAGAAAGTTAAGCCGCCCGCCGCCCTGTACCGACGCTACGGACGTCAGTCGCGACGCGTTGTACTGATTGCGCCGTGCCGGGGTGAACGCTTCCCTAATCCCTTGCGCGCGTCAAGCGCTTGGCGCGTAGTTGCGCGCTGGATCTAACCGAGACCCCACGAGATTCGCAATCTGTTGTGTACATTTGCAGGCCTTCAAAAAAGCTGGACGCGCGGGCCTTGACAAGGGGGCCCAATACGCTAATTTCGCGAGCCTTTTCCGGGATAGCTCAGTTGGTAGAGCGTTCGGCTGTTAACCGAATGGTCGCAGGTTCGAGTCCTGCTCCCGGAGCCCAAGTGGTACGTCCACCAACTGGTGGTTAATAGAACCCGCCCCTGCGAAAGTAGGCGCGGGTTTTGTCGCATTTGGCCGCGAAATAGAGGGGAGTTGCGATGCTGAGTGCGCGGTGAAGGCGCTCTCCGGCGGGCACGAGAGAGCTGCTGAGAGCCGGGTGTCGAACGCAATCATGCTGGATGAATGTAGCTGCACTGCGTGTTCTGCGACCCGCTGGGGCAAGAGCGAGAGCGAGAGTCCCGAGGTGGTTAAGAGGCAGGCGTGCGCAGAGTAAAAGGTTCACAACGCGGAAACCGAACGGGCTGCGAGTGCTGTGATTACGAGGAGTTGCGCGTGTGGGCTCGGAGGGGGGTCCCGCTAGGGGTGCCCGAGCGGGCCTGAGCGCTGCACGGTTAAGGGGGACGGAGAGTGGGTTCTCCGTCGGGGGATTGGAGGCGGACGGAGAGTGGCGCGGCGGCGCGACTGGCC
Source organism: Polyangiales bacterium (assembly GCA_046598735.1). Classification (GTDB taxonomy): domain Bacteria; phylum Myxococcota_A; class Polyangia; order Polyangiales; family DASUME01; genus DASUME01. The sequence continues at coordinate 11,456 of JBKJIA010000666.1, forward strand.
CCGCCGGTGTAAGAGGGCGCGTTGTCACGGTTCCCTGCTGGCGGCCGCTGGCGTATCGGCGGCGGCGGGCCCGCCG
>JBKJIA010000015.1:0-3601 GCA_046598735.1 Polyangiales bacterium
GCGCGTGCGCCTGCTGGATCATCCGTGCGACATCGGCGCGGTTCTGTTCGAACGGGGCTTCGAAGTCGAGCGCGATCTCCGTGCTCTTCAAGCTCCAAATCCGACCGAACGGCGTAATGCTGATCCAGTTCGTGCCCATGCGCGCAAGCTCGTCGAGCAGCGCTTCGCTGTAAGGCGTTCCGTAACCACGACCGGGCCATTGCGACGACTCGATCGGACCTATTGTGATCCCGCGAATGCCCCCTTGCTCGCTCTCGGCCCAACCGTTCATGCGCGGAGCAAGTGTGTGCCAAGCGCGCGCATCAGATGCGGCCCCCAAGGTTGTGCACAGCAAGACAAAGCACAAAAAGCGCGCGCTCATGGGCAGCTTCTAGCTGACGAGGTACACGCTGCAACGCTGGCCCCGGTTCTCGCGACATACTCCCGGAAAGGAGCATGCTTCGTATGGCTCAAGTCCAGGTTTACACTACGCCGAGCTGCCCTTACTGCGTCATGGCCAAGCGCCTACTGAACCAAAAGGGCGTCAGATTCGAAGAAATAGATGTGGCCAACGATCACGGGAAGCGCGCCTGGCTGGTGCAACAGAGCGGCCAGCGCACGGTCCCGCAGGTCTTCATCGACGGGAAGTCGTACGGCGGCTTCACGGACATCGCGGCACTCTATCGCCAAGGCAAACTCGACCTCATCTTAGGGGGACGTTAGAGCCTCATCTTACGGCGTCACGTGCACGTCGGCGCGAAGCGCTCACTTCGGATTGAGGGCGATGTCGATCTGAACGTCATCATCGTCGAAGTAAACGCTGACGATGCGTGTCTCATAGCCGCTCTTCTTGGCTTCGACCCGACCGTTGCGTGAGTCGGTGCTCACGGCAAGGCTGTAGTCGCCATCGTCGTCGGACTTGTCAGCGGCTTCATCGAGCGTGTCCGACTGAAAGTGCAGGCTCACACCCTTGAGCGCCTTACCACTACGCGAATCGCGTACCACCCCGTGGAGGCCGCGCTCTTGAACAGGCGATAGATCAGGATCGCCGCACCCGGTCGCTCCGACAAAACATAGAGCGATCGCAATCGAAAGCGACCTTACGGTCCGAGCGGACAGCGCGCGCAAATGGCTCGCTCTCGCTCCGCGCACGTGCGCCTCAGGTGCCCTTCTTGAGTGCCGTCAGCACAAGCTTGGCCACGGCCTTCAACGTATCGAACACGCCGGTTCCGATCGATGCCACGCCTTCGAACTCAGGCACGCTCGCGGGATTCAGCAACTGGCGCAGCTCCTCGACGGGCGCGATGCCCGGCATGTCCCGTTTGTTGTACTGAATGACGTAGGGAAGCTTATCGAGCGAATAGCCTTGTTCTGCGAGGTTGGTGCGCAAATTCTCAAGTGACTCCACATTCGCTTCCATGCGGGCGATCTGCGAGTCCGCCACGAACACCACGCCGTCCACGCCCTTCAAGATGAGCTTGCGGCTGGCATCGTAGAAGACCTGACCGGGCACCGTGTAGAGATGGAAGCGTGTCTTGAAACCGCGAATTTCGCCCAACGCGAGCGGCAGGAAATCGAAGAACAAAGTGCGCTCGGTCTCGGTGGCAAGCGAGATCATCTTACCCTTCGCTTCAGGGTTGGTCTTCGTATAGATGTACTGAAGATTCGTGGTCTTCCCGCACAAACCGGGACCGTAATATACGATCTTGCAGTTGATCTCGCGGGACAGGTAGTTGATGAAGGACATCGGCTCCCAGACTCCTATTAAACCCTGAGGCGATCAGTCGTTGAACAGGTTGTCGATGTCGTCGTCGGTGATTTCCGCGAACGGCGTCTTGTGAGCGGGATCGTCGGCCTTCTTGATCAACTGCTCGAAGATGAGGTTGAGTTGCTCACTCGCCTTCTTCACGCGCAGTCGTACGAGCCCAAGGCTTGTCTTGTTGTCGAAGATCACGACCAGGATCACGCGGTTGCCCACGAGCTGGATGTGAATGTTGGCCTTTTCGCCTTCGTGGAACTGCGTAGCGAACTCGTTCTCGCGTAGCAGCTTGGCAATGCCACCGGTGGCGGCGATGTTGCCGGCCGTGAGCGATGCGAGGGAAGTCGTGTCGATCTGATCGGTGTCTCCGGCCGCTGCAATCAGCTGACCGTTCTTGTCGATGATGAACACGACTTTGGAATTTGCGGCTTGTACGAGGTTGTCCACGATCCCTTGGATCTGATGGAACTCCTCCTCGTACATTACCATCTGCGGATTGCTCATCGCCTCCTCCAGGCGTTGCCACGAAGCATGCGCGTAACCACTTGACCCGCTCGTGCATGCACGAACAAGGGAAGCGCTATGCACCGTTCCAGGTGCAGGGTTCGTACGAACCCTGGCGAAGCCCCTGCATTCGTTGGTATCAGAGCCATCTTGATCGGTAAAGCATTTGACGCTTCGCGCACTTAGCACCGGGGCGGAGAGGTTCGAGTGAAGCAAAACGATATCGTAGTGCGCGCGCACCGGGAACGGGAATCGGTACGAAGACCTTCAAAAGCACAAAGCGATGGTAATGCCAGCGCGCTAGCCTGGCCTCGTGCTGCTCATTCTGCGCCTATTGATCAACGTCCTGCGTGTTCTGACCTGGCCCGTGTGGGGGCTCGTGCCACGTCTGGTGCGTCTTCGAGCGCGTCGTGCCGAGTGGGTGTCGTTACGCCTTCATGGGGAGCTGAGCCTGCTCGAACGTCCGCGGCCGGCATGGTTACGCAGCATCATGCAAGGGCTGCGGCCACCCAAGCATGCGGTCTCACGCGTGCGTCGCTTACTCAAGCAGATAGCGGGCGATCCGCAGGTAAAAGGCCTGTATTTGCAGCTTGACGGCGTGCATTCGGGCTGGGCTACGCGCACGGCACTGCGCGCGGAGCTGCTCGCGATGCGGGTCCACGGCAAGCGCGTGGTCGTCTATCTGCCCGACGGTGGTGATCAAGGAACGCTCTATCTAGCAAGCGCAGCGGACACCGTATGGATCGCCCCGCCAGCGACTCTGACCCTGCTTGGGCCCATGGCTTCACGCACTTACATCAAGCCGCTCCTGGACCGTGTGGGTGTTGAGATCGATGTGCTCGCCCAAGGCGCATACAAAACTGCCGCGGAACCTTTGGCGCGCGCGAGCATGAGTGAACGGGAGCGCGAACAGCTGTCGGCGATCGTCGGGGCGCTGCAGCAGACGTTGCGCGTAGCGTTGCTGGACCGTCCGCGCATCGACGCGACGCAGGTCGACGCGTTGTTCGACCAAGCCATGTTCAATGCCGACCAAGCGGTCACGGCCGGCCTGGTCGACGCCGCCAAGTACGAAGACGAGGTCTATGCAGAGCTCGGTTTCGCCATCAAAAAACAGCGTCCGCTGCGAGCGACGCGTTATCTAGCAACCGCCACGAAGCCTGTTTGGCGTCCGTTGCAGCCGGCACCGCGCGTCGCCGTGCTGCGCTTGGAAGGCGCCATTGGTGCGGGGGCAGGGCGAGGCATCGAGTTACGCCCCACGACCGCCATTTTACGCTCCTTGGCCCAGGACCCGGACGTGGCGGGAGTGCTGCTCTATATCGATTCGCCAGGCGGCTCTGCCGTCGTGAGCGATCTCCTGCA
>JBKJIA010000093.1:0-2911 GCA_046598735.1 Polyangiales bacterium
ATAAGCGGGGATCTCGGCCCAGACTATCCCTTCACGGGCAATGTGCGCGAGCTTGAGCAATGCGTGCGCCGTGTTTTGCTGACGGGCAGCTGCGCGAGCAGCGTAAGGACATCCGCCCCCGCGAGCGGCAACCTGCTCGAAGCGATGGAACGCGGCGAGCTCACGGCGGAGGAGTTGACGCGTCGCTACTGCAGCATGTTGTACGCACGCAAGCAGAGCTACGTGGAGGTCGCTAGCATCACGGGCCTCGATCGACGCACGGTGAAGAAGCACGTCGATGCAGCCCTCGAGTCGCGATCACGATCGTGACCAGGCACCGGATATCGGTCCAAGGTTCGTGGACTGCTAGCGTCCAAACTCTTGGTTGCGTGGGTCACCTTCCACTTCGCCCAACTGACGCAGGAAGCGAAAGGTATAGATGCCCGTGTTGTTGTCGGGCCAGCTTATCTTGACCCCATAACTACCCACTTCTTCGATCTCAAGGAGCGTGGTCTGGCCGCCTGGAATGTAGCGTAACGGGCCTTGGTGGCCCTGCCACAACGCAGACGGACAAAAACCGCGCAGCACCTCGTTCTCATAGTGAGTCTTCTTACCGTCAGCCCACTCGATTTCGACGAAGCTCGAGCCTCGCGGCGCGCGAATCTCGAGGGGATTGAAGCGCGGGTCGTCCGTCACTTCTGCCACACTTCGAGTGACGACATGAAGGCGTCAAAGCTCATTTCACCAAGCTCGCCCTTGTCGCGCGAGCGCACGTTGACGCTCTGATTCGCCTGCTCCTTTTCGCCTACGACGATCGAGTAAGGTAGCTTTTGCAAGCTGGCCTCGCGGATCTTATACCCTACGCGATCATCGCTGACGTTGACCTCCGAGCGCAGGCCGAGGTCGAGTAGCTTCGTGTGTAGCTCGCGGGCATAAGCCACGAACTTTTCGCTGATCGGGATCACTAGCACCTGCACGGGTGCCAACCACAGGGGGAAAGCCCCCGCGTAATTCTCGATGATGATGCCCAAGAAGCGCTCGATGCTGCCGTAGCCCGCGCGATGCAACATCACGGGCGTGTGCTTTTGACCGTCAGGGCCAATGTACGACAGTCCAAAGCGCTCCGGCATCGAGAAGTCGAGCTGGATGGTACCGCACTGCCACGAACGCTTGAGCACGTCGCGAATGTGGAAGTCGATCTTAGGTCCGTAGAACGCGCCATCGCCCGGGTTAAGTTGGTAGGCGACCCCGTTCTGATCGAGCGCACGCTTGAGTGCGCCCTCAGCTTTTTCCCACATTTCGTCGGACCCGATGCTCTTGGCCGGACGGGTGCTGAGCTCAAGCCGAACATCCGTAAGGTCGAAGGCGCCGTACAGCTCCTTGAAGAAGTCGATCAGCATCGAGATCTCGCTCTCGATCTGATCGGGCGTGCAGAAATGGTGGGCATCATCCTGCGTAAACGCCTGCACTCGGAACAAGCCGTGGCGCACGCCACTTAGCTCACGACGATGCACCAAGCCCATTTCCGCGATGCGCAATGGGAACTGGTTATGCGAGTGCAAATGGGTGCGGTACACGATGCAATGGCCGGGGCAGTTCATGGGTTTTACCGCCATGGGCCGCTCTTCTTCGACGTTATCGCGCACGATCTCGGGATGGTTCAGGTCACGCAGCTTGAGCTTCGTGAAGAACATATTCTCGAGGTAATTGTCGTAGTGACCGGAGGTGTGCCAGAGCTCCTCGCTCATCACGAGCGGCGTCTTGACTTCGGTATAACCGCGGCGGCGCAACAGCTTGCGCATATAGTCAGTCAAGAGCGTAAAGAGCGTGGCGCCCTTGGCATGAAAGAAGGGAAAACCAGGGGCTTCTTCGTGAAAGCTGAACAGATCGAGCTTCTCGCCAAGCACGCGATGATCGCGCTTCTTGGCTTCTTCGACCATGTGCAAGTAGTCCTTCAGCTCCGACTTATCAAAGAAAGCCGTGCCGTAGACGCGCGTCAGCTGCTCGCGTGTGGCATCCGCGCGCCAATAAGAGCCACCGGTCTTGGTAAGCTTCACATGCTTGAGCCAACCCGTGTGCGGCACGTGTGGACCACGACATAAGTCGATGAAGTCGCCGTGCTTGTAAAAGGTAAGCTCATCGCCGCGCGCCTTGATGTCACCGATGATCTCTTGCTTGAACTTGTTCGAGCCGCCGTCAATTGCCTTGTAGCGAGCGAAGTGCTCGTTGGCATCATCGTAGGTCGACACACAACGCACAAAGGGCGAAGCAGCTTCAGCGATGCGCTGCATCTCCTCTTCGATCTTAGGGAAGTCGTCGGGCGTGATCTTACCTTCCGGCAAGAAGATGTCGTAGTAGAAGCCATCTTCGACAACGGGGCCTATGGTCAGCTGCGCCTTGGGGAACACGCGTAAGATCGCGTCCGCCATCATGTGCGCGGCGGAATGGCGCAGCACCTCGAGGGCGTCCGTGTCGCGCTTGGTAAGCAGGGCGACCTCGGCGTTGTCGGGCAAGGCGCGCGACAGGTCGACGATGGTGCCGTTGACCTTGGCCGCAACGGCCGCCTTCGCGAGACCAGGCCCAATGGCCATGGCTAAATCCGCGGCGCTCGCGCCTTCGGCCAGCACGCGGACGGACCCGTCCGGGAGTTTCACATTCGTCATATTGTCGTCTCCATGTGCGGGGCGGATACTGCCGTCCCACGGCTTGTTCGAGGCACGTCGGATACTGCCGACGGCTTGCCCCCTAGAAATGCGCCGAAATCGCGCACTCGTCAAGGGCGGCACGCGTGCCTAAGAACTAGGGACAGCCAGGAATCTTGAGGCCGCCTTCAGGCACGCCGCGTCGTCGTTTTGCATCCCCAATGCGGGACCCTCACCCGAAGCATCGGTGTCGCGTGCGCAGCCGTGGGCCAAACCAAGCATGACCAAAC
>JBKJIA010000221.1:0-5306 GCA_046598735.1 Polyangiales bacterium
TGGTCTGCATGTAGTTGGCGCCGTGCCGACCTTCGGCTCCGTAACCGTAAGTCACGGCGCTGCCCAGAATGCCCGCCAGCACTTGCCCGCCCACGAAGAAGCCAAGGCTGAGGTTCATGTACGTGGCCGCGATACCGCCCAACGGGCCGAGCACGAAGATCGCGATGACAGACAACATCAGGTGATAACGAGTCGAGCCAACTTCGGGCAGAAAGCGCGCTTTAGGCAGCACGCTGATTGTCTCGTTCGTTAGCGGCACATCGATCTGAACTCCGGCTTCCATCGCTATCCCTCCCCGCACCACAGCGGTAAGGACCGGCTCTACCAGATGCCCTCGCTGCGCCCTAGTACGGAGCTGCAGGTCAGTCTGGGTCTCGTGCGCAGACACACGCCTTTTGTCCTGCTCCGGTTGCGTGGGCTGATGTACCGATCGCGCTCCGTCCACTGCACGCAAAGGCCACACGCGTCAGCGCGCTCGCGAGCCGGGGTTGCTGCAAGCGTGCGCCCTGACGTACGATCATCAGGACGTGAGTGAACGCGAAGCCAGCAGTGTCGAACGACCCACGCGCTTGGATCTCGCGTTGCAACTCGGTTATCTGTGCGCCTATCAGCTGATGCGCGCCTATTGGCGCCTGCGCCGGCCCACTACCCATGGTGCGCTGGTCGCGATCTTCTGCCGCGGTCAGGTGTTGATGGTCCGCAACTCTTACGTTTCATACTACAGCGCGCCCGGCGGGTACCTGCGCAGTCACGAGACCGCACGCGAAGCGGCTGTGCGCGAGCTATGCGAAGAGATCGGCCTCGCGGTCAATCCCAGTCAGCTCGAGCTCGCACTGGAAGTGACGCACGACTGGGAAGGCAAACAGGACCACGTGGCGATATTTACGCTCGATGTCGATGAGCGACCGACAGTAAGGGTAGATCATCGCGAGGTGGTCGAGGCGTTCTGGTTTTCGCCGCAGCAAGTGGCCGACAACGACGTATTTCCGCCGCTCAAGCAAGTGATCGAAAAGCGCGCCAAAGCGAGCTGACGCTTCGAGAGCTATGGTGGCCAGAACCTCGAGCCTCCGCCGTGCTAAACCCGGAGCATGGAAATCGAGAGCGTGTGTCCCTATTGTGGCGAGCCGGTCGCCCTGTGGATCGACGAAGGCGGCGGACGCACGCAGCGCTACGTAGAGGACTGCGCAGTCTGCTGTCGGCCGATCGAAGTACATGCATCGACCGACGAAGATGGCGAACCTTACGTTTCACTGCAGCGCAGCGACGACTGACACACGTTGACAGCACGCCCTATGGCTCGGAGGCTCGACCTTACTTTCCAAGGCGCGCGACGGGCTCGTGCCGAAAACAAGTGACGAGGTGATCGTTCACGAGCCCCGCTGCTTGCATGAACGCATACACGATCGTCGAGCCCACAAAGCTGAAGCCGCGTCGCTTCAAGTCCTTCGACACAGCATCTGAAAGCTCTGTGCGGACGGGCCAATCCTCGCGACGCGCGACCTTACTTTGCACAGGGCGCCCAGCGACGTAGTGCCAGATGTATGCGTCGAAGGAGCCAAACTCGCGCTGAATCGCCATAAACGCCTGCGCGTTGACGATGGCTGACTTGATCTTCAGTCGGTTGCGCACGATGCCTGGATCGGCGAGCAACCGCTCGAAGTCTGTGTCTTCAAAGCGCGCCACACGCTTGACATCGAAGTTATGAAACGCTGCACGATAGGCCTCGCGCTTCTTCAGAATGGTAAGCCACGACAGACCGGCCTGCGCACCGTCGAGCACGATCTTTTCAAACCATTGGCGATCATCATGAACGGGCACTCCCCACTCCTCATCGTGATACGAGATGAGGAGCGGATGGCTCGCGCTCCAGTCGCAGCGACTTACGGTTCGCGCCGTTCGTGCTGCCTGCGCGGGTTGGGCGGCTTTGGCGGCGCGCGTCGGCAAGTCCCCTGCTGTCTTACTCATGGCAGCGATGATAGATGCCAATCTGGGACCCGTCGACGCGCTTCCGGGCCTTGGTCCGCGCGCCCAAACGCGTGCCTTACTTTGGCGAATCCTTGCGCTTGGAGGCAGTCGCAGAGGCGTTGTCGGCGCTCTTCTTGTCCTTCGTCGCGTTGTGTTGCTTCTTGTTCTTGTCCTTGGATTTGGGTGATTTGTCGCCCATGAGTGCACCTCCCCGGAGTTTTTCGGCACATCGCCGTGCCCCACCGTATCAAACATCACAGAGCTTAAGTATTAAGAGGCGCCTAGCCTGGCTGGACCCCGTTTGGTCGAGCTATGGACGGCGACCATGACCGACGCTGGCAATTCTGACTTTCGCTCGCTTCCCCTTTCGCCCGATCTACTCGCTGTGGTTGCAGAGCTCGGTTTCGAGAAACTTACACCCATTCAAGCCGAGAGCATTCCACTCCTTCTGGATGGTAAAGACCTGATCGGACAATCGAAAACCGGCAGCGGAAAAACAGCCGCGTTCGCGCTGCCGATGCTGCACAAGCTCAACATGCAGACGCGTGCGCTCAAGGGCTTGGTGGTCTGTCCAACGCGCGAGCTCAGCGCACAGGTTGCGCGCGAGATGCGCAAGCTTGGGCGCAGACATCGCGGCTTACAGGTGCTGGTGCTCGCAGGCGGAGAGCCTTTGCGTCCCCAAGCGAGCGCACTCGAACGGGGAGCGCATCTTGCGGTGGGTACGCCCGGCCGGATTCTCGACCACCTGCGTCGCAACATCCTCGACCTCAGCCAAATCGAAACCATCGTGCTCGACGAAGCAGACCGCATGCTCGACATGGGCTTCCAAGAGGACATGGAAGAGATCCTCGGCAAGGCCCCCACGCCGCGCCAAACGGTCTTCTTCTCGGCCACCTTCCCGCGTTCGATCGAGAGCATGAGCGGCGCCTATCAGAGTGATCCCGTACGCGTCACCATCGAAGATGAGGCGGATGAGCAACCCGATATTCGCCAGCTCTATGTCACCGCCGAAGCCGAGCAAAAGGTACTCGCATTGCGCTGGGTGCTCGCCCATCACCCCCACGAATCGGCGCTGATTTTCTGCAACTTCAAGGCAAGCGTAGCGGAGCTCGAAAAGACCTTGTCCAAAGCCGGCATGAGTGTCGCCAGCCTGCACGGAGACCTCGAGCAATACGATCGCGATCAAGTGATGGCGAAGTTCCGCAATTCGAGCACGCGCATCCTGGTGGCAACGGATGTGGCTGCGCGCGGTATAGACGTCAAGGATCTTGACCTTGTCGTCAACTTCGATCTGCCCTCGCAGCCAGAGATTTACGTACACCGCATCGGACGCACGGGCCGCGCGGGCAAGGCCGGCTTGTCAGTGTCGATCGCGACCGAACGTGAAAAGAGTAAGGTGCGCGCGATCGAAGAAGTAACGGGCGTGAGCATCGAGCGCATCTCGATGAGCTCCGGCGATGCGCAACCCGAGGTGGCGGTGCTCTCGCAGGTGCTCGCCCGCGACGCCAAGATGGACACGATCCAGATCTCCGGTGGCCGCAAGGAAAAGGTAAGACCCGGCGATATCCTAGGCGCACTCACCGGCGATGCTGGCAATCTGCAGGCAACCGAAATAGGTAAGATCGAGATCCACGATCACTTTTCGTACGTAGCTGTGTCCCGGGACGTGAGCGAAGCAGCCATCAAGAGCCTGAGCGAAGGTAAGATCAAAGGGCGTAAGTTTCGCGTACGTCGTATCGACTGAAGCTTCACCTGGTAAGCCCGGGCCCTAGCCGTGTATAGGACTCCACTTAAGATGAACATGGACCTCACGAACAAAGTCGCCGTCGTGACAGGCGCAGCCGCTGGCATCGGACGCGAAATCTCCTTGGCACTTGCACGCGAAGGCGCAGACCTGGCGCTCGCCGATATCGACGAAGTAGGCTTGCGTCAGGTCGCAGAAGAGGTTCGCGCACTCGACAGGCGAGCGCTCTGCGTGCGTACGGATGTGCGGCATAAAGCCGACTTCGGGCACCTGTTGTCGATGACTCTGCAACAGTTCGGTGCTTGCCACGTGCTCGTCAACAATGCGGGTGTCTTTCACGCCGGCAGGCTGCTCGATGCGCCCGATGAGCAAATAAGCCGCGTGATCGACACGAACTTGTGGGGTGTGATCCATGGCTCGCGCGTGTTCGGAAAGCATTTTGTTGCACAAGGCTCAGGTCAGATCGTGAACATCGCATCGGGCGCAGGCTTGATGGGCGCGCCGTGTATGACCGCCTACAGCACCTCGAAGTTCGGCGTGGTTGGCTTCAGCGAAGTGTTGCGTTGGGAGCTCGCAGCCTCGGGCGTGGGCGTCACGCATGTCTGTCCGGGCATCATGAGAACGGGCATCGCCAAGGCACCCGGCGTCAATCTCGAGCATCTCGATCTCGAGCCACTGTTGAAGTACGCGCCTACGCCCGAGAAGCTCGCGCTCAAGGTGGTGAGCGCCATTCGCAAGAATCGCGCGCGCGTGGTTTTCGGCCTGGAATCGCGGCTTTTTGTGCTGCTAAGGCTCGTGCCTTACACGCTCGCCGATAGGTTCGGGCGTTACGTCGCCGAAGAGAGCATGCGCAGAGTGTTTCCTCCGCAACCATGACTTCACGCGCATTTCGTGCTTAAACCCCGATTGTGAGCGCGCTGCATGAGCCGACTTTGGCGACCGACGAGTTGCGGCCTACGCACATCGAGGTCGACCTGGATCGCCTGGCCGACAACTTCCGTGTGATAGCGGCGCATGTGTCGCCCGCGCAGGTGATGCCTGTGCTCAAAGCCAATGCTTACGGTCATGGTCTCGTGGCAGTCGCACGCAAACTCGAGCAAATCGGCGCGCCTTACGTGGGCGTGGCCTATCTCGAGGAGGGGCTGCGACTTCGTCAAGAAGGCTTAACGATTCCCGTGCTGGTGATGGGCGGCATCGTGGGCTCGCAGGTGCCGCGTTTCATTGCGCATGACCTTACTCTTACCGCTTCGTCGATCGACAAGCTCGCCGCCATCGAGGCATGCGCCGAACGCATGGGCAAACGCGCACGCGTGCATCTCAAGATCGACACGGGTATGGAGCGCATCGGCGTGCATTGGTACCACGCCGAGAAGTTACTCGAAGCGTCTTTGTGTCTAAAACATGCTCAGGTCGAAGGCATCTTTACTCACTTCGCCAACGCCGACGAGCCAGACCTTACGCATGCCCGGCTGCAGCTCGAACGGTTTCATGAAGTGCTCGATTTCTACACACGGCGCAGCATCCAGCCACCCTTACGCCACGCCGCGAACTCGGGCGCGATTCTGCAATTGCCTGAAAGCAACCTCGACATGGTAAG